>DAORNP010000116.1:7276-10647 GCA_035441065.1 Flavobacteriales bacterium | reverse complement strand
GCGCGTGGCCTGGCGTGGGCTCACGGTGGGGAAGTTGGTGCTGGCCGTATTGCCGCCCACGAAGAGATTGCCGGTCGCATTGTCGTGCAGCATGATGCTGGCGCGATCAGCGCCATTGCCGCCGTAGTTGCGCATCCACACCAGTGAGGAGAGGTCCTGGTTGATGCGGAAGACAAGTGCGTCACTGCCGCCGGCATTGGAGTTGGATGCTCCGCTACCGGCATTCAGGGTTAACAGGTTCGTGCTGGTGGTGCTGCCGCAAACGAAAACGTCTCCATTGGCTGCGAGGCGCACATCGTAGTTGTCATCGGCGCCATTGCCGCCCACTACGGCCGCTTTGATCGAGTTACCCGCAGTGTTGATCTTCAGCACGAAAACGTCGATGCCGCTCTGCGCTTGCTGGTTGATGCTGCTTCCGCTAAAGGCGGAACCGCCAAGGAGCGGGAAGTTGGTGCTGCTCGTTTGCCCGGTGATGTAAAGATTTCCATCGGGGCCTTGCTCCATGGCGTATGGATTGTCGTCGCCGGCGCCGCCGATGTATGTCTGCCATACGCGCGTGCCGCTGCCTCCTACGTTGGCGGGTTCCAGGTATTTGCCAACGATCATCTCCAGGTTGCCGTTGGCGCTTTCGTCGAAGGCTCCGGGGGTGATCTGGTCCGTGGTACCAGTCACGCGTGCTACCACATAGATGGCCCCATCCGTTGGGTCCACCCAGATGCAGTGTCCATGGTTGTCGCTGCTGCTATTGGTATTGATCCAGGTGGCCCAGCGCATGGCAATGGGATCGATCACCAGCGGGTGGCGCTTGTCGTAGCTCCCCAGTTCGAAGCGCAGGGTGTTTTCGCCTTCCACCTTGTAGCGGCTGGGCACGCCCGTTGATGCGCTGATAGACATGCGGGGCCGGGTGGGCGAATTCACCCAGGATGGTCTCGATCATCAGCTCGCCCTTCTCGTTCACGCGCATCTTGCCGATGCCGTCGTGCGCGATGGCGATGCGGTTGGCGTCAGCGCCGGGCATCACCAGCAGGTCATACTCCAGTGAACCGTCAGCGGCAGGGTAGTAGCGCGCATCGATTCCGGGATACACATCGCGGTACCACACTTCCTGGAAGCTGCGCACATCGGTGGCGTGCTTCGCACGATCGCCCGCGAAGTAGTTGGTCACTTCCGGGTGGGCATCGCGGCCCTCTGCCTTCATGCCGGACTGTGCTCCAATGAAGCGCAATTGCCACGCATGGCCTCTGCGGCGCCAGGTGAGCTCGCGCACGGGACGCCCCAAGCGCTGCTCCTCTTCAATGGCGAAACCATCGGCAGTTCGCTTGTCCACCTCAATCGGGTCGAAGGTGGTCACCACCATGCCTTGCGGCGTGGCTACGGCTTGCCCGTATGGGAAGTCGGCGCGGAAGAGCACTTCCGGGCTGAATTGCCCCTTGTTCTCCGTGAAGTGGATCTCCTGCTCGTGCATGTTGAGCAGGTGCGCCAAGTCATCGTGCTGATGGCCTTGGTGCGAAGTGGGCGCCGGATGCCCGTGTTCGTGGGCATGTTTAAGGGCCCGTTGTGCTGCTGCTGGCAGAGCCGGCAGTAGCAACAGGAACAGGGCGCCCAATAGGGTGCGCGCCGCTCGTTTCAGGGTTGTTGTCATGTGCATCGGGTAGGAGATTGGTTCATGCGGTTCTTGTGTTGCGGGTACAGGAACTGTCCCCAAGCCCTGCTCGGGGTCCAGCCAAAGGCGTTCGATTTCGGAAGCGGGGCTCACCGCACTCGCGGCGCCCTTATGGAGCGGTGTGTTGGATCGCATGCTGCTGGCCCTTTGGGTAGGGTCCGAGCGTTCAAAGGCGTCGTCTGAAGAGCGATCCGAGTGCGAAAGAGTGGCGCGAACCTATCGGGTTCGGCAGATGCTTGTCAAGTTTCGTCTAATGAAATCTGGATTTTGTCGATGATTCTAATTGAATGTAACAGTGAAGCAATGTCATGCAAACAACTGATATGCAGCGTGCTATGGTGTAATTGAAGGAATTTTCAGTCAATCTCCTTCTGCGTGTCTTGATGGAACCACCATGACCGGCACTCGGGATTCACGGAGCAGCTGCTCGCTCACACTCCCGACGAAAGCCCTGTATAGCGCGCCTCGGCCGTGCGAGCCAACCACAACCATGTCGGCATGCAAGCGCTCAATCTCTGCGGCGAGCGTTTCCGAGGTAGGGCCTTGAACCAAGAGAGCCGTGGCATCCACGCCCTTGGCCTTTGCGTCTGCGGCTAAGGCCTGCGCCTCGCCATGTTCTTGCTTCAATTGTTCCGCGCGGTGATCGCGGATGTATTGCGGGCCTGTCTTGAAGCCGATGAAATCAGGGTCAGGCGCGGCCACATGAATGAGCCACAGTTTGGCGCCGAAGCGCTGAGCGAGTTCCGCAGCGAGCGCGAGGACGCGCGGGGTCACTACGGAGAAGTCGATGGCGGCAAGGATGTTCTTCATGGAGCGGGCATTGGCGGTGAAAGTAGCCGATGAGCCCGAGGCCTGAAATGGCAGGCGTCATTCGACGAGGAAGGATTTCGCGGTTCCCGCTTTCACATTACAGTGACGTCTCTCAGGATCGCATTCGAGGCTTCGGGTAGCTTCGCGGATCAAATCAGCAGCATGACCGATTCGCCGAAGTGCCCCGAGTGCGCCTCTTCCATCACTTACCCCACCGGCAGCTCGCAGATGTGCGCTGAATGCGGCCACGAATGGAACCCGGAAGAGGTTGCTGCAGCTGAAGCCGCCACGGCCGTAAGGGACGCCAATGGCACCATCCTCCACGATGGTGACGATGTGGTGATGGTGAAGGACCTTGCTGTAAAGGGCGCACCGAAAGCGCTGAAGGCGGGCACCAAGGTGCGCGGCATCAAGCTGGTCGAGGGCGACCACAACATCGATTGCCGGATTGAAGGCTTCGGCGCCATGGCGCTGAAGAGCATGTATGTGCGCAAGGCCTGAACAGGGCGCGCTGGCCGCCTAGCGATAGTTCCTGATAACCGGCCATTTGGCGATCACTGGTCCTTTCTTCAGGGAGGGATCCACGCAGGCTTTTGAACAAGGCAACGGACAATTTCTTTGCGTTAATCCTGTGTTAAGCATTGGTGAACATGATGCTACCTTTGTGCGTACCACAGGGCCTAGATCCGGAACACCATGCGCGGAATCACCTTTATCATCGCTGTGCTGATCATGGGTTCCATGCATGCACAGCGTGCGGAATTACTGGCACAGGAGCGTTGGGCCGATGGCACCTTGCGCGCTACCCGTTACCAAGAGGGCGACCGCATCCACTTCATAACCTACCACGAGAATGGCCGGGTGAAGGAGATGGGCTGTTTCCGGAATGGTCGCCGCG
>DAORNP010000116.1:6487-7266 GCA_035441065.1 Flavobacteriales bacterium | reverse complement strand
ATGGTGTATGGAAGCAGTTCAGCGATACCGGGGCCTTGTTGGCGCAAGCCGGGTTCCGCAACGGCCAGCGCCAAGGAGTATGGGAGTTCCGCAGCCCAAGCAATACCGTTGTAGGCCGCTTGGTGTATGCCGATGGCCTCATCCAACGGGGCGAGCAATACGACGATGACGGTGCCATGGTGGCCATGCGCGCTTACTGATTGAAAGCGATTCACTGAGTGAAGGCGTCCGCTTGGGCGCCTTCTTCGTTCGCGGCCCACGGTATCCGCTTGCCTGTTTGCAGATGACGCATGCCGGACTCTTGCTCCCGCGATTCGGAAGAGGACCGCGCCATCTTACTTTCCGCGCCATGATGCGAATAGACCCCATCGATCGTTTGGTGCGGCCCTTTGAGCGTTTCATGAAGGCGCAGGCCACCGGCGGCATGCTGCTCTTGGGCGCGGCCATCGTGGCCATGGTCTGGGCCAATTCGCCGTGGAAAGAGGGGTACCACCACCTCTGGCATCACACGTTCGCGATACGGATCGACGATTGGGAACTGAAGCGAACACTGCATCATTGGATCAATGACGGCCTCATGGCCATGTTCTTCTTCGTGGTGGGGCTTGAGCTCAAGCGCGAGGTGGTGGGCGGGCAGTTGTCGCGGCCATCGCAAGCGATCCTCCCGGTGGCGGCTGGTATCGGCGGCATGTTGTTCGGTGTCAGTGTCAGATATGTCGGCGTCTCGATCACCTATGGCATCGTGATGGGCCTCGCCGGCGCCGCCGGGTCACTCATTC
>DAORNP010000116.1:4613-6376 GCA_035441065.1 Flavobacteriales bacterium | reverse complement strand
ATTCTACACCTCCGACATCTCGTTCGTGAACCTCGCCATCGGCATGGGCTTCATGGGCGTGCTCGTCGCGGGCAACTTGCTCGGCATCCGCAGTCCCGTGTTCTATGGCATCTTCGGCATCGGGGGCTTATGGACAGCCTTCCTGCTCAGCGGCATACATGCCACCGTTGCGGGCGTGCTCGCGGCCATCGTGATCCCCGCCACGGCCAAGGTTGATGAGATCGGGTACATGAAGCGCATGCGCAAGTACCTCGATGAGTTCAGCCTGCTGAAACCGAATACGGTGAAGACGCTCACCGAGGATCAGCTGCACGCCATCGACAAGGTGATCAAATTGAACCAGCACGCGGCGACGCCCCTGCAGCGGCTAGAGCACAAGCTGCACCCAATTGTGGTGTATGTGGTCATGCCGCTGTTCGCGCTGGCGAATGCAGGCGTTGAGCTTCCATCGGAGATCGGATCAGCGCTGGCGGGTCCCATCGCTATGGGCGTAGCGCTCGGCCTGCTCGTGGGCAAGCCGGTGGGCATCCTGCTCGTGTGCTGGGTAATCGTGAAGCTGCGCTGGGCCTCCATTGGCGATCAATTCACCTGGCGTCAATTGCTGGGCGCCTCCTTCCTCGCAGGCATCGGCTTCACGATGTCCCTCTTCATCAATGAACTCGCCTTCATCGACCCGGACCATCGGCAACAAGCCAAGCTGGGCATCCTACTCGCATCCTTCATTGCAGGCACTACCGGGTTCTTCATCCTGCGAGGCACGATGCCGAAAGCCGCTGCCGGCGGTAGCGACCGCCCAACGCCTTCAGCGTCCTGATGCTGGAGTGAATTGCGATCACGCCTTTCGGAAAAGGTCGTCTTCGTCCTCGAAGGCCTTGAATTCGATGGCGTGGCCGTCGGGGTCCTCGATGAACATGCTGCGCTGCTCGCCCGCTTCGCCCTTCATCACGGTGCGCGGCTCAATGAAGAAGGGATGCCCGATCTTCTTGAGCTTGTCGCGCAGCTTCTTCCAATCGCTCATGCTCAGCACCACGCCCCAATGGTCGCTGGGCACATTCGATTCGGGATTGTAGATGCGCGCCGTGCGGTAGGTCACGGGCACTTCCTGTATGGTGAGCTGGTGGCCGAAGAAGTCGAAGTCCACCCAGGTCTTGGCGCTGCGCCCTTCCTTCAGGCCAAGGAACTTGCCGTAGAAGGCCTTGGCGCGTTTCAGATCGGTGGTGGCGAATGCGACGTGGAAGCGTCCGTTCATGGGGTGCGCGAATTGTTTGGCAAAGTAAGAAGGCCCTGAAGCGCGATGCTCCAGGGCCTTCGGTCAGCGCCACAAGGGGTGGCTTCTAGTCTTCGTCTTCTTCATCCTCGTCGTCACCGCCGGCATCGTCCTCATCATCGTCGTCATCCTCCTCGTCGGCGTCGTCGTCGGCATCCATGTCATCCTCCTCGTCGGCTTCGTCGTCGCCGCCCAGGTCGTCGGCGCCGTCAGCGCCTTCGCTATCGAGGCCTTCATCGTCGGCATCGTCTCCGCCAGCCGCGCCGTCATTGTCCTGATCAAGGAACTCATCGATCTCCGCACGGCTCTCTGCGTTGATCTTGATCAGGTACATGGCTTCGGGCGTGCGCAATTCGATCACCCGCAGCATCTCGCCTTTGGCGGTGGGGATGGTCTTGATGTGCGAGGTGTCGATCCCGTCAGGATACTGTTCCTGCAAGGTCTCCTTGAGCTCATCGGTCAAGGTGTTGAAGGAGCGGATCAGGCGCTGCATGGT
>DAORNP010000116.1:0-4510 GCA_035441065.1 Flavobacteriales bacterium | reverse complement strand
GGCACGGCGCCGCTGTAGCTGCCGTAGCTGGTTGTGCTGTCGCTGATCTGGCAGAAGTAGCTCCAGAAGGGGATGTGCTCGCGCTGGAGGTCCTGGTGCAGCATGGGCACCACGCAGATGGGGAAGTCGCCGGCGATGCCGCCGCCGATCTGGAAGAAGCCGATGCCGTCGGTGCCGCAGTTCGCGGTGTACCATTCGGCCAGGAACATCATGTACTCGATGCCGCTCTTCATCATTTGCGGCTTGCAGTCGCCGGTGATGCAGTGCCCGGCGAAGATGTTGCCCAAAGTGCTGTCCTCCCAACCGGGGCAGATGATGGGCAGATTGCGCTCGGCGGCCGCCACCATCCAGCTATCCTTCGGGTCGATCTGGTAGTACTGCTGCAGCACGCCGCTGCGGATCATCTCATAGAAGTACTCGTGCGGGAAACGGCGGTTGCCGCTCTTGTCGTCGGCGCTCCACAGGTCGAGCACATGCTTCTCCAAGCGGCGGAAGGCCTCGTGCTCGGGGATGCAGGTGTCGGTCACGCGATTCATGCCGCGGTCGAGCAGCGCGCGCTCCTGTTCGGGCGTGAGGTCGCGGTAGTTGGGGATGCGCTCGTAGTGATCGTGCGCCACCAGGTTCATCACATCCTCCTCGAGGTTGGCGCCGGTGCAGCTGATGATGTCCACCTTGCCTTGGCGGATCATCTCCGCGAGGATCTTGCCCAGTTCGCCGGTGCTCATGGCGCCCGCCAGCGTGATCATCATCTTCCTTCCTTTCCCGAGATGTTCCTTGTAGCCTTTAGCTGCATCGACCAGCGCTGCGGCATTGAAGTGCAAGTAATGCTTCTCGATAAAGGCGGAAACGGGCCGCGGACCTGCTGCGCGCGTGGCGTGGAGCGTGGGCGAGGGCTTGGCGATGGGTTGCGATTGCATGGCGGGAAGGGTGGCTGGAAGCGGGGCCGAAGATAGAAGCGCGAATGTTCGGCAAAAGCACTGCGATCACCGATCGTGCGCGCTGCGGTTAGCTTCGCGGCATGGCCTTTCACCTCGCGCGGCTGCATGCGCTCAACTTCCGCAATCACCGCGAAGCGGAGGCCGACCTGTGCGCCGAGGTGAACTGCTTCACCGGTCCGAACGGCGTGGGCAAGACCAATTTGCTTGATGCCGTTCACTACCTCGCATTGGGCAAGGGCTACCTCGAGGCGCAGGATCAGCACAATATCCGCCATGGTGAGGAGCTCTTCGTGGTGCAAGGCGTGATGCGAGGGGAGGAGGGCGACGATGCGGTGCTCTGCAGCGTGCGTCGCGGGGCGCGCAAGGTGCTCAGCCGGAACCGCAAGGAATACGACCGCATCGCCGATCACGTGGGGCGCTACCCCGTTGTGATGATCACGCCCTACGATGGGCAATTGATCCTCGATGGCAGCGAGGTGCGTCGCCGCTTCATCGATGGCCTCATCGCGCAGTTCGATAAGCCCTTCCTCGAATCGCTGATCCGTTACAACCGAGCGCTCACCCAGCGCAACGCCTTGCTGAAGCACGCGGCCGAGCGCGGCGGCATGGCGGCATCGGCGTTCGAGCCGTGGAACGATCAGCTCTGCGCCTTGGCCGCATCCATCCACGCAGCGCGTGGCGCCTTCATCCGCGAGCTGGCTCCCTTGCTGCTGGAGCATTATGCGGCCATCAGCTCAGGTCCCGAGGAAGTGGCGCTGCACTACCGATCACCGCTGAACGATGCCGCCATGGCCGACCTGCTCGCCGCGAGTTGGGAGCGTGACCGCGCCGCGCAGCACACGACCACCGGCATCCACAAGGACGACCTGCTCTTCACCCTCGATGGCCAGCCGCTGAAGCGCTTCGGTTCGCAAGGGCAGCAGAAGACCTATCTCATCGCACTGAAGCTGGCGCAATTCGAGCTCACTACACAGCGCGCCGGACAGCGCCCCATTCTCCTGCTCGACGACATCTTCGACAAGATCGATCCACAGCGCATGCGCCACCTGCTGCGGCTGCTCAGCGACCATCGCTTCGGCCAAGTGATCATCACCGATACCGATCCTATGCGCCTGCACGCCGCCCTCGACGGCCTCGACCTCGAGACCCTTTTCTTCCACCTCACCCACGAAGGCATACACCGTGAAGCGCCGCAACGAGCAATCGCTGGCTGAGGCCATCGGTCATCTGGTCGATGGCGCAGGCATGCGCGAGCGCCTCGACGAGGCCGCGATCACGGAAGCGTGGCCCGAAGTGGCCGGTGCCATGGTGGCGCGCCATACCACCGCCATCCGCTTGCGGAACGCCATCCTGCGCATCAGCGTTGACAGCGCACCCTTGCGGCACGAGCTCAGTTACCTGCGCGCCGACATACTCGCGCGGCTCAACGAGCGGGCCGGTCGCGAGGTGGTGAAAGAAGTAGTGGTGCAGTGAGGAGGCACGCGCGCTGAACGTGGAGGGATCCAGCATTTGCTCCAAGATTGCGCAGTCGGCAGGAAGGAACCGGTCGATTGACCTGCAGACCGCAGGGGAATAGGAGGCCATGGAGGTGATGAAGGTCCTGGCATCACTGGCTTCCTTCAACGATCACCTTTCGTGCTCATTTCGCATGAATTCGGATCTTCATCACCGACTCAGGAACGACGTGCTCACCCAGCGACTATTCATAGCCGGTTCGACGAACCTATATCACTCAGCGTTCCGATTTCCTCGGATCGGCCTAGAGCTGGCGGCGTATGCGATTTCTTCGCGGCTAACCCAGTTGCTATGAACACGAACCGATTTATCCACAACACATCCTATTTGCAAAACACAACGCTACTTTCGACATCATGAACGTGCGGCCCGGGCATATTCTTCTTGCACTCGCAGCGCGACTGGCCGACTGGCCGACTGGCCGACTGGCCGACTGGCCGACTGGCCGACTGAATCTCCAACTTGCCAAGGTATTGTGCGCAGGCGCACATTTCAGTCGCAGCGCGATCTTGTTCCCAACCGCCAGCGCTATGCTGCGCTTGCGTATTGAACACCTCTCTCGTGCCCATGGGCACGGGCGCCGCCGCAAGCACCGCTTGCGACGGCCCCGGCCCGATGCGCCATGCAAAGGGCTGGGGTAAACTTGACACGCGCTGCTCTTGCTGGCCAAGCAGCGCACGCCCACCGATGGCGGTCTATCTTTCGGATGCCTCGCCGCAACCAGCGCCGGACGAAGGCATTAGTGCAAGCGGAAGAGACCGGACAGTGAGAAAGGAACAACACGAAAAGAACCCGCCTGCGCTCCGGCTATGGCGGGAATGAAACGGACAACAATGCTTCCAACAGCGATGAACAACAGGTGGTGCCGCTTGGCACTCAAGCTAGGCGCGCACTGCCTGTTGTTTGTTGGTGCTCCGCGCTGCGAAGCGCAGAACCTGGTGCCCAACCATTCCTTCGAAGAGTTCACGGATTGCCTTGAGGTGAACACTGCCTACACCGTGGAAACGGGCCCGCTGGGTTGGTTCTCGGCAGGTGGTACAGGCGATTACTACTTGAGTTGCCTGCCTTATGGGGCATTCAATGGAGTGCCGCTCAGTTCATGGGCCTTCCAGTATCCACAGGATGGGGAATGCTACGTGGGTTTGGTTACCTACATTCAAAGTACTGGCGTTCGCGAGTACTTCATGATCCAGCTTGCGCAACCATTAGTCCCTGGGCAGGTGTATTACGCCAGCTTCTATGCAAATGCTGCGTGGAATGGGAGTAACGCATACCCTCAGCATTACCTCGCATCGAGCCATGTGGGCATGAAGTACACCACACAACCAAGGCCATGGGTGAACGGAGATTCCTGGCCGACCGGGGACAATGAGGCGCACGTGTACCACCCTTGGGTCATTGCGGACACGGTGGGTTGGACTTTGGTGAACGGAAGCTTCGTGGCCGATAGCGCCTACCAGTACCTGATGATCGGGAACCACTTTGACAATGCGAGCACGGATACACTGCATTTTGCCACATTCGCCTGGACCCCTAGAGCCTACACGTTGATCGACAACGTGTGCGTTTCGCCGAACCCGAAAGGATGCCCGTCGGCGCTGGGTGTAACCGAGCCAGGTATGGACACAGTGGTGTTATTCCCCAATCCGGCGCACGCCGAGATCGCGTTGAGCGGAGTGCCACTGGGTAGCAACATCAACATCCATGATGCGTTGGGGCGGCTGGTGTGGCGTGAAGAGAACATGGGTGGCGATTGGCGTAAGAACGTGCTGGCATGGGCAAGAGGCACCTATGTGCTGCGCTTGGAGCAACAGGGGAGGTTTCGTTCGTTCAAGTTCGTGTTGATCGAGTAGCGGAAGTCCGGTCTTTGGAGGCGTTCACAACGACAAAACCGAAGACCATGAAACAGACAGTTTTGAGGCCATGGACCATGGCCGTTTGCATGCTTGCCATGATGCCGCTGCATGCTCAAGTCTCCACTCCGGCCAATGCTGGTTCTACTGGAGATTTCGTCGGCTGGGACAATACGATGACCACCGATCCGCTGATGATCAAGC
>DAORNP010000115.1:11254-12212 GCA_035441065.1 Flavobacteriales bacterium | reverse complement strand
TACACGCGAAGCGCGGTGGTGAGCTACCTCAACGGCCTGGCCGTGCGGCTGCACCACCACATCTACCGCAACAAGCGGGTGCCGCGCAAGCGCTTCATCACCTTCTGGACCGAAGAGGTGCCCTTGGCGATCCATGCCGCCCGGCGCGACCTGCAGCTCTCCTTCGCCGTGTTCGCCGTGGCCGCGATCATCGGCGCCGTAAGCACCGCGCACGACGAGACTTTTCCGCGACTGATCCTGGGCGACTACTACGTGGACATGACCCTGGACAACATCCGCCAGGGCCGCCCCATGCACGTCTATGCCGATTCGGACAGCGGCCTGATGTTCCTGCAGATCACCATCAACAATATCAAGGTGTCGCTCACGGCCTTCGTGGCCGGCATCGTGCTCAGCATCGGCGCCATCTTCATGCTGCTGAACAATGGCATCATGGTGGGGGCCTTCCAGTGGTTCTTCCACGAACAGGGCGTGCTGCGCGAAAGCGTGCTCACCATCTGGGTCCACGGCACACTGGAGATCAGCGCCATCATCATCGCGGGCGGCGCAGGCCTGTGCATCGGCAATGCCTGGCTATTCCCGGGCACCTATACGCGCGGAGAGAGCTTCCGCCGCGGCGCCAGTACCGGCTTGAAGGTGGTGCTGGGCCTGGTGCCCGTCTTCATCACGGCCGGCTTCCTCGAGAGCTTTGTCACCCGCCATGCGCTCACCCTGCGCCCATGGGTGTCCATCTCCATCATCCTCGGATCGCTCGCTTGGGTGATCTGGTACTTCATCATCCTCCCCTACCATGCACACCGGCGAACCCATCCAACTGCGCAAAGCGCGTGATTTCGGACAGATCTTCTCGGACACCTTCGCTTTCCTCCGGCAGGAATGGCGGCCCATGCTCCGCGCCATTGCAGCCATTGCGCTGCCTGCCGGCCTGATCGGCGGCTTCCTCTCAGGCGATTCGCTC
>DAORNP010000115.1:10779-11194 GCA_035441065.1 Flavobacteriales bacterium | reverse complement strand
ATCAAGCATGCTCGGCTTGGTGCCCGGCATGCTGCTCTTGACCTTTGCTTGGCTAATCGTTGTCGCTTTGGTGCATGAGTACCTGCGCGCATACCATCTCGGCGAGCATCACGGCTTGGGCACCGGCGAACTGATCAAGCGCGCCATGGGCCAGATCGGGCCCTACTTCGCCGTGAACATCCTCAGCGGCCTGCTGATCCTGCTCGGTTTCCTGCTCTGCGTCCTTCCCTTCGTGTACCCGGCCACGGTTCTCGCGCTCGCGCTAGCGGCCCATGCCATCGAGCGCACAGGGGGCGCCGGTTCCTTGGGCCGATCCAATCAGTTGGTCAGCGGCGATTTCTGGCCCACCCTCGGCCTCACCCTCGTGATGTTCATCCTGAAGTCGATCTTCGATCAAGTCGTCATTCTTCCCTTC
>DAORNP010000115.1:10493-10766 GCA_035441065.1 Flavobacteriales bacterium | reverse complement strand
GTGAATGCGGGGATCGAAGCCGCTACTGGCGGTGGTCCAGTGGAGCTTCCCACTTGGATCAGCATCTTCAACGCGATCAGCACCGCTGTGCAATGGTCCGTGCAGATGCTCACGTATCCGTTGATCGCTGTGGCATCCATGATGAAATACTTCAGCCGGGTGGAGGAGACCGAAGGAACGGGGCTGAAAGAGCGTGTAGCCGGATTCGATCAGGCCTGAAGCATGCAGCGGCTCCTGCTCTTCGTATGCCTGCTGCTGACCTGCGCTGCGCAC
>DAORNP010000115.1:9637-10439 GCA_035441065.1 Flavobacteriales bacterium | reverse complement strand
GCCTCGCTGAGTTGCGCGCGGGCGTCGATTACGATGCTGATCTGCGCCGCGCACCCAGCCCCTGGGACCGTTTCAAGCAATGGCTGCTCGATTGGCTGCAGCGCATCCTTGGATCGCGTGCTGGCGGCTTCGTGGTGGACAACCTCATCTACCTCATCAGCATCATCGCCATCATAACGGCCATCGTGGTGCTCAGCCGCAATGGCCTGCGCAGCATGTTCCACGGGGCACCGCGCAGTATGGGTCAGGTGATCACCGCCGAAGAGGACATCCGCGCGATGGACCTTCCTGCGATGATCGCCCAGGCGGAGCGCGATGGCGATTGGCGTGGTGCCATCCGGCTGCATTACCTGTTGGTGCTGCGCGGATTGGTGGACCAAGGACTGATTCGCTGGAGCCCAGACCAGACGGACCGTGATTACATGCGCCAACTGAAGGACCCAGGGATGCGCGCGCGCTTCGCCAACGCCGCACTCATCTTTCAATGGGTCTGGTACGGTCATGCCGAAGTGGACCATGAGCGCTATGCCTCCTTCCAGCGCCCATTCGTTGAATTCGAGCAAGCACCGGCGCGATGAACCGCTTCGAGAAAAGGCTGCTGCTCGGGCTCGGCCTGCTGATCGTTCTGCTGGCCACACTGGAGGCCTTGGCGCCCAAGCCGATGGATTGGTCGTGGTCGTTCTCGCGGCAGCATAAGACGCCCTATGGCGCAAAGCTCTTCTACGAGCGGCTGCCCGACCTCTTCCCCGAAGTGCGCGCCATCACCGACCCGGTGGTCAACACCGCCGAGGAACGGCTCTAC
>DAORNP010000115.1:7003-9527 GCA_035441065.1 Flavobacteriales bacterium | reverse complement strand
CCACGCCTTCCTTGCTGCCCACTGGTTCGGCAATGACCTGGCGGATACCCTGAACATCGAGGTGCGACAAGGGTTCAGCATGCAGGAAGACACCAGCGACATCCGCTTCGTGGGCGACCATCGCATGGCTCATGGCGTGTTCCGCTTCGCGCGCGGCTTCCCTGGCGCGCACTTCACCCGCTTCGATACGGCACGCACACGCGTGGTTGCCGTCGATGGCGCCTCGCGTCCCGTCCTGCTGCACATGGCCTGGGGCGATGGCCGCATCGTGCTCTGCAGCGCGCCACTCGCATTCACCAACTACAATCTGCTCAAGGACCGAAACGCGCGCTTCGCCGCTGCTGCGCTGAGCCTGTTGCCGCCGCGACCGCTCTGGTGGGATGAATATCTGAAGGCCGGTCGCACGGAGAACAGCTCCTTTTTCCGCTTCCTCCTGAGCCAGCCGGCGCTGAAATGGGCGCTCTACCTCGCCGAAGCCCTGCTCGTGCTCTTCGCCTTCGTGTACGTCCGCAGGCAACAGCGCCCCATACCGGTGATCGCCGCTCCGGTGAATGCCAGCCGCGAGCTCGCGCATACCATTGGCCGCTTGTACTGGCAGAAAGGCGACCATGCTGGCATCGCGCGCAAGCTCATCGCGCACTTCAAGGAGGATGTGCGCGCCCGCGCCTACCTGCGGATCTTCGCTTACGACGAGGCCACTGTTCACCACTTGGCCGCCAAGACCGGTATCGGCGCGGAGGAGATGAACCGCCGACTGCGCGCCTTAGAACGCATCGAAAACGCGCGTCATTTGAGCGAACAGGAATTGCTCGCCCTCAGCAACGAACTTCACGACTTGCGCAAACGCATCCCTTGAACATGACCGACGAACACACCCCTTACATGCCTCCCGTCGACCCTGCCTTCGTTCCGCCCGCGAGTGCGGCACCGGAGCAGGCCGCCTTCACGCCGCACGTGCCGCTCACCGAATTGCAGCTCGCCGCCGAACGTCTTCGGCAAGAGGTGCGCAAGGTGATCGTGGGACAGGAAGAAGTGGTGGAACTGCTGCTGGTGGCCTTGCTCAGCGATGGACATGTGCTCATCGAAGGCGCACCGGGATTGGCCAAGACGCTGATGGCGAAACTGCTCGCGCGCTGCGTGCGCACGGGTTTCTCGCGCGTGCAGTTCACGCCCGACCTCATGCCCAGCGACCTCATCGGCACCAGCGTCTTCGACCCGCGCACCACGGCATTCGAATTCCGCGCCGGCCCCATCTTCAGCAACATCGTGCTCATCGACGAGATCAATCGCGCACCAGCCAAGACGCAGAGCGCGCTCTTCGAGGCCATGGAGGAACGGCAGGTTACCGTGGATGGCCGCACCTACCCACTGGCGCCGCCCTTCATGGTGGTGGCCACGCAGAACCCCATCGAGCAGGAGGGCACCTATCGCTTGCCTGAAGCGCAACTCGACCGCTTCTTCTTCAAGCTGAATGTGGGCTACCCCAGCGTTGAAGACGAGACCGCGATCCTCCTGCGTGCGCAGCAGGGCCGAGAGCTGCTCAGTGCCGATGCCATCATCCCGGTGATCGGCCCGGAGGAATTGGAGCGCGCCCGCTGGCTCACCCGCCAGGTGCGCTGCGAGGAGAAACTGTTTCGCTACATCGCCGCCATCGTTGACCGCACCCGCCACGACGGTGCCCTGATGCTGGGTGCATCGCCGCGCGCTTCGTTGGCCATCCTCAGCGCTGCTCGATCCAGTGCCGCCATCGCCGGCCGGGATTTCGTTACGCCCGAGGATGTGCAGGCCATGGCGCCGCATGTCCTTCGGCACCGCGTGCAGCTCACGCCCGAGCGAGAGATGGAGGGCCTTAGCCCCGACCAAGTGGTGCAGCAGCTCGTGAAGCAGATCGAAGTGCCGCGCTGAAATGGCCCTTGGACTGCGCAGCATCTTCCTCACCCGTCGCTTCTTCGCGCTGGGCTGGGGCCTTGTGCTGCTCTTCGTGCTGGGCTGGGCCTGGGATCCTGTGCTCGTGGCCGCAAAGCTCGGCGCACTGGCATTCGCGTTCGCGCTGCTGGCAGAGCTCTTCCTCCTTTACAGCCCGCGCTCCGGCCTACGTGGCGCTCGGCGCACCTACGACCGATGGAGCAATGGGGACGCCAATCCCGTTACGATTGAACTGGAGAGTGGCTACGGCATCGGCATGCGGCTGCGCGTGCTCGATGAACTGCCGCACCAGTTCCAGAAGCGCGACCTCGCGTTCACCGGCGTGATCGATCCTTGGGCGAAGCGCGAGTTCAGCTACCAAGTCCGCCCAGTGGAGCGCGGCGTGTACCGCTACGGGGCCATAAACGCCATGGTGAGCAGCGTGCTGGGCCTGATGGAGCGGCGCTTCGTGCTCGATGCCGACAAGGAGGTGGCCGTATATCCCAGCTACCTCCAATTGCGCAAGTACGAACTGCTCGCCATCAGCAACCGGCTCACGCTGGCGGGTGTGAAGCGGATCCGGCGCGTGGCGCATCAGAGCGAATTCGAGCGGATCAAG
>DAORNP010000115.1:0-6905 GCA_035441065.1 Flavobacteriales bacterium | reverse complement strand
ACCTGATCGTGCTCGACGTCATGCTGCCGGGCATCGATGGCCTGAGCCTGCTCGACTACGCGATCAATGCTTCGCTGGTCATCAGCAGCATCGCCATGCGCAAAGAGGACCGCGCAGGCCTGCTCACCTTCAGCAACAAGCCCCAGGATTTCGTGCGCGCCAGCCGCCAGCGCGGCCACATGCAGCACATCCTGCAGGCCCTGTACGCCCAAGGCACCGACTACAAGGAGACCGATTTCGAAGCGCTGTACATGGCGGTGCGCCGCGAATTGCACCAGCGCAGCCTGCTACTCCTCTTCACCAACTACGAGAGCGCCCAGGCCATGCACCGGCAGCTGCCCTATTTGCAGCGGCTGGCGCGGCAGCACCTCGTTGTGCCCATTTTCTTCCTGAACACCGAGCTCGACGAGGACCTGCGCCAACTGCCCACCGACACCGAGCAGGTTTACGTGCGCGCCATCGCGGAGAAAATGGTGCACGAGAAGCGCCTGATCGCGCGCGAACTGGAGCGCCATGGGCTGCCCGCCATCCTCTGCCGCCCGCAGGACCTCACCGTGAACGTGATCAACCGGTATCTGGAGATCAAGGCGAGGGGACTGCTGTGAGCAACAACCGTCATGCGCGGGGCTCCCTCACCGCCAATACATTTGGCCGCCGAAAACAACCGCCATGACCGTAGCTACCAAGAAGAAAGTGCACAACTACAGCGCCGGCCCCTGCATCCTGCCGCAAGAGGTATTCGAGCAGGCCGCGCAAGCCGTGCTCGACTTCGAGGGAAGCGGGCTAAGCATCCTGGAGATCAGCCACCGCAGCAAGCCCTTCGAGGCGGTGATGGCCAAGGCGCAGGCACTGGTGAAGGAATTGCTGGGTGCTCCGGAGCATTACCAAGTGGTGTTCCTCGGAGGGGGGGCCAGCCTGGGCTTCCACATGGTGCCGCTCAATTACATGAAGGTGGGTGGCAAGAGCGCCTACACCAACACCGGTGAATGGGCGACCCGGGCCATCAAGGAGAGCAAGCTCATAGGCGAAACACTGGTGGTGGCCAGCAGTGAGGACAAGAACTTCAACTACATCCCCAAGGGCTTCGAGATCCCTGCGGATGCCGACTACTTTCACTTCACCAGCAACAACACCATCTTCGGAACGCAGTGGAAGAAGTTCCCGAAGTCGCCAATCCCGGTGGTGTGCGATATGAGCAGCGACATTTTCAGCCGTCCGGTGAACGTGGCCGACTTCGCGCTGATCTACGGGGGCGCTCAGAAGAACATGGGGCCTGCCGGAGCAACCGTGTACCTCTTCGACCCGGAGAAACTGGGCCACACGGGCCGCAAGCTCAGCCCCATGCTCGACCTGAAGAACCACGGCGCCAAGGAGAGCATGTACAACACGCCTCCGGTCTTCGCCGTGTTTGTGAGCATGCTCACCATGGAGTGGATGAAGAAAGTGGGCGGCGTGGCCGCGATCGAGCAGCGCAATGCCGCGAAGGCGAAGCTGCTATATGACACCATCGACCGCTTGCCGCTCTTCACCGGCACAACGGCCGTTGAGGATCGGAGCCCGATGAACGCCACTTTCGTGATGAAGGATGCGGCCCTGGAGCCGGCGTTCGATGCCCTGTGGAAAGAAGCGGGGATCAGCGGCATCCGTGGCCACCGCAGCGTGGGTGGCTACCGCGCCAGCATGTACAACGCCCTTCCCATCGAGAGCGTGCAAGCACTCGTGGATGTAATGGAGCATTTCGCACAGAAGAACGGATAAGCTCATGCGCATACACGCCAACGACGGCATCTCGGCACAAGCCAAGGCCCGCCTTCAGGAAGAAGGCTTCACCGTGACCACCGACCATGTTCCGCAGGAGCAGCTCGCGGCGTACCTGAACAAGGAGCGCGTTGACGTGCTGCTCGTTCGCAGCGCCACCAAGGCACGCCGCGAGCTCATCGACGCCTGTCCTACGGTGAAGCTCATCGGGCGCGGCGGCGTGGGCCTCGACAACATCGATGTGGCGCACGCGCGCAGCAAGGCCATCCCGGTGGTGAACACGCCGGCCTCGTCGAGCATCAGCGTGGCCGAACTGGTGATCGCGCACCTCTTCAGCCTGATGCGTTCGCTGCACAAGAGCAACCGGCGCATGCCTGCTGAAGGCCGTTCGAAGTTCAAGGAGCTGAAGAAGGAATACGAGAAGGGCTTCGAGCTTCGCGGCAAGACACTCGGCATCATCGGATTCGGCCGCATCGGCCAATGGACCGCGCGTTATGCGCTGGGCTGCGGCATGAAGGTGATCTACGCCGACAACCACGCCACGGCCGATGTGCTGGAGCTGGAGGTGGGCGGCGTGAACGTGCGCGTCCCGGTGAAGATGGTGCAGCTCGATGAGCTCCTTAAGCAGAGCGATGCCGTGAGCCTCCATGTGCCCGCGCAGAAGGATGGCCGGCCGGTGCTGGGCAAGCGCGAGCTGGGCCTGATGAAGCCGGGCGCCGTGCTGGTGAACACCGCACGCGGCGGCAGCGTGGACGAAGACGAATTGCTCGCCGCCATCAAGGAGGGCAGGCTCCGCGGAGCGGCGCTCGATGTATTTGTGAACGAGCCCGAGCCGCGCGCCGACTTATTGGCCGAGCCTGGTCTGAGCCTCAGCCCGCATATCGGAGCGGCCACCGCCGAGGCCCAAGGCCGTGTAGGCGATGAGCTGGTGGAGCGGATCCTCAGCTGGCGATCGGCCGCCACGGTGGCTTGACGCATGATCGAGCTGCGCCCTTTCCGCGCTTGGCGCCCTGTGCCTGCGCGCGCGCATCTGGTGGGCTCACGCAGCTACGTGACCTATACCGAAGATGAGCTCGCGCAGCGACTCACTTCCAATCCGCATAGCTTCCTGCATGTGCTGCGTCCCGATGATGCCAGCACCGCTCAACTCTCGCGCACCGAGCGCTTCCACCGGGTGCGGATGGCCTTCAGGGGCTTCTGCGACGAAGGCACCATGCTGCGCGAAGAGCAGCCAGCGATGTACCTGTATGAGCAGGAAGCACGCGGCAAGCGCACGCGCGGCATCATCTGTGGCGTGAGCACACGTGCCTACCGGGAGGGGCGCATCAAGGTGCATGAGCAGACGCTCACCGCGCGTGAGCAGCTCTTCGCCGAGTACCTGGGCAGCACCGGCATGAACGCCGAACCGGTCCTCCTCGCAACCCCCGATGGCAACACGTGGGAGGCCGCGCTCGACCCCCTGCTGAACACGCGACCAGCATACGCCTTCCGCACCAACGACATGGTGAGCCACCGCCTGTGGCCCATATGCGACCGCCACATGCACGAACGCTTGCAGCGCGCCTTCGAGCACGTGCCGGCCTTGTACATCGCCGATGGGCACCACCGCCTGGCGAGCAGCGCGCGCCTCGCTGAATCGCGCGGGCTCACCGAAGTGGACCCCGACTTCTGGTGCCTGGCCTACATCGTGCCGCGCAAGCAGCTCTACGTGTACAATTTCGATCGCGTGGTGAGTGAGCTGAACGGGCTCGATGAGCAAGGCGTGCTGGATGCGCTGGCCCACGTGGGCGATCTCTCCAAGACGAGCGGTGCCGTCGCTGCGCCGGGCATCATCGGGGTGCGCACCGCGAGCGGTTGGCATGCCCTCACGCTTCCTCCGGCACCTGCTGGATCAACAGCAGCCGACAGCCTCGATGCCGCACGCCTCAGTGCACTCGTGCTGTCACCCGTGCTCGGCATCTCTGATCTGCGCACCGATCGCCGCGTGGGCTTCGTGCCTGGCACGCTAGGCACCTCGGAACTGGACCGCCGCGTCGATTCCGGCGAGGCCGCAATCGCCTTCCACCTGCACCCGGTGAGCTTTGAGCAACTCAAGGCTGTTTCAGACGAAGGCGGCAGCATGCCCCCCAAGAGCACCTACATCGAACCGAAGCTGCGCAGCGGCATGGTGGTGTATTCGCTGGAAGAGGTGTAGCGCGGCAGTAGTGTTCGATGCGCTGCCGAACGAAGCATGCCGCGGAGTTGCCGAACCGCATCCGCTCAACTTCCCCCGCTCCTACCTTCGCCGCCGCGCACGGGCCATTCAGGCTTCCGCATAGCATCCATGAAGTTCTTCATCGACACGGCCAGTCTGGCTCAAATCAAGGAAGCGCAGGACCTCGGGGTCCTCGACGGCGTCACCACCAATCCATCGCTGATGGCCAAAGAAGGCATCAGCGGCGAGGTGCGCGTGCGCCAGCATTACATCGACATCTGCAACATCGTTGATGGCCCCGTGAGCGCCGAGGTAATCAGCACCGATTACACGGGCATCGTGCGCGAAGGCGAGGAACTGGCGGCGCTGCATCCCAACATCGTGGTGAAAGTGCCCATGATCCGCGATGGTGTGAAGGCGCTGAAGTACTTCAGCAACAAGGGCATCAAGACCAATTGCACCCTGGTGTTCAGCGCAGGGCAGGCCTTGCTGGCCGCGAAGGCCGGCGCCACCTTCGTATCGCCCTTCATCGGCCGCTTGGACGATGTGAGCACCGACGGCGTGCAGTTGATCGAGCAGATCCGCTTGATCTACGACAACTACGGCTACCATACCGAGGTGCTGGCGGCGAGCATCCGCCACCCCATGCACATCATCCAATGCGCGGAGGTGGGCGCCGATGTGGCCACCTGTCCGCTGAGCGCGATCACCGCGCTGTTCGATCATCCGCTCACCACCATCGGCCTGGAGAAGTTCCTCGCCGACCACCGCAAGGCCGCCGCGGTGAAGGCCTGAGCAACGCCGTGCTGATCGACATCCATCCCACGCATCCCGAGCCGCGCAAGATCAAAGCGGCGGTTGATGCGCTTCGCGCCGGCGAGGTGCTCGTTTGCCCCACCGACACGGTGCATGCCTTCGTGTGCAGCGCGGAGAGCGCCCGAGCCGTGGAAGAGCTCGCTCGATTGAAAGGCGGTAAACGCGGCAAGGCGGAACTCTCGTTGATCTGCGAGAGCCTAAGCCACCTGAGCGACTATGCGCGCGTGACCGACACCGCTGCCTACCGCATCGTGAAGCGCGCGCTGCCTGGCCCCTTCACCTTCATCCTCGAAGCCAGCACGGCTATCCCAAAACTGTTCAAGAACAACCGCAAAACGGTCGGCATCCGCATTCCGGACCACGCCGTACCGCAAGCCCTGGTGAAGGAATTGGGGCACGCGCTCGCCGCAACCAGCGTGCATGATCCCGATACAGTGCTCGACCACACCTCGGAGGCGTGGCGCATCGAGGAGCGCTTCGGCCATCAATTGGCCATGGTGCTCGATGCGGGGCCCTGCGGCTTGGAGCCGAGCACCGTGATCGACCTCAGCCAAGGCGAACCCGTAGTGGTGCGCGAAGGCAAGGGCGATTCGAGCGCCGTGCTCTGAGCCTTCTCAGTCCAGCAACCCGAATTCCTGCGCGATCGCACGCGTACTGTTGAACCCGACGTCCTTGCCTGACCAGCCGCCACGGCCTGCCTTGTCCTGCGCCAAGCGATGACCCAATTGCGCGATCCGGTAGAGCACCACCGGCTCAGACCCTGTTGGATCGCGGTGACTCATGCGCACCACATCGGCACGCGCGTCGATGCGTTTCACTGCATCGGGAATGCTATCCGTGCCTGCAACAGCGGTCCATTGCGCCACGAGGGCAAGCGCCAGATCATAATCGGCCACTTGATCGCGCATGCCATGCACCAACACCATGCGCGGGTAGCGCTCAACCGGATCGCGTGAGACGGTGCGCACGCGCTCGGCCCATTGTTGCGGCGTGATCGCTTCGGGGTGCGCTACCGGTCGCCGCGTTGCATCGCCCTTCACCACGCCGCCGAATGGAGCACCAGCGACCACTGCGGCTTGCGCGATCAACATCGGATGACAGGCCGCGAGCGCCACCGCCATGGCCCCACCAGCCGACACGCCATAGACGCCGACCCGCGCGCGATCGATCGGGTACCACGCCACGGCATGCTCCACCATCTGCGCAATGGAGAACACTTCACCACGGCCGGGCAGCGCATCAGCCTGCCTGTACCAATTGAAGCAACGCATCGGATTGTTGCTGCGCTTCTGCTGCGCGAACACGAGGAAGGCACCCGTGCTATCGGCGATCGCGCCCCATCCGCTGAGCTTGAGTATCGACTTGGCATCCTGCCCGCAGCCGTGCAGCACCAGCACCATGGGCCGCTTGCCCTCGAAACGCGCGAGGTTGGCTGGCTCCCGCACGAACATGCGAAGGTTGCCGGGGTTGTTGCCGAAGGTGCGGACCTCATGCAACACGGCCCGCTTCTCTCCTTGGGCTGGATGCACGCAGTACAGCACGATGAGGACCAGGAGGCCTTGCTTGATCCAATCGCTCTTGAATGATGCACTCATTCTCGGGAAGCCTTCCGCGTTGTGATAACCATGGCGAAGAGGGCCAAGGGCACAGCCAGCACGATCCAGATCCCGAGCGACTTCAGCATGAAAGGCAAGAGCACGGCGAAGGTGAAGCCGAAGGCCGCGAGAAAGATGAGAGGCTTGTGGATCTGGTGGCGCTTGCGGTAGTCCAGGAAAAGCAGCACCAGCGGAATGGCGCCAATGCCCGAACCCAAAAGAAGCACCGCAACAAGTCCCAGCGCTGGTCCATCCATGGTGCGCTCACTTCAGCAAATGCTCCCTGATGAACGCGACGGTAGCGTAGAACTGGAAGTCGGCATTGCCCTTCTTGCGGAAGCCATGGCCCTCATCGTTGGCCATGAGGAACCACACGGTGCCGCCCTTCGCCTTGATCTTCTCCTTCATTTGCACCGCCTCGCTGGCGGGCACACGCGGATCGTTCCCTCCCTGCACGATGAAGAGCGGCTTGGTGATTCGATCGACATGATTGAGGGGTGATATGCTCTCGAGGAAGGCCGCCATCTTCGGGTCGCGCTCAT
>DAORNP010000114.1:6399-12324 GCA_035441065.1 Flavobacteriales bacterium | reverse complement strand
CAGCAACACACCTTAAACTTGGCCTATGACTGTCCAGATCGGGTCGACCAGCTCAGTTCGGATGATCACTGCTCTATCCTGGTTCCCATTGCGCAAACCACCCAGCACGAAACCGCCATCGGGCAGCTCACGGGCATTGAGGATGTACTGGGCCTGGGGATAGACCCGCTCCCATAGAATGGTGCCAGCGCTGTCCAAGCGCGTGATGCAGCCGCCTTGCCCCGGCAGGTTGTTCGCGCACCAGCCGCAGTGCAGGAAGCCGCCATCGGCCAAGGCCAGCAACTGGCGCGTGCCGTGGTTGCTGTTCACGGCAGCACTGTCCGATTTCAGGAAGCGCGTGCGGATGGTGTCGCCTTCGCTGTCCCACCAGTATAAGTAGGTGACAATTGGTGCCGATCCGCCATACTCATCCATTGCAGCCACGTACCTGCCGCCATCAATCGTAGCAACAGGGTCCATGATGCCTGGGTAAACACTCCTATTGCCTCGACGGTGCTCCTTCTGCCATAGATAGTTCCCCAATAGATTGAACTTGGTGATCTGAGTGGCTCCAGCCGTGCTATCAAGCGCCCATCCGACGCTAAAGACCAAATAACCATCATCTTCCTCGAAAACGGCGCATGCACCGTTATACGAGAGCACACTTGGGTGTTCCTGCACCACATTGAAAGCAACTTGCGCCTTTGCCGCAACGAGTGCTAAAATTAGACTTAGGGAGCAGGAGAAGCGCATTGCATTCTATCTCAGGCGAATGTACATGAGCGGCGCGCTCTATGCGCGCCGCTCATGAGCTACATCTTACCGTTGCACGGTGAGCTTGGTCACACCAAGCTTGTATTCGCTGCTGGGCAATTCACATGCGCAGCGTTCGGTGATGAACTCACTCCACCACCACCTTGCTGCCCGCCAACCACCTTGAACCATCGGTGAGGTGCAGGTAGTACAAGCCGACAGATAGCGAGGTATGAAGGGTGAATGAGGAAGTGTGAGCTGTGAATTGCTCCGCATTCATCTGCTTGCCTTGCGCATCCAGCACCACCAAGCGCAATGTGCCGTTGGGTGTGAAGCCCGCAGGTGGCTCGAAAGAGATGCGCAAGGGCTGGCCTGCGGCCACGGGGTTGGGCGAAATGCTCAAGTATTGGCTCAGCCCTAGCGCCACTTCTTCTATACCCACGTTTTGGCAACCCGGCACCAGGCAGCCGTAGCTATCGAGCTTGATGAGCCAGTTGGAATTGAGATAGGGCATGGGGTCAGTGATACCTTGGCGGGTTGCTCCGCACATGACGAGGCCGCCATCGCTGGTTGCTCGAACGCAGCTTATCACGTTCTCGGCGTCATCAGGTGCGAAGTAGAAATAGCGCCGCATCCACAAGGAGTCGAGGTTCTCATCGATCTGCCATAGCGTGGTGACAAGATCAGGGTCAATGAAGTACAGGAACATGCGACCGATTAACCAATAGCCGCCATCTTGCTTGTCGAGAACAAAGTTGGCTTCCGCGTTGTAACTGTAGAAGTAGTCCTTTCGTGTTATGAGCGCACCGCTGGCACTGTACTGATACAAAGAGGACCAACGGTCGTAAGTGTTCACGTCGTCGTCTTCCTTCCAACAGCCTGGCATCATGATACTGCCATCATCGGCGGCAAGTGCCGGCCATCCGAGTGTAATGGCGTGCAGCCCATGGTAACGGACCCACTGAGCATTGCCCAGGGCATCTGTGCGGATGACAATGGCATTGTTCGGCATCGTGTTCCTTGACGCGCCAAGCACGAAGCCGCCGTCTGGTAATTCACGGGCGTTCTGGATGTACCGCGCTTGGGGGTAAACGCGTTCCCATAGAATCGCACCGGCGCTGTCCAAGCGCGTGATGCAGCCATTCGATGGCTCGGCCCCATGGCACCATCCGCAATGCAGGAAGCCGCCATCGGCCAAGGCCAATAGTTGCCGGGTGCCGTGGTTGCCCAAGGTCGCGTTGCTATCCGATTTCAAGAAACGGGTGCGTATGGTATCGCCCTCGGCGTTGAACCAGTAGAGCCAGATATTAATCGGTTGCGAACTGCCGTACTCGTCCACCGCCGCGACAAAAACACCAGCGGATTCCCGAGCAATGGGATCAATCAGTCCAGGTGAGATGGTTCGGTCGCGCGTATGCTCCGTTTGCCACAGGAGCTCCCCGCCCAAATCGTACTTGGCCACCTGAATAGCGCCCTTGGGGCTGGCCAACGCCCAGCCTTGACTGAATACCAGGTAGCCGTCGGCAAGTTCATGCACCGACATCGCGCCATTGTACGATAAGGTGTTCGGATGATGCTGTACGACATTGAAGGTATTCTGACCCGCCAACGCACCGCTTAGCAGCACCAACGGAGCCAACAGGATGTTCCTAGGTGTGCTCATCTTGCTCGTGTTGGAGATATTGTCGGAGGGAAGTGCTTCCGCGCACCGAGAATATCGCACCTGGCTTGCCCGCTTGTTCGGCATCGAAATGCCTGATGAAGCCTTGGGCCTGCCCGCGATTGGGCCCGGCCAAAAGGCCGAGCCCAATCGTAATGGCAGCAATCGCTCTCACTTTACCACCGTGAATTTGGTTTCGCCCAAGACAAAGCCATCGAGCGTGATACGTGCCATGTAGAGTCCCTCGGCATAGCCCCTCAGTGGCAGCTCGTAGAAAGCCAACTGGCCGTTCAGTTCGATGTGTTCCATGAGTCGGCCTTGCGAATCGAAGAGCAGCAAGATACCGTGCCTCTACTCGGGCACTGTGACCGTTGCTCGCTCTACTCCACCACCACCTTGCCCCCCGCCAGCCACCGCGCACCATCGGTGAGGTGCAGGAAGTAAAGCCCGGTTGAGGGTTGCAGGTTGAGCAGGTTGAGGGTTGTGCCGCTCATGAGTTCCTCATGCACCTGCTTGCCTTGCGCATCCAGCACCATCACGCGCAAGGGGCCGGTGGGTGTGAAGCCCGCAGGTGGCTCGAAAGAGATGCGCAAGGGCTGGCCCGTGGGCACGGGGTTCGGCGAAACGCTGAGGTATGCGCTCAAGCCCAGCGCCACCTCATCTATGCCCACGTTCTGGCAGCCGGGCACCAAGCAGCCATGGCTATCGAGCTTGATGAGCCAGTTGTCTTGTTTGTAGGGGTATGGCTCTAAAACGCCTTGACGCGACGAGCCGCACAAGACCAAGCCGCCATCGCTGGCGCTTCGCACGGAATAGGCATAGCTCTCTGCGTCATCGCTATCGTAGAACCAATAGCGCCGCATCCACAGGCTGTCGAGGTTCTCGTCCAACTCCCAGATAAGCGTCACATCGTCTGGGTCCAACCCTGTTTGATAAGTTCCCCCGACCAGCCAATAATGCCCATTACCTTTTTCCAGTACGTGAGCTGTGTACGTGTTGCGATGGAAGTAATAGTCTCTTCGTGGTTGTGAAGCGCCATTGGACCCGTAGATGAATAGGCAAGCCCATTTGTCGTAAACGGACCACAGGGGGTCTTCTTTCCAACTGCCCGGCACCAGCACATTGCCCTGCTCGTTGATCAATGCGCGTTGGGCTCCTGTGCCTGCGTGCAACCCATGATACCTCAACCATTGCACATTGCCCGCGCTATCGGTGCGGATCACCACCGCCTCGTCCTGAGCGGCGTTGCGCGAGCCGCCCAGCACGAAGCCGCCATCGGGGGCTTCACACGCATTCAGGATGTACTCTGTCTGCGGGTACACCCGCTCCCAGAGTATTGAACCAGTACTATCCAAACGGGTGATGCAACCGCCTTGTCCCGGTGGTGTGTTCGCGCACCAGCCGCAGTGCAGGAAACCGCCATCGGAGAGAGCGAGCAATTGGCGTGTGCCGTGATTGCCGTTGACAACATTGCTGTCCGACTTGAAGAAACGGGTGCGGATTGTATCGCCTTCACTGTTCCACCAGTAGATGTACGTCACGATAGGGTCAGGGCCACCGTATTCGTCCATCGCGGCTACATAGCGACTGCCGCTGATCTCGGCGACCGGGTCTATGATGCCAGGATAAACGCTACGTGCTTCGCGCCGGTGTTCCTTCTGCCACTGAATGTCGCCCTCCGAATTGTACTTCGTGATCTGCGTGGAGCCTACCGTGCTATCCAGCGCCCAGCCAACGCTGAATACCACATAACCATCTTGCTGCTCAAATACCGAGCACGCCCCGTTGTAGGAGAGAACACTTGGGTGCTCTTGCACCACATTGAACGTGAACTGAGCGCCTGATTCTTGCGCGAATAGCAGACAAAGGAGCGGGGTAAGCAGTCTCGTTGTCATGCAGGTTGTGCGAATATACCGGGAACGACGCGCACTTCGCGCGCCGCTCCCGGTCTTCATTCTACCGTTGCACGGTGATCTTGGTCACACCAAGCTTGTACTCGCCTTGCAGTAGCTCGCAGGTGTAAATGCCTTCGGCAAGGCCCATGAGGTCAAGCTCCACCAAATGCTGGCCTTCTGCCAAGCGCTCGGTGCGCACCAAACGCCCTTGTGGGTCGCTCACGCGCAGTATCGCTGCGTCTTCCAGTTCAACGGAGATCACAGCCCAGCTCTTACCGGATGTGGGGTTGGGGTGCGCTTCCAGCGCCGGTCGCTCAGCAGCTCTAGGTTTGCGAGCGGGCAGCAGCCGCAGGCTTTTCTCGTTGCTTGGCTCTTCGGCGCCGGGCACTGCATCGGTCTCGCCAAGCTGGAACAGGATGTTCCAAGCCAGGCCCGAACCGGGTTCGGTGCTGGCCGCCATAGTGGCCAAAGCCGCGCGTTGTGCTCCATCCGCTTGCTGCCAGTCGCCGTTGAGCGTTTGGTGCATGCTCACCAGATCGCGCAGGAGCATGGGGTCTTCCGCTTTGGCATCAACCAACGCATCCAGCCAATCCGTGGCGGCCGTGTAGTCGCCGCGAACCATTTCCAGTTCGGCCAACAGATAATAGTCGCTGGGGTCGGGGTGCGCGGCCAGCATCATTCGCAGGGAATCGTCGGGGTCCGGTGTGATGGAATCCGTGGCCCATTCATCCAATGCGATGGTGAAATAGCGGGCCTTCTGGTCAGCGCGCATGACGACTTCCTGCACCAGCAGGTCCTTCACGGTGGGGCCGCTGCCAGCGTTCAGCACGATCGTGAGCAAGTATGCATTGAGCAATTCGCTGTCCTCCAAGGCGCGACGCACTTGTTCGGTGAGCCGGGCGTTAGCGAGCATCACCTGCGTGATGTGCCAGGCATCCATGGGCTGCTCACGGTGGATTACCATCAGCAGCACCTCATCGCTTAAGGGGCAGCGGGCCAGCAAGTAGTCGCGCAACGTGTGGCTGGGCAGCCAGGGGCTGTCTTGCTTGATGGCCTCCAGGATATTCTCGCGCTCGCCGGTATCCACGGTACCGTACAGATTGGATTGGGCGCTCTGCAGTTGCGCTGCTGCCAATCCGAAACCGATTACACCACCCCCACCGCCGACGGTGGGGAGCAATCCGTTGCCGCATGCTTCAGCTTTGTCAAAGGTCGTTTCGGTCACGATGTTGATATCCGAGTAGAACTGGCTCGGATTGATCGGATCGCACTCCGGCACATTGTGGCGCTTGTAATTGAAGAAGGGTGCGGGGATGTAGTAAGGTGCCACCGGCAGGGGCTGCACAGTACTGATCATGATGCCGTTGTTCTGGCCACTGTAGAAACGGTTGCCAGCGAGTTGGTAAAGCTCTCCGCCAAGGGTATTGGTGTTGCCTTGGTTCCCTCTTATGCGCGTGTTGTCGCCCACGTAATAGTCGTAGACACAGCCAGTGTAATCGCCACAGAGGATCTGCAGGCCGAGTTCTTCGGTACTGGGGGTATTGCCTTTGTGCCGGTCCTTTACGTAGGTGCCTACAAAGAGCTGGTTGAAGGTGTTGTTGTAGATCCGGTTGCCGGCCAGCACGTCGTCGCCATCAT
>DAORNP010000114.1:3136-6389 GCA_035441065.1 Flavobacteriales bacterium | reverse complement strand
CGCCCTTCCAGTAGATTCCCACATTGCCGTAGGTGCCCGGCATGCCGGTGAAGTTGTTCTCTTCCACCAAATAGCCCGTGCTCTGCTGCAGCAGCAGGCCCGTGGGGGGATTCGGCCAGAGCCCATCGGGCATGAAGAAGTGCGATCGGCTCACCTCCGGAGCCACCAGGGCTTGCAGGTGCGCGCCCACCCGGTTGCCGCGGAACCAGGTTTGGCGGATGTTGGTCTTGTTTATGAAACCACCAGAAGCCACGCCTGTGCTCAGGTTCTGGAACAGGCTTGCATCCGGCGTACTTGTGCCCAGCACATCGAAACCGGCCATGGTGCCGAAGATGCCCCAGCCCCGGTTGAGCGGAGGGAATTGGGTGTGGGCATCGTTGCGGAACTTGCACTGGTTGAACTTGATGCCCTTCACGGATTGGAGCCGTGCGTGATGGAGCGGATTGTTCGTGCCGAGGTCGGTCCAGGCGGCGTCCGTGATGAAGTTGCAGTTGAAGAAACTGCAGAGGTTATCCAGGACATTCCCGGTGCTGCCGGTGCGCTGGTACGGCTCGATGCGCACGCCTGTGATGCAATTCTTGAAGGTGGAACTGCTGCCATGGATCCTGCCGCCCGTGTAGCCACCCACGGTGGTGCCATTGCCGAGTTGGCGGGTGGTCCAAGCACCTACCACGGCGTTCTCCACCGTGCTGTTCTGCAGGGTCAGGCGGCCTTGATAAGGCGCCACCTGGTTGCCGTTGCTGGTGGTTCCTTCCACCCTGATGCCCGGCCAGCGCTCGCTGGGGCAGGTAATGCTGGTGAAGGTGCTGTTGGTGGCGATCACGTTAGCGCCTCGCTCCACTACCAACTTCGCATCGTCAGCGAATTTGATGGTGAGGTTGCTGGGGTAAAGGCTGGCGCCGGGCTTCACCACGATATCGCACAAACAAGTGAGCGGCGAGGTATTGCCGTACGGATTGCTGGTGGCGGACCAGGCGGTGGGCTGCATGCCGGGCACTTGCTCGTGCCCGTAGATGAGGCCACTGCCTCGGGTCTGCAGGAAGGCGCAGCAAGTTGCTCGGTTCTGCGGGCTGAAGTAGCGGTCGTGGGCAATACCGATATCGAGGAAACGGGGCGTGAAGCCGCAGCCGATGGGGCGCTCGCCGTTGAACAGTTCAGGTGGCGCTACCGGGGCAATGGCCGCTGCTGTGAACGTAACCGCAGCAAGGTTCTCCAGGCCTTGAAGGGCGCCTACTTCGCCCTGCACGGGTATGTACACGCCAGTGCCCAAGCCATTGAGCGATTTGTTCCGGTAGATCCGGCTCCGGGTCCACTTGGGTTCGAAGGGCTGGCCGAAGGCATAGCTGAGGTCGGTGATGGCATCGCTCTCCAGGTCGAGGTGGGCGGCGTAGGGCTGGGCGGTCTGGCAATCGGTGGTGCGCTCGCCGGTGAGGTAGAGCCCTTGGCCATCGCTGCGGAAGGCGCAGCCGCGCAAGCCGGTGCCAACGAATGAACCACTTCCCAGGTCGATGGTGACCCCGTTGCAGTTGCAAGGCGGCGCATGGAAGGCATAGGCTTTCGATTCGCCCATCAGCAGCGCGCCGGTGTTGCGGTCGAAGTAGTGGACAATGAGGTTCTTGCCGTCCGTCAGGTCAGGGTACGCGTACATGCCGCCGTTCTGCGCGATAGCCAGTGCGAGCACATCTTCTTGCCGGTCGGGCAATGCCGTGAGGATGGCATCGGCATCGTGGAAGTATTCGAGCACGGTATTCGGGCTCCAGGAGGCCATGAATTGCAGGTGCCCTGAATTCGCAATTGGATTCACCTGGTAGATGCCATTGCTGGCCACGCGATACACGTAAATGTGATTGGCCAGCACGGCGAATAGCCAATGGTCGCCATTGGTGTTGGCTGATTCCACCACGCGTATGCGGGGTGTGCCGGTGCTGGTTGACCATCCTGTCGGAAGCAGCGCGCCCACGCGATCGCTGGAGGGTTCACCTCCCGGAAGGGCGCCGATCTCCGATCCGAAGTTGGTGGTGCCCACCCAAGGCAGGAACTGCTGATAGGGTGCAGTGCCCAGCTCATCGATTCGAGTGAGCCGGCCTTTGCGCGCGCAGGTGGCGGGCGCTTGGCCTGGGAAGCGTGAGTTGTCCGAATCAAGGTCCAGGATGCTCCACTGGACATGCGTGCCGGTGAATCCCGGATAGGTGGCTCGGCCCATGGCGCTGAACAGATAGAACAGATTGCAGCTGCCCGGCACCGGCACGCTCACGAACTCCATCACGCCGGGTTCCAAGCACTCCGTGCAACCCTGTGCCCGCGCATCGGCGATCAGGTAGCCATCGCCGTCGTACAAGTTTCCATCCACCTCGAAGAAGAGCAGGCGGCCATCGCCGGTGGTACGGGCATGCTGCGAGCGCTGCGCCAATTGGCCATGGTATTGGACCGCCGCCGTGTAGTTGGGGTTGTTCGGTTGCGGAAGCGCGAAAGGCTGGCCCGCAGCGCCATTGGTGCCCGGTGGCATCACCACGGCTTGGGTGCCAATGGCCCAAGCATCCACTTGCGCGTAAGCAGTGTTACCTCCCCAACCGCACCACGCGGCCAGGCTCGCTGCGAATGCAGCAATTCGTATGGTCCTCTTCGTTCTCATGTTCCAAAGGGTTTTGGTCGTGGCTGCATTGCCACTGCCAAACCTTTCGGTTCCATGCGCGCATATCCCATGCGCTTGGCGCACGGTTCATGCGTTCTTCATGCGTTGTTCGCATGTTTCCTGCGCGCTGCGCAAGATTCTTTAGCATCACGCAGGAAATGGGCCATTCGCGCCGCTCCACTAGCGATGCGCGCGCCGCTTGAATCGCTATTGCCGTTTCCCGTTCAAGGCCTCAGAACTATCGACGAGGAATCCTATTTTGGCGACCTATGCTCACATTCAACTACCCTGCCCATGCCATCCCGATTCTCCGAAGAATTGCGCAAGCTGCGTCATGAACAGAAGCTCACGCAGGCAGAAATGGCGTTCAAGCTGCATGTTGATCCAAGCCGCATCAGCCGATGGGAGCACGATGAGGTTCCGCCCACGCAGATGCTGGAGCGCATCAGTACCAACTTCGGCGTGAATGCGCACGAATGGCTGCGTGAGGAGGTTCCGAAATCACCGCATGAGTCGGCCACAGCAGCGCCACGCGTGGTTCACATGAAGCCGGAGGCCGCGCACGGCGATCGCGAAGAGGGCAGCTGGCGTGGCAAGGCCATTGATCTGCTCAGCCGCATG
>DAORNP010000114.1:0-3110 GCA_035441065.1 Flavobacteriales bacterium | reverse complement strand
AAGAATGCGCGGGGGGGGGGGTGAACTTATTCCATGGCGTATGGCAGTCGGCCAGTGATGCTGAAGTGGACGGTTCGGCCCAAAGTCGGGTGTGGGTGAGAGGGTGAAAGGGTGAGAGGGTGCTAGCGCTCTCGCTCTTGCACCCTCTCACCCGTGGTCGGCTAGCACATTCCTGTCGGCCGAGCAATGAAGGCTGGGGATTGTACGATGAACAACGAAGCCCCCGGAATCTCCGAGGGCTTCAAGTAGAAAAAGGCTTCTTCCTCAAAGGCTTTTCACATGCTTGTCCAGCTCCTGATGCAGCGCCATGCCGCGTAGGTTCTTGGCGATGATGATGCCGTTGGGATCAACTAGGAAGCTCATGGGGATCGAGCTGACGCCATAGAGCTGCGAGCCAGCCGATTGCCAGAACTTCAGGTCGCTCACATGGTACTTCCAGATCAGGTTGTCCTGGGCGATGGCTTGTTTCCATTGCTCGCGGCTGCGATCGAGGCTCACGCTGTACACCTCGAAGCCTTTGGCGTTGTTGAATTTTGCCTTGCTGTACTTCTGGTAGGCAGCCACCACATTGGGGTTCTCCATGCGGCACGGGCGGCACCAGCTGGCCCAGAAGTCGATGAGCACATACTTGCCCTTCAATTCGGAGAGCTTCAGCACCTTGGTGCTGTCGGGATTCAGGAAGGCGAGCTCGGGGGCCTTGTCGCCGATGGCGGTGCCCACCTTGGCCTTGCCTTGCTGGTCGTCAGCGCTGCTGCGCGAGGTGAAGCCATACACGGCCAGCAGGACCACGGCGGCGATGGAGAGTATCTGCGTCTTCGACATGAGGGAGCGGAGGTTCATGGGGCGAAAGTAGGAGGGTGAATGGCGCGGCCGCAGGCGAAGATTGTGCCGAGTCGGGGAGGGCAGTGAGCGGACGGTGCAGGCCGCAGCCTTACACCACCTCGATCTTGGCCCCGATCGCGTTCAGCCGGCCCTCGATGTCCTGGTAGCCGCGGCGGATCTGCTCAATGTGGTCGATGGTGCTGGTGCCCTCGGCGCTGAGGGCGGCGATCAATAGCGATACACCCGCGCGGATGTCGGGGCTGCTCATGCGGATGGCGCGCAGGGGCTTCTCGAAGTCCTTGCCGATCACCAGGGCGCGGTGGGGGTCGCACAGCGTGATCTGGGCGCCCATTTCGATGAGCTTGTCCACGAAGAAGAGGCGGCTCTCGAACATCTTCTGGTGGATGAGCACATGGCCGCGGGCCTGCGTGGCGGTCACGAGCACGATGCTGAGCAGGTCGGGGGTGAAGCCGGGCCAGGTGTGGTCGCTGATCACGCGGTTGCTGCCGTCGAGGAAGGGCTCGATGGTGTAATGGTCGTGCGCCGGCACGTGGATATCGTCGCCGCGGCGCTCCACCGTGATGCCCAGCTTGCGGAATACGTCGGGGATGAGGCCGAGCTCGTCGTAGGCGGTGTCCTTGATGGTGATCTCGCTGCGGGTCATGGCGGCCAGGCCGATGAAGGAGCCGATCTCGATCATGTCGGGCAGCATGCGGTGCTCGGTGCCGCCGAGCTCCTTCACGCCATCGATGTGCAGCAGGTTGCTGCCGATGCCCTGGATCCTGGCGCCCATTCGCACGAGCATCTTGCACAACTGCTGCAGGTAGGGCTCGCAGGCGGCGTTGTAGATGGTGGTGCGCCCTTCGGCGAGCGTGGCGGCCATCACGATGTTGGCGGTGCCGGTGACGCTGGCCTCGTCGAGCAGCATGTAGCAGCCTTTCAGCTGTTTCGCTTCGGCGCGGAAGAAGCTGTCGTTCTCATCGTACTTGATGGTGGCGCCCAGGCGCTCGAAGCCGATGAAGTGGGTATCCATGCGGCGACGGCCGATTTTGTCTCCACCCGGTGATGGGATGTAGCCTCGGCCGAAGCGCGCCAGTGCCGGGCCGGCCACCATCACGCTGCCGCGCAAACTGCTGCCCATGCGCTTGTACTCGGGATCGAGGAAGAACTCGAGGTTCACCTGCTCGGCCTGGAAGCGGTAGCTGCCTGCGCCGAGCTTCTCCACCTTCACGCCCATCGCCTTGAGCAGGTCGATGAGCTTGTTCACATCCACGATGTCCGGGATGTTGTGGATCGTTACCGGCTCCTTGGTGAGCAGCACGGCGCAGAGGATCTGCAGTGCTTCGTTCTTGGCGCCCTGTGGCACCAGTTCGCCCTTCAGTCGTCGGCCCCCTTCAATGCGGAAACTGTTCATCGTGTTCGCGTTGGCGCGAAGCAAGAACGCAAGTCGCGCTGTAGGCCGTGCGATCCTGTCAGGGTACTAACAATTGACTGTGGCTCTGATCGCAGGTCAATACCAACGCGCAGGGCGACACCCTCATGAGGGTTGTCGAGGTTGTTCAACCCTCAACCTCCAAGACCTGGTCTAGTACCGATTCTTCTTCCGCTTGCGGTGCCGCTTCTTGCCTCCGCCACCACCGCCATCTTGGTTGGCGTAGCGCGCTTTGCGCGGATCAATCTCGCTGCGTGGGCCGTTGCGCTGGGTGCTCAGCAAGGCCTCGGTGCTGGCCAGTTGGGTGTCAGCAGCCAGGCGCACCTTGCCGCCGCTCATCTCTGCGAGGTCCTTCAGGATCAAGCCGTCGGGCACGGTGTCGCGGTTCCAGGCGAGGAACTGCCGCTTCATCAGGTTGGCGATCAGCAGCGCATAGGCGTCACGCTTCTCGCCGGCTTCCATCGCAGCGCATTGCGCGATCATGCGCTCCACCAGCTTGCCGTAGTGGCCGTTCTTGATGTCGCCCTGCGGGTACGCCACGCGTTCGGGCTTGCTCTCCAGGCTTTCAGGCGTGGGCTTCGGGAAGGGCGCATCCACATCGAGCTTGAACTCGCTCATGATGTGCAGGTGGTCCCACAGCGTGCGCTCGAAGTTGTCGCTGCTGCGCAATTGCGGATTGAGGCGCGCGATCACTTGGATGATGGCCTTGGCGGAGCGCGTACGCTTCTCGCGGTCGTCCATCTCCATGCACATCTCCACCATGCGCTGCACGTTGCGGCCGTATTCAGGGATGATCAGGCGAGGGCGCTGGGTGTTGTAGTCGAAGTTCACAGGATTCATCGGCGGGTGGGAATGG
>DAORNP010000113.1:7111-12361 GCA_035441065.1 Flavobacteriales bacterium | reverse complement strand
TCAGAGCGCTCCTAATGTGAAGGGTTGGTTTCGGTTAAGGGCGGGCAATGTATCGGGACTGTGAATAGGATGCAAGTCGAATCGTCAGTTTCGTGGCATCCACTTACGATGCGTTGCTTGAGATCTTGGCCGATCCATACGGCATGATCTTGCTCATCCACAGCGCTGTGGATATCGACTCGCGCGATTGGCGTTGCTGCCGCAGGTCACATCGGACACCATCAGTCTCCGTCAACTTTCAACATCCCATTTCATGGCGAACGCGCGCGCCTACATTCGCCACCCATGGAGCCCTTCGTCGTCAGCGCGCGCAAGTACCGGCCGGAAACCTTCGATACCGTGGTGGGCCAGGAGGCCGTGACGGCCACCTTGAAGAACGCCATCCGCACCCAGCACCTGGCCTCGGCCTTCCTCTTCACCGGCCCACGTGGCGTGGGCAAGACCACTTGCGCACGCATCCTGGCGCGCACCATCAATTGCGAGAAGCTGGGCGATGACCTGAGCACCTGCGGCGAATGCGCGCCGTGCAAGACCTTTCAGGAAGGGCACAGCCTCAGCATCTTCGAGCTCGATGCCGCCAGCAACAACAGCGTGGACGACATCCGCAACCTGATCCTGCAGGTGAGCATCGCCCCGCAGGTGGGCGAGAAGAAGGTGTACATCATCGACGAGGTGCACATGCTGAGCAGCGCCGCCTTCAACGCCTTCCTGAAGACGCTGGAGGAGCCGCCGCCCTACGCCATCTTCATCCTGGCCACCACCGAGAAGCACAAGATCCTGCCCACGATCCTGAGCCGCTGCCAGGTCTTCGACTTCCGCCGCATCCAGATCGGCGACATCACACGGCACCTGGCCTCCATCGCGAAGAAGGAAGGCATCGAAGCGGAGCCGCTGGCCCTGCATGTGATCGCGCAGAAGGCCGACGGAGGCCTGCGCGATGCGCTCAGCATCTTCGATCAGCTGGTGAGCTTCGCCGGCAAGCGGCTCACCTACCAGGATGTGGTGAAGAACCTGAACGTGCTCGATCACGAGCATTACTTCAGCATCACCGAGAGCATCGTGAAGGGCGATGTGCCTGCCGCGCTGGTGGAGTACAACACGATCCTTCAACATGGCTTCGATGGCCACCTTTTCGTGACCGGCCTGGCGCGCCATTTCCGCGACCTGCTGGTGAGCCAGGATGCGCGCACCCTGCCGCTGCTCGAAGTGAGCGAGGACCTGGTGGCGCGTTATGGCGCACAAGCCAAGAGCACGCCGCGCGAGGTGCTCATGCGCGGATTGGACCGCCTTGCGCAATGCGATGCGCAATACAAGCTGAGCAAGGAGCCGCGCATGCTGGTGGAGCTTGCGCTGATGCAACTGTGCCGGCTGAACGCTCCCGCCGCGCCGGAACCTGAGGCTGAAAAAAAAAGCCCTGATGTAAGCGCGCCGCCCGTTCCACCGGCAGCGCGACCCGTCACTCCTCCTACCGCGCCTGCTCAAGCTTCACCGGCAGCCGTTGCAGAACCGGCACCTTCGGCCGAAGCCTACACACCGAAGCGCCGTCTCGTGCGCGACCATGTGAGCATCAAGCCCGTTGCGGCAGCGCCCATCCAGGAAGCAGCTGTGGCCGATACCGACGAAGGGCCCGCGTTGCCGAGCGCAACAAAAGAGGTGAATGCCGCGCTGCTTGCCCGGGTGTGGAGCGAATACGCTGCAGCGCGAAAGCGCGAAGGCAAGAACAGCCTGCATGCCACCTTGGCTGCGCATGAGCCTGTGGCCGCCGGACCCAGCCTGGTGAGCTTCGCGATCGTGAACGATGTGCAGGAGAAGTACCTGCGCGAGGAGAAGCCCGTGCTGCTTGCACACCTGCGCCGCGAATTGAACGACCCCGTGCTCCAGCTCGATGTGGTGAAGGAGACCGTGGTGACACGGCCACGCTATACCAAGATCGACAAGTTCACGCTGATGGCGGAGCGCAATCCGGCACTGCTGAAGCTGCGCGAGGAATTGGACCTCGACCTTTCCTGAGCCGCTTCCACCAGATAGTCAGGAAGGCCTACGCGAGCACCGCTTCCTCTTCTTCGGCCATCGCTTCTGCCTCGTCCATGATGGGTGCTGCGCCCGCTTTGTGCAGGTAGATGCTCCACGCGCCATCGGCGTACTCGAGCGCGCTCATGTGCTCGATCCAATCGCCGCTGTTCATGTAGCGCACGCTGCCTTGCGCGTTGCTGATGGTGCGCAGCTGCGGCTGATGGATGTGCCCGCACGCCACATACTGATAGCCTTCGTGGATGGCCACCTCGGCGGCCGTCTCCTCGAAATCGCTGATGTAGGAAACGGCGCGCTTCACGCTCTTCTTCACACGGGCGCTGAAGCTCATGCGCTGCCTTCCGAAGAAGGTGAGCACGCGGTTCACGATGTCGTTGATGCGGATGAGCAGGTCATAGCCCACGCCGCCGAGCTTGGCGATCCACTTCGCATGGCGCGTGCTCGCATCGAAGATGTCGCCGTGGAAGAACCAGTAGCGCTCGCCATCGAGCTCGAGCTCCAGGCGGTCGAGGAGCTGCAGGTTGCCGAACTGCGCAGGACTGTATCGGCGCAGCGCCTCGTCGTGGTTGCCGGTGAGGTAGTACACGGGCACCTTGGCCGCGAGCTTCATCAGCCGCTTCACCACCTTCATGTGGCTCGCGGGGAAGTAGCTCTTCTTGAATTGCCAGATGTCGATGATGTCGCCGTTGAGCACCACCATGCGCGGCTTGATGCTGCGCAGGTAATGAAGCAGCTCCTCCGCCCGGCAGCCATAGGTTCCCAGATGCAGGTCGGAAAGGACGAGTACATCGATGGGGCGCTTCATGATCGTTCGTTATGGTTGGCCGCGAAACTCCAGCAGACATGTCGCCACACGGTGAAGCGCGTGTTAAGACACACCGCACCATGAACAGGGCGTGTTGATGGCCGTTCCTTTGTGGCATGGCAAGCACCACGCTCGTACTCGGCGCCAGTGAGAAGCAGGACCGCTATTCGAACATGGCGGTGCGACGGCTTCTGGCGCACGGCCACCCGGTGATCGCGGTGGGGCGCAGGGCCGGCCGGATCGCTGAAGCCGAGATCGTGACGACACTACCGGAACACGCCAGCTTCGATACGGTGACGCTCTACCTCTCCGCGGCCAACCAAGCGGCGTGGCGCGAGGCACTGCTTCGGCTCCGTCCACGCCGGGTCATCTTCAATCCGGGTGCGGAGAACCCGTCTTTCCAGCGCGAGCTGGAGCAGGCGGGCTGCGAAGTGCTCGAAGCATGCACACTGGTGATGCTCAGCACCGGCAGTTATTGATCACTCCGAACCGAGCACCCGCTTGGGGTACTCGAACCAGACCAGGGTGCCCAAGTCGCGGCCCGTTTCCTTCCAGCTATCGGCCACGAAATCGATGCGCACCAGGCCGCAGGTCGGCATGTTGTCCGGGCCTTCGCTGGCGAAATGCTCCACCGCCTCGGTGAAGCCGGGATTGTGGCCGAAGAGCATGACGCGATCGGCTGCATCGGGCAGGCCGGCCACCACTTCGGCGATCCCACGCGCGCTGGCATGGTACAAGGCCGGCTCCAAGCGGAACCGATCACCGCTCAGGCCGAGCTCCTTCGCGAAGAAGCGCGCCGTGGTTTGCGCGCGATTGGCATCGCTGCTCACGATCAGCTGCACGGGCTCGTTGCGCTGCTTGAAGAAACGCGCCATCGCTGGTGCATCGCGCAAGCCGCGATCATTCAACGGACGCTCATGATCGCTCTGGCCGGGATCGGCCCATGAGCTCTTGGCGTGGCGGCAGAGGTAGAGGGTGCGCATGGGGACGAGTGGTCAGATGCGGGTCAAGGGTAACGAGATTGCTTCACTTGATCGCCGTTGGCGATCAAGCTCGCAATGACTCGTTGGGCAAGAGAGTGATCTGGAGTAGCCATCGACATCAGGAAGCACTTCAGGGTGCGGCAAGCCACGCATCGAAGACGATCCGCAGCGATGGATAGCTGCCTGCGATAATCTCCGGCAGCTCATCGCGCGTGGCCCAGCGCACTTCGTCGATGTCCTCTTCATGCTGCGCCATGAGCTGCTCCTTGCTCGATGCCTGCATGCGGAACCAATCGGTGCGCTTCAGCCATAGGCGTCCCTTCTCGGTGTAGGTGTGCCAGGTGCAAGGCAATTCCTCCACGATCAGCAAGCGCCTCAGGCCGCATTCCTCCTGCACCTCGCGCACGGCTGCCACGGCGCTGGTCTCGCCCGCATCGAGCTTGCCCTTGGGCAAGTCCCAGTGCCCGCGCCGATGGATCACCAGCAAGCGGCCCCGCTCATCTTCCACCGCACCGCCCGCAGCGACCACCAGCTTATGCCGCGCGCAGAAGGCCTGCCATGCATCGTAGCCGTTGGCGCTGAAGAGCATCAAGCCGAACACCTCGGGCCTATTCAATCCATCGAGCGCGCTGTCCAGCTCGGCATCGCTGCCGGCATTCACCAGCAGCCAATGCTCGCGCACCGCCTCATCGGGCGCCGCTGTGGATATCTCCACGGGCTTCCCTCCTACCCACACCGCATACTTTCGCCGCATGGCATCACCATTGGATCCGTCGCTCAAGGTGGCAGAATTCCTGCTCCAGATCAAGGCCGTCAAACTTAGCCCGAAGAAGCCCTTCACCTGGGCCAGCGGCTGGAAGAGCCCCATCTACTGCGACAACCGCAAGACCCTCTCCTACCCGGCCGTGCGCACTTACATCCGCCAGCAGTTCGTGCACGTGATCAACAGCGAGTTCGGTCGTCCCGACATGATCGCAGGCGTGGCCACGGGCGGCATCGCGCACGGCGCACTGGTGGCGCACGACCTGGGCCTGCCCTTCATTTACGTGCGCAGCAGCGCGAAGGAGCACGGCATGAAGAACATGGTGGAAGGCGACCTGACCGTGGGCCGCAGCGTGGTGGTGGTGGAGGACCTGGTGAGCACCGGCAAGAGCAGCCTCAACGCGGTGGAAGCACTGCGCGAAGCGGGCTGCGAGGTGAAAGGCATGGTGAGCATCTTCACCTACGGCTTCGATGAAGCGACGAAGGCGTTCACGAAGGCCAAGGTGCACCTGCATTCGCTCACCAACTACAGCGTGCTGGTGGATCAGGCGCTGCGCGATGAGTACATCACCGAGAAGGACCTGCTGCCGCTGAACGAGTGGCGCAAGGACCCGGCGAATTGGGGCCTCACCCCCAGCCCCTCTGCTAAGGAGAGGGGGGCAGCTCACG
>DAORNP010000113.1:0-7085 GCA_035441065.1 Flavobacteriales bacterium | reverse complement strand
AGGCAGGGGCCGCTTCACTTCTTGGTGACCCATTCTGGGAAGACAGACGACACAGGTAACGAGACCGCTTCACTTCGTTCGCGGTGACCGGGTACCAAAAAGGGAGATGCAAGCATGACCACCATCGAAAGCAAGAAAGTCACCATCGCGAAGCCGGCAGCCGAGCTGCACGCCTTCCTGATGGACATGAACAACTTCCGGCAACTGCTGCCCGAGAGCCGCATCAGCGATTGGCAGAGCGATGGCAAGAGCTGCTCCTTCAAGGTGCAGGGCGCAGCCACCATCGGCCTTATGCTCGACGGCGGCGAAGCGCCTTCACTCGTGAATATGAAGGTCACCGAGCGCAGCCCCTTCCCCTTCACGCTCGATGTTCACCTGAAGGAAGAGAACGGAACCACCACGCTCTGGCAGATCTTCAACGCGGACCTCAACCCCTTCATCAAGATGATGGTGGAGAAGCCGCTTGGGAACCTGTTCGATCATGTGGCGGATAGGATGAAGGCGGTGCACGGTTGACCCCATGGCCTCCCGCCGCTCTGCCCAAGCCTTCGCCGATGCGCCCCGCCCCAAGCTGGACCGCGCCACCCTGCGCAAGGCCACGCGCGTATTCCGCTATTTGAAGCCCTACCGCTGGGTCTTCGCGGGCGGGCTGCTCCTGCTCATCGTCACCACGGGTCTCTCGCTGCTGTTCCCGCTGCTGCTGGGGCAATTGGTCGATGCCGCGCGCGGCGATGCCGATGCGCAGGGTGCGCTCTTGCAGCGCATCGATGAGGTGGCGCTCACATTGCTGGCCGTCTTCGGCGCGCAGGCCTTCTTCGGCTTCTTCCGCATCTACGTGTTCTCGCACGTCACCGAGCACATGCTGGCGCGCATGCGGCGCGACACCTACGAGCACCTGCTGCGCCTGCCCATGGCCTTCTTCGCGCAGCGCCGCGTTGGCGAGCTCAACAGCCGCCTCAGCGCCGACATCGCCATGCTGCAGGACGCGCTCACCACCAATCTCGCCGAGCTGATCCGGCAAGTGCTGGTGGTGGTGGCAGGCATCGTGCTGCTCACGCAGGTCAGCATCGACCTCACGCTCACCATGCTCGCCATCATCCCCTTAGTGGCGCTGGTGGCGGTCTTCTTCGGAAGGTTCGTCACCAAGCTGAGCAAGAAGGTGCAGGACCGCATCGCCGACACCGGCGTGATCGTGGAGGAGACGCTGCAAGGCATCCAGAATGTGAAGGCATTCGCCAACGAGCGCTGGGAAGCATTGCGCTACGGCACGGCGGTGAACGAGGCGCGCGGCCTCGCGCTGAAGGGTGCGCGCTGGCAGGGCGCCTTCGTCAGCTTCATCATCCTGTGCATGTTCGGCGCCATCGTGCTGGTGATCTGGCGCGGCGTGCGCATGCTGCCCACCGGCGAGATCAGCATGGGCGAGCTCTTCACCTTCATCCTCTACAGCATGTTCATCGGCGCCAGCATCGGCGGGCTGCCCGAGCTGGTGAACCGTATGCTGAAGGCCATCGGTGCCAGCGAGCGATTGATGGACCTCTTGGAAGAAAGCGCCGAGCCGGTCACCTTGGATGAGCGCAAAGCACAGATGCCTTTACAAGGCGCTATCGCCTTCGAGCAGGTCGCCTTCCACTATGCCTCGCGCGCCGATGTGCCCGTGCTGCGCGAGGTGAGCTTCAGCGCGAAGCCCGGTGAGCGGATCGCCTTAGTGGGACCCAGCGGCGCGGGCAAGAGCACGGTGGCCTCACTGGTGCTACGCTTCTACGACCCCGTGAGCGGGCACGTGCGCATCGACGGCAAGGACGCGCGCGAGTACGACCTCAGCGCCCTGCGCGACCGCATGGCGATCGTGCCGCAAGAGGTGCTGCTCTTCGGCGGGAGCATCCGTGAGAACATCGCGTATGGCAAGCCGGACGCGAGCGATGCAGAGATCGAGGCCGCTGCGCGCAAGGCCAATGCGCACGATTTCGTCAGTTCATTCCCCGATGGCTACAAGACCATTGTGGGCGAGCGCGGCATCCAGCTCAGCGGCGGTCAGCGCCAGCGCATCGCCATCGCCCGCGCCGTGCTCAAGGATCCGGCGATCCTCATCCTCGATGAGGCCACCAGCGCATTGGACAGCGAGAGCGAGCGCCTGGTGCAGGAAGCCTTGGAGCAATTGATGAAGGGCCGCACGAGCATCGTGATCGCGCACCGCCTGAGCACCATCCGCGATGCCGACCGCATCCTCGTGCTGGACAAGGGCGTGGTGGCCGAGAGCGGCACGCACGACGAGCTGATCGCGAATGCGAACGGGCTCTATTCCAGCCTGAGCCGCTTGCAGTTCGAGTCGGCTACAGCGTGACCTCCACCACCTTCTTCGTCTGGAAGAACTCCTCCTCGAAAAACTCGGATAATTCGTGCACGCGGTAGCGCTGCTTCACCGGTAACAGCTCATCTGCGAGTTCGCCGCCTTTCAGGTAGAACAGCTTCCCCTCCCCTTTCGGGACCAGGTGCCGAGTCATGCGCAAGAACTCGGGCAATGTCGTCACAGCGCGGCTAACGATCACATCGTACTTCTGCTTGTGGTCCTCGCTGCGCACCTGTTCAGCCGTGCAGTTGGTAAGGCCCAGCCCTTCGACCACACCCTTCACGGCCATGATCTTCTTGCCGATGCCGTCGATGCCATGAAAGGTACACTGCGGGAACAGGATCGCCAGCGGCACCAAGGGGAAGCCACCGCCGGTGCCCACATCAACAATGCGTGAACCTTTCTTGAATGACACCACCTTGGCGATGCCGAGCGAGTGGAGGATGTGCCGCTCGTAGAGGTACTCGAAGTCCTTGCGCGAGATGAGGTTCATGCGGGCGTTCCACTCGGCGTAGAGCGGGCCGAGGCGGGTGAACTGATCGCGCTGCGTGGAGATCAGCTCGGGGAAGTACTTCAGCAGGAAATCAACGCCGTGCATGATTGCTGCTTAGTGATTGGTGAGATGCCGGATAGCCCACCTCGCGCATGCACCGCTTCGGGCTTCCGGCATGACGTGCGGAACGAAGAGCGCGCAAGGCTTCCGGCGTGACACACGCGCGGGCACATGCTCAAATCGTGTCCTTGCGGGCGTTGAGGAGGCCTTCGAGGAACTCGCGGGCGCGGAAGAGCTGGGCCTTCACGGTTCCGAGCGGCAGGTCGAGCTCATCGGCAATCTCTTCGTAGCTGTACTCTTTGTAGTAGCGTAATTCAACGAGCTGCTTGTAGCGCGGCTTCAGCTTGTCCACCACTTCGCGCATGATGGCGTTCTTCTGCTCACGGATGGCCACCTCGGCGGGGTCCAGGCCGTGGCCCTTCAGCTCGATGGTCATCTCATCGCCATCGTCGGTTCCGATGGGCGCATCGATGGAGAAGGTCTTCTTCTTCTGCTTGCGGATCCAGTCGATGCAGTTGTTCGAGGCGATCTTGAAGAGCCAGGTGCTGAAGGCGTAGTTGGGCGTGTACTGCTTCAGGCGGTTGAAGGCCTTGCCGAAGGCCTCGATGGTGAGATCCTCTGCATCGTCCTTGTTGTTGATCATCTTCAACAGCATGAAGTAGATGCTGTCGCGGTAGCGGCTCATCAGCTCGGCGTAGGCCTTCTGATCGCCCTTGTCCACGGCCTTGCGCACGAGGATGTAATCGTACCGGGCCTTCTCACTGAGGTTCTCGTTCACTTCCATCGCTTGGGCTTTACGAGGATCGTGCTGGTGTAGAGCAGCGGATCCAAAAGTAGGAACAGCCATTCCAAGGGCAGGGCGAGCCATGCGATGGCTCCGGCCTGCAAACGGCGCAGAGCGGCAATGGCCACGGGCTGTATCAGCGCGAGCTGCACGCCGATGCCGATGGCCGCTTCGAGCCAACGCTGCTTGATCAGGAGCAGCACCAGCGCCGCCCAGAAGGCCATGCGCGCCAGTGGCAGCAGCATGAGCAGCACCTGATGACCGAAGCGGTAGTGCACCGCTGTGGTGTAATGCCTGCGCTTCCGGCGGATCCAGGTGGGCAGGTCGGGCGTGGGGCGCGTGGTGGTGAAGGCACGCGGATCAGCCACCACGGCGGTGTTGCCGCGACGCGCCACCTCGTTGATCAGGAGATCGTCATCGCCGCTCATGAGGTGGTTGTGCCGGCGCGGGCCCACCGTTCCGAAGAAGACCTCGGAGGCGTAACCGAGGTTGCGGCCCACGCCCATGTACGGCACGCCGGCCTGCGCGAAGCCCATGTACTGCATGGCCTTGATGGCGCCGTCGTAGCGCTCGAGCACGCTGCCGAGGCCGGGCGACTTGGCATAAGGGCTGTGACCGATGACGATGCTGCGACCGTTGTGGAAGCCTGCGGCCATCAGCGAGATCCAATCGTTGCTCGCGGGGATGCAATCGGCATCGGTGAGCAGCACTTGCGGATGTTTGGCCGAGCGCACGCCCACGCCCAGCGCGATCTTCTTCCCGTAGTTGAAGCGCTCATCGGCCTGGATGTTCACCGGCTTCATGCGCGGGTACTGGGGCTTCATCCATTGCAGGATCTCCCAGGTATCGTCGTCGCTGCGGTCGTTCACCACCACCACCTCGAACTCACGGTGGTCCTGCTGCATGAGCGCCGGAATCAGCTCTTCCAAGGTGCGTGCCTCGTTGCGCGCGCAGATCACCACGCTGATGGGCAGGTCGCGATCGGGCTGCACCGTGCGTTTTCCGAAGGCCAGCCGTGCGAACATGACCGCATGGTAGGCCAGCAGCACCACGAGCGCGCCGAGCATGATCTTGAATTCAATGGACAACATGGAATGGCCTCCTGGGCCTTGCTGAAGCGCTGGCGAAACTACCGGGGCGGCTATTCGCGGCACGAGTCCGCCAAAAGCAGTTATGAACACCTGATCCGCTTCAAGCGCTCGAAGCGCATCGGCCTAGATTCGCAGCCTTCCGATGCACTTCGATCTCCTCACCACCGACCCGCATTCCGCTGCACGGGCCGGCGTGCTGCATACCCCGCACGGCGACATCCCCACACCGGTATTCATGCCCGTGGGGACACTGGGAGCGGTGAAGGCCGTGCATCCGCGCGAGCTGAAGCAGGACCTGGATGCGCCCATCATGCTCAGCAACACTTACCACCTCTACCTGAGGCCCGGCACCGAGGTGCTGGAGCATGCCGGCGGCTTGCACAAATTCAACGGCTGGGACCGTCCCATCCTCACCGACAGTGGCGGTTTTCAGGTGCATTCGCTCAGCGACATCCGGAAGATCACCGAGGAAGGCGTGAGGTTCCAGAGCCATATTGATGGCAGCGCGCACCTGTTCACGCCCGAGAAGGTGATGGACATCCAGCGCAGCATCGGCGCGGACATCATCATGGCCTTCGATGAGTGCACGCCCTGGCCCTGCGAGCGCACCTACGCCGAGAAGAGCATGCACATGACGCATCGCTGGCTCGATCGCTGCATCGCGCGCTTGGACGAGACACAACCGAAATACGGCCACGAGCAGGCGCTCTTCCCCATCGTGCAAGGCAGCACCATTGCTGAATTGCGCAAGCAGAGCAGCGAGTACATCGCCAGCAAGCACGCGGCAGGCAACGCCATCGGCGGCCTCAGCGTGGGGGAGCCGGAGGAAGAGATGTATTCCATGGCCGAATTGTGCTGCGGCATTTTGCCGAAGGACAAGCCGCGCTACCTCATGGGCGTGGGTACGCCGTGGAACCTGCTCGAGAACATGGCGCGCGGCATCGATATGTTCGATTGCGTGATGCCTACGCGCAACGGCCGCAACGGCATGCTCTTCACCAGCGAGGGCATCCTCAACATCAAGAACAAGCAGTGGTCCGACGACCATTCGCCGCTGGACCCAGGCGGCCATAGCTGGGTGGACACCACCTACTCGCGTGCCTTCGTGCGCCACCTGTTCCAGAGCGGCGAGATGCTGGGCCAGCAGATCGCCAGCCTGCACAACCTCGGCTTCTACATCGGCCTGATGCGTGAAGCGCGCGAGCGCATCCTCAACGGCAGCTTCAGCTCGTGGAAGAACGGCCTGTTGCCGAAACTGAAGACACGCCTCTGAACGCCATGCTGCGCATCCTCGACCGCTACATCCTGCGCAAGTTCCTGGGCACCTTCTTCTTCATGCTCGTGCTCATCATGCTGGTGGCCATCGTCTTCGACCTGAGCGAGAAGACCGAGGACTTCGCGCGCACCAAGCCCAGCGCCAGCGCCATCGCCTTCGACTACTACGTGAACTTCACGGTGTTCTACGCCAACCGGTTCAGCGGCCTGTTCACCTTCCTGGCCGTGCTGCTCTTCACCAGCCGATTGGCGCACCGCAGCGAGGTGGTGGCCATGCTCAGCAGCGGCGTGAGCTTCCCACGGCTGATGCGGCCCTATGCCATCGGCGCCACGGTGATCGCCGCGCTGAGCCTTTGGGTGAATCACCAATTGCTGCCCAAGGCCAACGAGAAGCGCCTCGCCTTCGAAGAGCAATACGTGCGCTCGGTGGCCTTCGCGGTGAAGGACCGCCACCTGCACCGCGAGATAGCCCCAGGGCTCATCGTTTACGGCGAGCGCTTCTCCGTGGAGAACCAGACCCTTTACACCTTCGGCTTGGAGCGTTGGGTGGATGGCGCCCTGCACAGCAAGCTCGACGCGGATCATGCCGTGTACGACAGCATCAGCGGCAATTGGCGCGCGATCAACTACACGCGCCGGGTGATGGATGCGCGAGCCGACCTGATCCAGCGCGGCGCGGAGCTCGACACCTTGCTGCCCTTGCGCCCTGTAGACCTTGGGCAACGCGTGGAAATGGCCATGGCCATGCCCACCCCGGCACTCAACACCTACATCGCCGACCGCTTGCGCCAAGGCGATGGCCGCGTAGGCCCCTACCTGATCGAGAAGCACCAACGCACCGCCTATCCGATGGTCACCTACATCTTCACCCTCATCGGCGTAGGCATCGCCAGCCGCAAGGTGCGCGGCGGCACCGGGCTGCACCTCGCATTTGGCGTGATGCTCGTGCTGGTGTACTTCTTCGTGGTGCAGTTCACCACCGTGGCCGCCACCAATGCCGGCATGGATCCGCTACTGGCCGTGTGGCTGCCCAAT
>DAORNP010000112.1:8471-12465 GCA_035441065.1 Flavobacteriales bacterium | reverse complement strand
AAGGGGTGCTCGACCTGGCTCGCCCGGACGCCGAGAGAATCTACGCCGGCAAGGAGAGTTCCCGGCACAGCGTGCCGCAGAAGGAGCTCAATCAACTGCTCGTCCGGCTGGCACGGACGGGCCGCAAGGTCGTCCGCTCAAAAGCAGCGGACAGACCCGGCGGAGGTGTGGATAGCCAAAGGCTACCGCGCTCGTGTTCTTGTCGCGCGTAGCCACAGGCTACGCTCGGATACGCGAAGCTGCGCTACATCCATCGCAACCCCGTGGAAGAGGGCTTGGTGGAGGAGCCTCACCACTACCTATACTTTAGCGCGCGGGATGAGGCGGGCATGCCGGGTATGCTGAAGCTGGAAACGATCTGGGGGGATGTGATCACAGATCACCAAGACGTACTCAATGATGAAGAGATCCAATGAGAAGGACCACGGATCGAAGATCCGCGGGAGCGGGGGTGTTGGTCTGAACATTTCAGGTTACATTGCCTCAGCCTTACGGAACCACCCAATGACTTCTGCCGCACTTTCGACACTATGGGATTTGGAATCTGTACAGCGCGATCTGCAGACCGCCCATGCCAAGAACTCGGAACCTCATCTGCTCAAGACGCTTAAGCAGAACACCTTCCTATTCTGTGAACTGATCGAACGCCAGTTCTCAGTTCAACCGATATTCCATGAAGTCACAATCGGTAGTAACCGTTGTGACTTTGCTTGGTTGAATGATAGTTCCGATGGACCGGAGTGGGTCTTAGTGGAGGTGGAACGGCCAGGCATTCAGCTCTTCACTCAGAAAGGCGACCCAAGCGCTCCGCTCAACCACGCAATCGAGCAAGTCAAATCCTGGCGGCAGTACTTCAACCAATTCCCAGCCGAGAAGGCAAGAATTTTCGGAGCGGTGAAGTCATTCCGTTATGTACTGGTCGCTGGAAGTACCGAGACCTGGAACTCTGAGCACGCAAGCAAGTGGCGAGCGGACAGAAACTCTGAAGACGAGATTGAAATTCGAACAAACGGCATCTTCTCCCGCGCCATAAAATCTTATCGTATGAACCCTGACGCGTTCTGGAGCTATTCAGCGAACCCCAACACGCGGGATCCCTCAACGCTAGAAGCTTACTGGACTGGATACAGCTACTTCAATGATTGGCGTAAGTGGCTACACTGATGTCTCAAGCACCATTCCTCCGTGAAATGAAACACACTGCTGCACTACCTCCGAGGATGATCGCTATCGCGCTTTGGTCAGTCTTCTGGTTGTCTCCTGCACGAAGTTTCGCGCAGAACCAGTCGTTGGTGACGCACCACTTTGCCGGTACCAACAAGGATGACCCGACGAAGAACACTCGGACTGACGACGTCACCCATTTTGTCATTCATCTGGATGACCCGTATAGCATGTACATCGTCAGCTCCATGTATGAGGAGGACCTGACGGATCCGATGAAGAACATTCGTTTCACAGTCCAACGCGAAGTGGATAGCGAATTCGACGAGAAGACTCGAATCGTCAGTCGCACATACCTGACATCAATGATGACCGGCAGTGTTCCTCTATCCGACTTTGTCTACGTCACTGTTTCAAAGACGCTGGACAATAAGGTCCTCCGGATCTTCATTGTCTGGGACAAAGTCACTTGGTCGTATTGGTAGGCTGCCCGCGTGAGCGATTGGAGCGGGTACCCCGCAGCGAGGAACGAGCGAGGAGTACGAGCGAAAAGCGCGACGGCGAGTCTTCGAGCCGGCACGCCCAAAGAACCTACCGGCTCAAGTACATACTCCTTTCCCCATACACCTGCCGGAAGAACGGGTCCTTCAGGTCCTTGATGAAATAGATGGCCTCGCCGGTGCTCTTCATCTCAGGCCCGAGGCTCTTGTCCACGTTCGGGAACTTATCGAAGCTGAAGACGGGCACCTTGATCGCGTAGCCATCGAGGCGCGGCTTGAACTGGAAGTCCTTGAGTTTGGCGCCGAGCATCACCTTGGTGGCCCAGTTGACATAGGGCTCGCCGTAGGCTTTGGCTATGAAGGGCACGGTGCGGCTCGCGCGCGGGTTGGCCTCGATCACATACACAACTTCGTCCTTGATGGCGAACTGGATGTTCACCAGGCCCACGGTCTTCAGTGCCAGCGCGATCTTGTGCGTGTGCTCGCGGATCTGCTGGATCACCTTCTCGCTGAGGTCAAAAGGAGGTAACACCGCATTGCTGTCGCCGCTGTGGATGCCCGCCGGCTCGATGTGCTCCATGATGCCGATGATGCGCACCATCTCGCCATCGCAGATGGAATCGCTCTCCGCTTCGATGGCGCCATCGAGGAAGTGATCGATGAGGATGCGGTTGTCGGGCATCAGGCGCAGGATGTCGAGCACCTGGTCCACGAGCTCCTCCTCGTTGATCACGATCTTCATCTTCTGACCGCCGAGCACATAGCTGGGGCGCACCAGCAGCGGGAAGCCGAGCTCGCGGCTCAGCTTCACGGCCTCCTCGGCGTTGTTCACCGCACCGAAGCGCGGGTATGGGATGTTGAGGTCGCGCAGAAGCGATGAGAAGCGCTCGCGGTCCTCGGCCATGTCCAGCGCGGCGAAACTGGTGCCGATGATCTTGATGCCGTACTTCTCCAGCTTTTCGGCGAGCTTCAATGCGGTCTGCCCGCCGAGCTGCACGATGACGCCCTCGGGCTGTTCGTGCTGGATGATGTCGTAGATGTGCTCCCAGAACACGGGCTCGAAGTAGAGCTTGTCGGCGGTATCGAAGTCGGTGCTCACCGTCTCCGGGTTGCAGTTGATCATGATGGTCTCGTAGCCCATCTCCTTGGCCGCGAGCACGCCGTGTACGCAGCTGTAATCGAACTCGATGCCCTGGCCGATGCGGTTGGGGCCGCTGCCGAGCACGACGATCTTCTTGCGGTCGCTGCGCACGCTCTCGTTCTCCTCCTCGAAGGTGCTGTAGTAGTAAGGCGTCTTCGCGGGGAACTCGCCGGCGCAGGTGTCCACCAGTTTGTACACGCGTTTGATGCCGAGCTCGTTGCGCTTCTTGTACACCTGGCTTTCGAGGCAATCGAGCAGGTGCGCGACCTGTCGATCGGCGTAGCCCTTCTGTTTCGCCTCGAAGAGCAGGTCGCGCGGGATGGTGTCCAGCGTGTACTTCTCGACTTCCTTCTCCGTGAGGATCATGTCCTCGATCTGCTTGAGGAACCAGATGTCGATGCGCGTGAGCTCGTGGATCTTGCTGAACGGAATGCCCAGCTTGATGGCATCGTACACATGGAATAGACGGCTCCAGCTGGGGTTGGCGAGACTGTCCAAGAGCACGGCGGCATCGCGCGTTTCCTTGCCGTCGGCGCCGAGGCCGTTGCGCTTGATCTCCAAACTCTGACAGGCTTTCTGCAAGGCTTCCTGGAAGCTGCGGCCGATGCCCATCGTTTCACCGACGCTCTTCATCTGCACGCCCAGCCTGCGATCGCTGCCCTCGAACTTGTCAAAATTCCAGCGCGGCACTTTCACGATCACGTAGTCGAGCGTGGGCTCGAAGAAGGCGCTGGTGCCGGTGATGGGGTTCTCCAGTTCGTCCAAGCGGTAGCCGATGGCGAGCTTGCTGGCGATCTTGGCGATGGGATAGCCGGTGGCCTTGCTGGCCAGCGCGCTGCTGCGGCTCACGCGCGGGTTGATCTCGATGGCGTAGATGTGCTCGTGCTCGTCGGGGCTCACCGCGAACTGCACGTTGCAGCCGCCCGCGAAGTCGCCGATGGCGCGCATCATCTTGATGGCCTCGGTGCGCATGCGCTGGTAGGTGCGGTCGCTGAGGGTCATGGCCGGCGCCACAGTGATGCTGTCGCCGGTGTGGATGCCCATCGGATCGAAGTTCTCGATGGAGCAGATGATGGTGACGTTGTCGTCCTTGTCGCGCAGCAGCTCCAGCTCGTACTCTTTCCAGCCGAGCAGGGCCTTGTCGATCATCACCTCGTGGATGGGGCTGATCTGCAAGCCGTGCTTCAAC
>DAORNP010000112.1:7999-8401 GCA_035441065.1 Flavobacteriales bacterium | reverse complement strand
ACCAGCGGGAAGCCGAACTCCTGCGCCACCTTCTTGCCCTCGAGGAAGCTGGTGACGGTCTTGCTGGGCGCCATGGGCACGCCGATGCGCTCCATCAGCAGGCGGAACTGCTCGCGGTTCTCGGTGATGTCGATGGCCTTGGTGTCCACACCGATCATGCGCACACCGTACTGCTGCCAGATGCCGAGCTTCTCGCACTCGATGGCGAGGTTGAGCGCGGTCTGTCCGCCCATGGTGGGCAGCACGGCGTCGATCCTGTGCTTCTTGAGGATCTCCTCGATGCTCTCCGTGGTGAGCGGCTTGAGGTAGATGTTGTCCGCCGTGACCGGGTCGGTCATGATGGTGGCCGGGTTGCTATTGATCAGCGTGACCTCGATGCCTTCGTTGCGGAGGGAGCGGCTC
>DAORNP010000112.1:3875-7989 GCA_035441065.1 Flavobacteriales bacterium | reverse complement strand
GCCGGAGTAATCGAACTCGCAGGCCTGGCCGATGACGATCGGTCCGCTCCCGATCAGGAGGACGGAGCGGATGGAAGTGTCTCTTGGCATGTCCGGTGGATAACCGGGGCGCGAAGGTACCGGCGCGGTTCCGGTGGGGAGTGGAATGTGGAAAATGCGGGTGTGATCGTGGAGAAATGCGGGGATGGCCGCAGAGGAGCGGAGTCGCAGAGGGTGAGCTCCATGCGCTCCTTTGTTTCTAGAGGGAATGAAGTCGCGTTGCGATTGGATTCTCCGCGCCTCTGCGTCTCCGCGGCCCTTACTTCACGCCGCCCCATGCGCATCGACAAATTCCTCTGGTGCGTGCGCCTCTTCAAGACGCGCTCCTTGGCCACCGATGCGGTGCGCCGCGAGCAGGTGCAGGTGAATGGTCGTGTGGTGAAGCCCTCGGTGGAGGTGAAGCCCGGCGATCTGATTGCCTTGCGCGAGCCACCGATCTGGCGCAGCTGGGAGATTCTGGAAATTCCGCCTTCGCGTGTCGGTGCCAAGCTGGTTCCTGGCCTGATGGCCGAGCGCACCTCATTCGAGGACCTGGAGAAACTCGAGCTGGCCCGGCTGGTGAAAGCCCAGCACCGCTCGCCGGGCGAAGGCCGCCCCACCAAGCGCGACCGGCGGGACATGGAGCGCTTCACGGGCGATTGAGCCGTTGGCCCCGGCGCCAACCTTCCGCCCCGCCGCTTAACGTTCTTTCAAGTTCCGGCGGAACAATTCGGCCCGGAGCGCGGATAGCTTGGCGGCACTTCAAACACCTATCGCCATGTTCAAGACCTTCCTCTTCCTACCGCTGGCCTCCGTGATCGGCATGCAGCAAGAGCCGCAAGTGCCGGTGCCCGACCGCAAGGTGCGCATCGAAGTGGTGACCACCGAGAACGGCGAGACCAAGCGCGTGACCAAGGAGTTCGACGCCAACGACGATGCGCAGATGCAAGAGGCGCTGCGCGAACTGGGCGTGCTCAACCACATGAAGCTCGGCCAAGGCGAGCGCGACATCACCATCGATATCCGCGGCTTCGGTGAGGGTGAGGACAGCGATGTGTTCATGCGCATGGCCCCGATGGCGCCCATGCCACCGGTACCGCCGGATGCACCCATGGCCTTCGCCGCTGCGCCTTCCGCATACCTGGGTGTGAGCACGCGCAACCTCGCACCCGACGACAAGCGCTCGAAGCTGGTGAAGAAGGGCGCAGTGGTGCTGGAGGTGATGAAGGAGAGCCCCGCCGAGAAGCTTGGGCTGAAGGAAGGCGACATCATCACCGAGTTGGGCGGCAAAGCCGTGGATGGACCGGGCGGATTGGCTGAGCTCGTGCGTGCGCACAAGCCGGGCGAGTCGGTGAAACTCGTGTGGCTGCGCGATGGAAGGACCATGAAGGGCGAGGCCAAGCTCAGCGAGCGCAAATCGGAGGCCCATGCCTTCAGCTTCGATACGGAAACGCTGAAGGAGTTGGAGAAGCTCGGCGAATCGAGCGCATGGCGCAGCGAGAAGCGCGCTTTCCTCGGCGTTACCCCAAGCGAAGAGAGGAGTGCGGATCAGGGCACTGTCATCGGCACCGTTGAAGCAGGAAGTGCTGCGGAGAAGATGGGCCTGTTGGCCGGGGATCGCATCACGGCCATCAATGGTGAGGCAGTGAGCGATTTCGATGCGCTGGCCGAGCGGATCCGCAGCATGGAACCGGGTGAGCGGATCACCGTGACGGCGCTGCGCGATGGGCAAGCCCAAGAGCACACCGGCACCTTGGGCGAACGGCGATCGCACCGCTACCATAATGGCACCGAAGGCATGGAGGGCTTCCGCTGGAACGGCATGGCGCCCGAGGATCGCGATGCACTGCGCCGCGAGATGGATCAGCTGCGCCGCGAAATGGACGAGCTGCGACGGGAGATGGGCAAGGATATCCGTCGCGAGGTGCGCGTGCGCGTGCAGGCGCGTGAGCTGAGCGAAGATGAGAAAGCGCTGCTGCGCAACAAGGGCGTGGCGGTGGACAAGGAGTTGAAGCTCGATGGGCTGCAAGCATTCCCGAATCCGAGCAGCGGCTTCTACCGGCTGCAATTCGACGTGGCCGAGCGCGCCGACCTGAATGTGGATGTGCACAACGCCAAAGGCGAACGCGTGTACCAGGAGCACATCGTGGGCTTCAAGGGCCGCTACGAGCGCACCTTGGATCTCAGCGACCAGGCCAGCGGCAGCTACTACCTCGTAATCGCGCAAGGCGGCAAGGCCGCAACGGTGAAATTGGTGAAGGAGTGAGGTTGCGCGCCTCACGATGGGAAGGGGCCGCAGGGCCCTTTCCTATTTTTAGCGCATGAATGTCCTGCTCCGCATCCTCATCGGCACCATCGCCGTGCTCGTGGCCGACCTGCTCCTCAGAGGCGTGAGCCTTGGCGACATGGAGACCACCAATGGCGTGCTCACCGCCATCCTCACCGCCGCCGTGCTGGCCCTGCTCAATGGCTTTGTGCGCCCCATCCTCATCCTCTTCACCTTGCCAATCACGCTCTTCAGCCTGGGCCTATTCCTGCTGGTGATTAATGCCGCCATGGTCATGCTCGCCGATAGCCTCATCGATGGACTGACCATCGAGCAGCCCCGCTTCTGGTGGGCGCTGGGCTTCAGCCTCATCGTCTCCATTGTGCAGAGCATGCTCAGCCGCATGGACCGCAAGCCTTCACAGGAGCGGCCCTGAGGGTCTTATCGGCCTTCCAAGAGCATCCGTCAGGTGGGTGCAATACTCCGTCCGGGCCGTCCCAGCCTGAACGGTCGGCCAACTAAGTTTGTCGGGAACCAGCCCCGACCATGAACCGATTCCTGACCCTGTTCTTTCCAGCGTTGTTGCTGCTCTCCCCAGCCAGCGCCCAGCTCAACGATACCGAATACATCCCCGGCGACCTGCTGGTGATGACCCGACCCGGCGCCGACCCCTATGCCATCGCACGCGACTTGGCCACGCTCGACGGCCAACCCACCGGCATGCAGGTGGTTGAGGAGGTGAGCACCGAGATGCGCGCCTGGCTGCTGCGCTTCAATCCTGCATTGCAATCGCAATGGGCCATGTTGCGCGCCACTTGGGCGCATCCCGGCATCCAGCTCGCGCAGAACAACCACATCGTGAAGGAGCGCATCGTGCCCAATGATGCGCAATACGGGCAGGTGTGGCACCACCAGAACATCGATAGCGAGGCCGCATGGGACATCAGCACCGGCGGTGTCACCGCTGCAGGCGATACCATCGTGGTGTGCATCATCGAGAACGCCGACCTCACGCACCCCGACCTCGCCGCAAACGCCTGGATCAACCACGATGAGATCCCTGGCAATGGCATCGACGACGATGGGAATGGCTATGTGGACGATCGCCGCGGCTGGAATACGCCCAACAACAATGACAACGTTTACAGCGGCAGCCACGGCACGCAGTGCGCGGGCATGGTGGGCGCCGTGGGCAACAACAACCTGGGCGTGGTAGGCGCCAACTGGAACGTGAAGATGATGCCCGTGAACTACGGTGGCACCAGCGAGAGCGCCGTGGTGGCGGCCTACACTTACCCGTTGCGCATGCGCCGGATCTATCGCACCAGCAATGGCGAACGCGGCGCATTCGTGGTGGCCACCAGCGCCAGCTGGGGCATCGATGGTGGACAGCCTGCGAACTCGCCGCTCTGGTGCGCCATGTTCGACACGCTGGGCACGGCGGGCATCCTCAATTGCGGCGCCACGGCCAACAATGCCGTGAATGTGGATGCGGTGGGCGACCTGCCCACGGCCTGCCCCAGCGATTTCATGATCAGCGTAACGGCGACCGACGTGAACGACACCCGCACCTTCAGCGCGTGGGGCCTCACCACCATCGATGTCGGCGCGCCGGGTTCGAACGTGCGCACCACGAGCATCGGCGGCGGCTACGGCAACACCAGCGGCACCAGCTTCGCCACACCGCTCACCGCTGGCGTCATCGGTCTTTTGTACAGCGCCCCTTGCCCCAGCCTCATGGCGCTGGTTGATGCGGATCCCGTGGCCGGTGCGATGTACATACGCGCCAAGCTTTTCGAGGGCGTTGAGCAAGTGGGCAACCTGCCGGGC
>DAORNP010000112.1:3432-3865 GCA_035441065.1 Flavobacteriales bacterium | reverse complement strand
ACCGTTACCGGCGGCCGCATCAGCTCGGGCAACAGCATGCAGTTGATCATGAACGAGTGCAGTTCGTGCCCTGCTCCCTTCGGCGGACAGGCCACGCGACAAGGCAGCTCGGCCACCTATACCTGGAATGCGACGGGCAGTGGCCCCTTCACCGTGCGCTACCGCGCGGTGGGCAGCACGGATTGGACGGAGCTCACCGGCATCGATGAGAGCACTGTTACGGTGAACGGGCTCGACCCATGCGTGGGCTACGAGTTCCAGGTGGAGGTGGCGTGTGATGAAGAGACCAGCGGATTCTCGCAGACCACCTTGCTCGCTGGCCCGAGCGGCGTGGCACCGAACATCAGCACGAGTGCGTTCCCGACGATATGCGCGGGGCAGCCGCTCACGCTCACCAGCAGCATTGCCAGCGACGATACGTGGAGCAGCGGAC
>DAORNP010000112.1:2244-3363 GCA_035441065.1 Flavobacteriales bacterium | reverse complement strand
CGCGCTCACTTCGGCCCCGGTCACCGTAACGATCCTGGATGTGCCCACGGCCCCCGCATCGAGCAACGTGCAGCTGCCCGGGCCTGGAACCGCCACGCTGAATGCCACCGGCCCCAACATCTCTTGGTACACTGCGCCCTCCGGAGGCACCGCTATTGGCAGCGGCAATACCTGGGAAACGCCTTTTGTGAGCAGTACAACCAGCTACTGGTGCTCCAGCGCGAACACCAATGGAGCGGTGAGCAGCTATGGCGCCAAGACGGACAATACCGCGACCGGCCAGTACCACACCAACGCGAACAACTACCAGCTCTTCACCGCCAACCAGCTCTTCGCCATCCGCAGCGTGAAGGTGTATGCCAATAGCACCGGGAACCGCACCATCGCGCTGGTCGACGCTGCTGCCAATGTGATCCAGCAGGGCGTGTTCAACATTCCCAATGGGGAGAGCCGCGTCACCCTCAACTTCACCGTGCCCGGCCCCGGCAACTACGGGCTGCGCGTGGTGGGCGGCAATCCGGGCCTCTGGCGCGATGGCGTGGGGAGCGCGCAGGCCTACCCTTACGCGTTGGGCGCTTTCGGAAGCATGACGGGCAGTACCGCCACCGGCGGCAACGCTACCGCCTACTACTACTTCTTCTACGACTGGGAGGTGAGCCTGCCCTTCGTGGCCTGCGAGAGCGAGCGTGTTGAAGTGGTGGTGGAACTGCCGCAGGGCATGGCGGAGAACGAGCAGGGTGGTATGCGCATCTACCCGAGCCCCGCCGACCGCGACTTCTTCGTTGACCTGACCGGCGACAACATGCAGGGGGTGCACTCCTTCGAGCTCGTTGATGCCACCGGCCGCCTCGTGCTTACCAAGCCCGTGATGAATGGCCGCGCCACCGTCACCTCTGCCTTCCTTGCCAATGGCATGTATGGGTACAGGCTGATGCGTGACGGGCAAGCCGTGCGCACGGGCCGCATCGTGGTGGAGCACCTTTACTGAGCAGCGCCTTTAGGTCGATCGGCGCATCGGAGCCGCAGCTCCGATGCGCCGATTAGCTTTCCGCCGTGCTGGTATCGGTCGTCATCATCACCCGCAACGTCGACCTCTCGGTCGGCTCGGTGATGGCGCTG
>DAORNP010000112.1:0-2131 GCA_035441065.1 Flavobacteriales bacterium | reverse complement strand
GGCCCTGGAAGGGCTACAGCGACCAGAAGAACTACGCCAATGCGCTGGCCGGCCACGACTGGATCCTCTCGCTCGATGCCGATGAGGTGCTGAGCGATGCGCTGCGCGTGGACCTGCTCCATCATAAGCGCAAGGGATTCGCCGGGGCCTATCGGTTGAAGCGGCTCACGAATTACTGCGGCCATTGGGTGCGCCACGGCGGCTGGTACCCCGATGCCAAGGTGCGTCTCTTCCCCAAGGACGGCACGCGCTGGGAAGGCGACCATGTGCATGAGGAGCTGGTGCTCCCGCAGGGCTGCGCCATCATCGATCTGCGCGGCGATCTCTTGCACTACAGTTATCACAGCGTGCAGGATCACATCGACCGCATCGAGCGCTACAGTGATTTGCATGCGCGCGCCATGTATGCGCGCGGGAAGCGTGTGCCGCTCTGGAAGCTCTGGCTGGCGCCAGCATTCAAGTTCGTGCAGTGCTATGGCATGCTGTTCGGCTTCCTCGATGGTTGGGCCGGTTGGCGCATCGCGGTGCTCAGCGCACGGGCCGTCCGCTTGAAGTACAGCAAGTTGCGGGAGTTGCGGCGAATCGGTTCAATAGGCTGAGTAGAAAAATGCTCGCGGGCTCGGCTCTCGAAACGCAGAGCGCGCATCAGGACTGCGACGCTGCGGCATCAACCTCGGCACGCGGTGCGGCGAAGACCAGCAGCGCGTAGTAGAGCGCGAGGAAAGTGGCGCCGGCCTGGGTCTCGACGGTGTCGTCCGTGAGGCAGGAGATGCCGAAGGCAAGGGCCCATGCGACGAACAGCGGTGAGCGCCATGCGCCGAGCTTCCATGCGGGCCACCACCACGCCAGCAGCGACACGATTAATCCGCCGGCACCGAACGAGATCAAGAGCGTGAGGTACTGGTTGTGCGCGCGCAGCCTCCACTTCGGAGCGAGCGAACTGCTGGTGCGTTCATAGTGATCGGCGAAAGCGCCCTTCGTATCGCCGGTGCCCACGCCTGTGAGCGAATTCCGCTTCGCGATGGCCCAGCCTGCGCGCAGGAATTCGATCCGCATCGTCACGGAATGGCCATCGGCCTGCCCAGTGGAGCGGTATTGATCCAGCTCGAAGAGCACTTCATCCACGCGCGCGCGCAGCGATCCGCGGCCGCGTTGGGCATTCGGCACGCCTTGCTCTATGGCTCGTACATCATCGGCGGTGAGCGCCATCACGCCCAAGCTGTCCTTGCGTAGTCCCTTCGACGATAGGTAGCGCGCCAACGTGGAGAGCATCGGATGGCCGCGCGCATCCGCGCTGTACAATCCGATGCGGCTGCGTTGGTGCCAAGCGCGATCAAGCTCGCCCCAAGCGACATAGGTCCACACGTGCGTGCCATTCTCCATCTGAGTGCTGAGGGTGTCGTGGCTGTACGCCTCACCTCCGGCAGTGCGCGCTTCGAGCGTGGCAACGACCGGCGGTACGCGTGCGCGCCATGCGCTGCGGACGATTAGCACCGGTGCGATGGCCGCAGCGCATAACGTTGCTCTCATCAGCCATCGCGCCAGCAAGGTGCGGCTCGCTGTCCAGCGCCATGCCGCTACCAGCCCCATGATGCCGAGGATGACAAAGCCTTGGATGCTGCCCAGCCGCGCGATCAGGTACATGGCGGCGATCGCTCCCAGCACATGGCCGATCCGCTGCCACGCGGGCTTCGGCAGGCGCCAGAGCAGCACCGCAACCGCCAAGCACAGTAGAAGCGCAAGACGGATGTGGCTGATGAACATGGATATGCTCCGGTAATCATCTGCAGGGGCTCCGCTGAAGAGCAGTCCGAACATGCCGCAGGCGATGGCGCTCCAAGCGCCAAGGCGGAGGATGATGTTGAACTCAGCGGCATGCAATCGATCGCTGCCGCTGAGGATCACCCCGAATACGACGACGGGCGCGAGGATGCGGCAAAGGTCAAGGCCCCAGCCAAGGTCATCGGTCCACAGCAGGCCGCGGTCGTCCGCCACCGCGAAGGCGGCATTGAGTACTCCCTCCTGCGTCGGGTTGAGTTGCAGGAGGCGGGAGAGCAACAGCGGCCCCATCTCGGACACGGTGGCCCGAATCGGATGCCCTTGCTCTCCGAGCACATCCCAGAACTCGGTG
>DAORNP010000111.1:10493-12568 GCA_035441065.1 Flavobacteriales bacterium | reverse complement strand
GAGCGCCCCATGGGTGTAGCGCACGCGTGCGTTGGCCACGGCAGCGCTATCAATGGTGACGGTGCCGCGCACGGTACGACCGGGCTTCATCTGCACATGCTTCACCCGCCATTGCTTGCCTGCCACGGAGCTCATGGGCACTTCGCGGGTGGCCTGGTTGCCGCCGGTGGGCGCATACACGCGGAAGGTGAAGTCCTGCCCCGACGCGCGGAATGCGAAGTCCACGCGGCCCTGCGAGTCGACGATGCGCTCCAGCGGCTGCCCGGCCACCGATGCCGCAACACCGCCCGGTGAAGTGGCCGGATGCTTGATAGCGGGGTACATCACGGGCGAAGCGTTGATGAGCACCACGCGCGCACCGGCCAGCGGCGTTCCCACGGATTCGGGGTCCTGCCCGGCCGGCACTGCCTGCGGAGTGCTGGGCTGCTCGCGCACGATGAAGTGGATGCGGTGCAGCTTGTAAGGCACCGTGGCCGTGGTGGTAAGCATGCCGGTGGCGGGCACGTTCACGGTGATGGTGTCGCGGTCGTACAGTTCCAGATCGTTGGGGATGATGACCACCTGTAGTCCATTGCCCGTGGGCACGTCCAGCAGCACTTCTCGCTTCTGCGTGATGATATTGAAGGTGGAGGCCATGATCACGCCCTCCTGCCCCGTGACCGGGTCGCGGTAGTGCGCGCTGGCGGGGAGGGTCTGCCCAGCCTCGTTCTGCAACACCACCTTCACCTTGCCCTTGGGCGCAATGAAGATCTCGCCGGCCGAGTACTGGAAGCCTTCGCGCAGCATGGAGACATCGCCACTGTTGGGTCCTGCGTTGTTCGAGCCCGACGAAGAGCCACCGCTTGAGGAACTGCTTCCACCACCTAACAGGTTCAGCAAGTTCGGACTGGTCTGCATGATACCGCCTTGACTGATCGTTCCTCCTCCGCCGCCCAACGAGATCCGGTTCACCACCTTGATCACACGGTTGAAGCCGGCCTTCTCCACATCGAGCACATAGTAATGACCGACGGGGACCGTTCCTTCCTTCTGCACGGGCAGGCCTTTGCGGTGGATGCGGCCATCGGGACCGGTGACACCCGAAGCGTGCATCACCATGTGCCCCTGTGAAACCAAGGCATTCGTGGCCATGGTGAACCCGGCGGGCTGGTTGCTCTCCAGCATGGCGCCCCAACTGGTGTTGCCATTGCGAAGGATCTCCATGCCCTGCTTGTTGATGCGCCAGAGCTGCCACTGCACGTTGGGCTCGGCCAGGGCGAACGCGGCCTGCGTGCCGGCCGCGCTGTTGCGCACAGTGGCGGTCACCGCAGGCGGGCGGTTCACCGTGCGTTGGATGTGGAAGAGCCACTGGTCCTGCCCTTTGTAGGCCCTGGGGTGGCTGCGCGCCGTGGTACCGAAACCATCACGGCTGGCGAGCTCGCAGCGCATGCAGCTCTCCTTGAACTGATCGGCGGTGGGTATGTAGCAGGCGTTGGTCCAGTCGCTCTGATAGGCGTAGTGGATGGGCTTCGGGTGGCTCTCGAAACTGTACTGCGTGGTGAAGTCGTCCACGTATTGCACCCAGGTGTAATACAAGTTGGTGCCCGTCGGCGAACAGTCGAAGCGCACCAGGTCGCGAAACTCGGCCATCCCCTGGCTGTCGGCGGTATCGCGCGCCAGGATCAAGTACTCCTGGCCTTGCACGGTGATGGTGGGATCGGGTGCCGAACTGCCGCGTGAGGCTTCATCGGCCGGCACCAGCGTAGGCTTGCTGCCCACCTTGCGCAACAACAGCACTTGAACACCCGCCTTCTTCACCTCGAAGTCGTAGCGATCGGCCACCAGCACCTTCACGTCCATGCTCTTCACTTGCGCATGGAAAAGGCCCAGGTCGCCATTCGATGGCAAGCCGCTGTTGAACTGCACAGGCTGCGCGTAGTAGGTACGGGCCGGGTTGCCCACGCGCACCATCAGCACGCGACGGAAGGTGCCGGTGTAGCTCCCCTCCAGATTGCCGGTGAAGTCGCCACCAAGGGTCACCGTGCCCTGTTTCCACCCAAAGTCGAGCTGTTGCACGTGCGGCACGTTGAAGGCGA
>DAORNP010000111.1:9960-10441 GCA_035441065.1 Flavobacteriales bacterium | reverse complement strand
GCTCATGGTGGGCTGCCCTTGGATGTGGAACTGTCCAGTGTGGGTCTGTAGGATGTTGCCAGGGAGCAGCGGACCTGCCAGTGGAGAGCTGGTGGGCGCGTTCTGGAATTGGATGGCTTGGATCAATTGCACGGTGACGCCTGGTAATGGGCTTTGTGTGAAGCCGGAATAGCCGGCACGGTTTCCCTCGTTGAGCAAGGCGATCTGAACGTTGTCACTGCCCATCTGTCCGATTGCACCCGTATTGACCGTGCCACCGGTGCCGGCGCTGGCCGTGGCACCGTGATTACTGGCGTTATGCCAGAAGTAGTGCAGCTTGCCCGTTAGGGTATTCGAAAGGAATGCCGGTGAGATGCCCGGATCGATGATGGGCCCCGAAGGCGCCGTGCCACTGTACGGGATCACCGGCGTATCCACGGTTCCCACGGTGAACACGCTGATCTCGCTCCTCCCCTGGTTGCTGATGCCCACCACGCCGTTG
>DAORNP010000111.1:9568-9950 GCA_035441065.1 Flavobacteriales bacterium | reverse complement strand
CGCGCGCGGTCACCTGCATGGCGTACTGCTTGCCCTGCTCGAAGGGCAGATCAAAGACCTGCCGCACGTACACGTTGGCCATCAGCCCATCCTTCACCAGCACGGGCTGCCCACGCTGGTAGGTGCGCGCGGCGATGATGGCGTCGTTCGGGTTCTGGCCGGGGAACACGGGCGTAACCAGCAGATCGTACTCGATGAGCGCGCCGGCAAGATTGCCCAGCGGAGGTGTCCAGGTGAACACGGGATTGGCCATGTATGCGCTGAGCACTGTTGCATGCACCGGCTGGGTGATGATGGGCGGATTCGCGTAGTAGAGGGCGAAGCCGAAACAGCCTCCGCCGGGCTGCGAACGGCAAATTTACCGGATCTGGCTGGCCTCAGA
>DAORNP010000111.1:5978-9558 GCA_035441065.1 Flavobacteriales bacterium | reverse complement strand
CCACGCACAAGCGGTACACGCCTTCGGGTAACTGGCCGGTCTGCACGATCGAGCGCTGCACCACCTCATCGGCGTTGGTGGCCACGTTCCGGGGATCCAGGAAGTCCATCGATCCCGGCTGAGAGCTCAGCACCACCGATCCGCCGGCGGGCACCATGATCGGTGCGGTCCCGCGATGCCCCGCATTGGTGCGCACGAAGAGGCCCGCCGTGGCATTGGTCATACTGCCCTCGAGGCGCACCTCCTTGAGCTCCTGCGTGGTGTTGGTGAGGGTGATGATCGCCTGCCCCGTGAGGTCCGCGTAGTCGTACGCATACGCCGAATAGGGCGGGATGATGTTGAGCGTGATGATGATCTCCTGCGCACGGAGCATCGTGGGGATGAGAAAGAAAAGTGCAAGGGTGAGAGAGTGCGAAAGCGAAAGCACGGACCCTCGCAATCTGGCACTCTCGCACCCTCGCACTCTTGCACACTTGAACTCTTGCACGCTTGCACCTTGCATTTCGTTCCTCATGGCTCAGAAGTTCAAACCGTACGTGATCCTTGTGATGACCTCCTCGAACGAGCGGAACACCGTTTCATCCGCTGCCTGGTTCCGCATGAAGATGCCCTGCAACGAGAGCCTGCCTTTCTTGTGTACCGAAATGCCCGCATCGCCCACTGCGCTCAGCGTGTAGCCATTCGATTCGCCGTTGAAATGGTTGCTGCTGTACATGCCGTTGAACCCCAGCTGCAGCTTCCGTTTGAACACCGGGAACCCCAGTCCAGCGCCTGCGCCCAAGGAGCCGACATCGCCCTGCGGCAGCACGGTGTTGTTGTAGTTTATCGAAGTGGTGGTGGTGATAGCGCGCTTGATCCACGTGTAGCTGTGCACGAAGGCGCCCACGAGCGTATGCTGGTCGGCCGCAGCGTTGATCGTGCTCACCGGGCTGTTCAAGCGCTGGTACACGCCCACGAGCTGCACGGTGCGCACGCTGTGGTTGTTGATGCGGTTGATGTAGGGCACCAACGTCCAGCTGTTGCTCACCTGCTTGAAGAGCTCGGCATCGGGCGATACACGCGTGGGGTTCTGCGTCACCCCGAAGTTGCTCCAGCTCGCATTGACCCCGAATCGCGGCGTGGGGTTCCAGTTGAAGCTCACGTTGCCGATCAGTCGCTCGCTTGTCACCATGCGCTGCTTCGAGAGATTGTCGCGCTGCAACCCGAAGCTGGTGTTGATGCTCACGCGCCCGCTGTCGAGCCGCAGGCTGGGGGTCACGGTGAGTTGCTCGATGTCGTTCTGGAAGAAGTAGGCGCCCATGCTCCGGTACTCGGGATCAACGCGCTTGTAGGCCACGCCCATGCCGCCGTGCTTGCCCTCATAGTTCAAGCTGCTCTCGCCCGCACTCAGGTATTGCGTGCTGATGCGCGCATCGAGCCAGCCGCGCATGGCATCGCGCACGATCCCGATGTCCGTATCCACATCCTGCGCCGGCTGCCGCGTATCCAGCGTGTAGGCGCTGATGCCCATGTCGGCCTTCCAGAACAGGCGCCGCTTGTCCTTGCGGTACAGGTCCTTCTTCCAGGAGAAGCCGAAGGCCGTGTTGCGCTGCGGCGCGATGCTGTCGCGCAGGCCCGAGCGCAGCGATTCCTCCACATCCCAGCCATGCAGGTAGCTGATGTCGAAGTAACCCTCGTTGTTGCCCACGCCGAGCTTGGCGGCATAGGCCATGCGCGTGAAGCTGGGCAGCGGACGGAAGGCCAGCGGATTGGCGAACTGGGCGCTATCGAGCGCGGTGCTGCGGTTCAATCTTCCGTACATGAAGCCGAAGCGCAGGCCGGTGCGCGGACCATCGGCCTTGTAGGCGGTGTTGATCTCCACGCCCCCGCCGAGCATGCGGTAGCCCGCAAGCGTGTATGGCTGGAAGTTGATGTTGCGGTAGCCGGCATGCACCGTGAGCCATTTGTAGCGCGGGCTGATGCCGTACTGGTTGAAGGGCTGGTAGAACCTGTTCTCGAAGTTGCCCAGCAGCAGCTGGAAAGGCATCTGCACGCCCAGAACGGTGAGGGTGGGCGCGCCGCTCAAGGTCCATGTGAAGGGCTGGCGGCGCGGCGAGATGCCGTTCACCGAGTAGCTCTCCATCGAGAAGCTCAGGTTGCCGCTCAGGGTCACCGGCTTCTTCAGGTTCACCTGCTGGATGTCCTGGGCACACGCTAATGACAGCAGTACGAGCGCAACCGCAAGCACAATCGACCGGAGCAGGCAGGGAGTGGCCATGGGCTTCTATCAGGTCGAAAAGTGGTCAGGGCAGGGCACCCGGCACCAGCGGTTCTGATCCAGTGGGGGCGACGGTTATCCGGTGGTCGATCGGCCATGCGCCTGTAATAGTTTCAGTATTATTTGAAACATTGATATGATTCATTCTACATTCGCCCCGTGAAGACGATGACCATCCCCGAAGCGAAAGACAGATTCATCGAGGCCTGGGGCGCCTTCGGAAGCGCCTGGGGAATCAACCGCAGCATGGCCCAGGTCCATGCGCTGCTGCTCATCAGCCACGATCCGCTGAGCACCGAGGACGTGATGGAACAGCTCAACATCAGTAGGGGCAATGCCAACATGAACCTGCGCGCGCTGATTGACTGGAGCCTGGTTCGCCGCGTGCTGAAGCCCGGTGAGCGCCGCGAGTTCTTTGAGGCCGAGAAGGACGTCTGGAAAGTGGCCACGCACATCACCCGCGAACGCAAGAAGCGCGAGTTGGAGCCGCTGATCCGCCTGCTCGATGAACTGGAGGACATACCTGGTGCCACGCCCGAAGCGAAGAGCTTCAAGAAGATGACCCGCGACCTGCACGACCTCACCACCCGCTTGGACACCCTGCTCGACCATAGCACCCGCCGCGATGTGCAATGGTTCGTGAAGGCAGCCACCACCCTGCTCAAATGACCGCCTCTTTTTTTGGCCCAATGTTTCATTAGTTCCTGAAACTCCAAATCATAAAGCCATGGAAGCCCTCATGCAACATGCCACACGGATGCGCACCGACCTCGGAGTTCAAGCGCACTTCCATGCGAGCGCCGACCTGTATAGGCGCTGGAGCCCGCAAGGCCATCTGCACTTCGGGTATTGGCGCTGGCCTTTGAGCCCCTTCAATCGCAAGGCCATGCTGGATGAATTGGCTCGGCAAGTCGTGCATGAGTTGCATCCGCGCCAAGATGACCGTCTTGCGGATCTGGGTTGCGGCTATGGTGCGGCGGCTCGTTTGGCTGCGCGCGAATTCGGTGCGCGCATGGAGGCTATCACAATCGTGGAAGAACAGGCCGTTGAAGGGCAGGTCGCAGCGCTGGCAGCAGGCATCGACGATCGGGTGTGCATGCGCCACGCGGACTTCCGGCATACCGGACTGGCCGAGAGCTCCATCGATGGCGCCTATGCCTTGGAAAGCCTTTGCTATGGCACGGGCGCAGCCAAGGCCGATGTGATCGGGGAGATCGCACGCATCATCAAGCCCGGTGGCCGGCTGGCCCTGGTGGATGGATTCCTGCTGAAGCGACCAGCCGGCTTCCGCGCGCGCATGGTTCGCGCCGTGGAGCAAGGCTG
>DAORNP010000111.1:3714-5963 GCA_035441065.1 Flavobacteriales bacterium | reverse complement strand
CCGCAATGCGACGCCTTCATTGAAGCGCTTGATGCCAACGGCTTCACGGACATCCGCTTGCGCGACCTCAGCTGGAACGTGGCGCCCTGCGCGGCGCATGGCCCCTTGCTGATGATGCAAAGCTGGATCGAACGACGCTTGAAGGGAACGCGACTGAATGCCTTGGAGCAGGCGCACTTGAAGAGTTGCCTCCTTGGCATCGCGCTGGGCACGCAGCGCGACCTGTTCCGGTACTTGATGATCACGGCACGGAAGGCTTGAACCCATGAACCTGAACCTCCTTAGCTACCTGCTCTTCTTCCCGGCCATGCTCGCATTGGCAGTGGGGGTGGCGCAGACCTGCCACAAGCATGGAAGGCCGTGGATGCTCCGCCTCTTCGACGACGATGCCGCCTTCGTGGACGCGGTGAACAACATCCTCCTGGTGGGCTGCTACCTGGTGAACCTCGGCTATATCGCCCTCGTGATGGCCAACTGGGAGCCCATCGGCAGCGTGGAACAGCTCCTGGGCACGCTGGCGCAGCGCATGGGCCTTATCGTGCTCGCGTTGGCCGCCCTGCACTACCAGAACATCGCCGTGCTCCTGATCTGGAGCCGGATCAAGCAACGAAAGCAACCGCACGGGCGCATTCTGATGCGCCCCAACTAAACCAACAGCCATGAATAACCTGTTCGTCCTCACCTACCTCATCTACCTGCCCGTGGTGATCGGGCTCACCCTCTACGTGGCGCGCACGCTCTTCCGCAACGGCCGCGTGTTCATGCTCGAGATCTTCAAGGGCAAGGCCGACATCGCCGATGCCACCAACCGTCTCTTCGAGGTGGGCTTCTACCTGATCAACATCGGCTTCGCGCTGCGAATCATGGAGGTGGGTGGCTACTGGGCCAATGACCCATTCGACACGACGCAGGAAATGGTGGAGGTGCTCGCAGGCAAGATCGGCGGCTTCGCGATCTACCTGGGCGTAATGCTCTTCCTCAACCTCTTCCTCTTCTTCCGCGGCCGGCGGAAGGCGCGGCAGAACGGCATCACGATCGGACCATCAACAGCGGCACCTGCTAATGCCTAACGCGATGCCGGGTCAAGCCCGGCATGACAAACCATGAAAATCGTGCTCGCCGGGGGTACCGGCACCATCGGACTCATCCTGCAGGAGCATTTCGCTATGCGCGGCGATGAGGTCATCGTGCTCACAAGGCGGCCTGGGCTGAAGCAGCACCCCGCTGCGCGCATGATGCTGTGGGACGGGCGCTCGCGGGGCGATTGGTGGCGCGAGCTCGACGGCGCCGATGCACTCATCAACCTTGCGGGCCGCAGCGTGGATTGCCGCTATACGCCAGAGAACAAAGCAGCCATCCTCAACAGCCGATTGGAATCGACGCATGCGCTGGGCGAGGCCATGCTCGCGATCGCATCACCGCCGCCGGTGTGGATCAACCTCAGCAGCGCCACGGTCTATCGGCATGCGGAGGACCGGCCCATGGATGAAGAGACCGGTGAACTGGGCGATGATTTCAGTCCGCAAGTGGTGAAGGCCTGGGAGAACGAGTTCTTCCGGCACAAGCGTGAAGGTGTCCGGCAAGTGGCTGTGCGCTGCGCCATTGTCTTCAGCAACAAGGGCGGCGCCTTCCCGCGCTATGCGCAGCTGGTGCGTTGGGGCTTGGGTGGACGGCATGGTAGCGGCAGGCAATACGTGAGCTGGGTGCATGAGGCCGATGTCGCGCGCTTCTTCCAATGGGTGATAGAGTCGCCGCAAGCGGAAGGCATACTCAACCTGGCCGCGCCGAATCCAGTCATGGAACAGGACATGCTGAAAGCCATGCGGGCACGCATCAAGCCCCTGCTCGCACTTCCAACACCACGCTGGATGCTCTGGATCGGAGCGGCCGTGATCGGCACGGAGACGGAGCTGATCCTGAAGAGCCGGCGGGTGATCCCGACACTCGCGCAGCGGCTCGGATTCCGGTTCGTGCACGAGCGCATGCACTCTGCGCTGGAGGAATTGCTTCCCTAATCGAAGCTCGCCTCCACCTTCTTCTCCGCCTCCTTCTTGCTCCCGCGCAGTTCAGCGCTCTCGCTCACACCCTCCAGCACCTGCAGGTTGATGCCATCGCTCAGGCCGGTCTTGATGTGCGTCTTCTTCCACTCCTGGCCGTTCTTCACCTGCACGAAGGCGCTGTCGCCCTTGGCGTTGAATTCCACCACGCTCTCAGGCACGGTGAGCACGCTGTCGCGGCGCTCGAGCTCG
>DAORNP010000111.1:0-3704 GCA_035441065.1 Flavobacteriales bacterium | reverse complement strand
TTGGCGCTGTAGCCACTGCGCAAGGCTTGCCCCTCGCTGAGCTTCACGGCGGCGCGGATCTCGAACTGGATGGCGCCGCTCTCCTCCACGCCCTTCGGCGCGATGTACTCCAGATCGGCGTCCCACTTCGCATTGTCGATGGCGCCCACGGTGAGCACCACGGGCATGCCCAGCTTCACCTTGCCCACCTCGCTCTCATCGACCTTGCCCTGGAAGATCAGGTCGTTCATGTCGGCGATGGCGGCGATGGTGGTGCCCTCGTTGAAGTTGTTGCGCTCGATCACGCTATTGCCCTCCTTCACCGGCACATCGAGCACCATGCCGTCGATGGTGCTGCGCACGATGGTGTTGCCCGCGCTGCTGCGGCTGATGCCGTCGCGCACCACCTGCAGCGCCTCCTGCGCCCCAGCGAGTTCCTGCTTGGCGTTCTTCAGTGCGATGTCGAAGCCCTGCATCTCAGCGGCGCTGATCACGCCCTTGTCCAGCAAGGGCTTGTTGCGGTCGAAGTTCATCTGGGCGTTCTGCACGTTGATCTCGGCCGTGCGCACGCGGTTCTCGGCGTTGCTGAGGCTGAGCATGTCGGGCACGATCTGGATCTTGGCCAAGGGCTGGTCCTTCCTCACCTGCTGTCCGGCTTCCACATACAGCTCGCGGATGATGCCGCTCACGACGGGCTTGATGAGGATCTCCTTCCGAGGCACCACCTTCCCGTTGGCCACGGTCTTCTTGATCACGTTGGCCTTCTTGGGCTTCTCGATGTTGAATTCAACCGGCTTGGGCAGGCTCTTGCCAACAAGGAAGGCCAAGAGCCAGATGAAGAGGAGGGCGAAACCGACCAGGAGGGCGATCTTGAGGATGCGTTTCATTTCGGATCTGCGGTTGAGAGTTGCAGGTTGATGCGGTTGGGGTGATCATCACTCGGCGCGCATGGCATCCACGGCCTTGATGCGCATGGCGCGCATGGCGGGCAGCAGTCCGGCCAGAAGCCCGAATACAAGCAGGACGACGAAGGCCACCAGGGCGACTTGGATGTTCACGGAAGGGTTCTTGAGGAAGTCGGCATCGCCAGCGAAGGCGTTGATGCCCTCCACCACGCCCACACCCGCCAGCAGGCCGAAGTAACCCGCGATGAAGATGAGCGTGAGCGCTTCCTGGATGATCTGCCCGGTGATGGCGCGCGGCGTGGCGCCAAGGCTGCGGCGGATACCGATCTCTTTGGTGCGCTCGTTGATGCTCACCAGCATGATGTTGCCGATGCCGATGCAGCCCGCGATGAGCGAGAAGACGCCCACGGTCCAGCTCACGCCTGTGATGGCGACGAAGAGCATGTTCATCATGCCATAGAACTGCTGCATGTTCCAGCTACCGAAGGCCGATTCATCCTCGGGATCCACCTTGTGTTTGCGCGCCATGATCTGGCGGATCTTCTGCTCAACCTCCGCCACATCAACGCCCGGCTTGGCCACGATGGTGAACCAATGCACGCGGTTGAGGCTGTTGAAGGCCTTCTGGTAGGTGGTGAAGGGCACGTAGATCTTGGCGTCGGGGTTGTCGCCCATCTGCGCGCTGCTCTTCTTCTCCGTGACGCCGATCACCTGGAAGTAAACACCATTGATCTTGATGTGCTTGCCGATGGGCTCCTCCTTCTGGAAGAGCTGCGCCACCACCTCCTTGCCGATCACGGCCACCTTGCGCTCTTCGAGCAGGTCGGCCTTATTGAGGAAGCGCCCATGAAGGATACGCACGGCCTCCACCTTGATCATCTCGGGTTCGCTGCCATAGATGCTGAAGGCGCCGATGCGGTTGTTGTAGCTCACATTGTTACCGCCCTGCCATCCGCCGAGCTGCAGCTGCGGCGAGCAGATCTCGATGCCGGGCACATTGCGGCGGATGATGCCGATGTCCTCGTTGTCGAAGCTGAAGAAGCGGCCTTGCTTGAAGCCGGCGTACGGCTTGGTGGTGGGCATCGTCCACAGGAAGCAGCTGTTGGTGGCGAAGCCCTCAAAGCCCCCGAGCACCGCGTTCTCCAAGCCCCTGCCCATGCCCAGCATCACGGTGAGCATGAAGATGCCCCAGCCCACCCCGAACATGGTGAGGAAGCTGCGCAGTTTGTTGCGGCTCAGCGTCTGCCAGATCTCGGCCCAGCGGTCACGGTCGAACATTTCTAGCCGGAGGTTGAGGGTTGGACAGACGACACTCCGGAAGCTCCGCGGAGCGGTCTATCCGGAGTCTCACAGAAGCATGCCGATTCCATGGCTTGGGTGAGACTCCGGGTCGCGCTCGCCGAGCCACGCATGCCCGGAGTGGCGCGCAGCGTGCCAAACGCGCGGTGCAGGGCTTCCGCAGCGAGATGCGCAGATGATCGAAAGCGACTATTCATCACGCAAGGCTTCTATGGGACGGATGCGGGCGGCACGACGCGCCGGGAAGTAGCCCGCGAGGGCCCCGGCCACGATGAGGGCCACGAGGGCCTTGATGGCCACGCCGATATCGACCGTGGGGTCGCGGAAGAAAGCGGAGCCGGGCACCACCGATGCCAGCAGCTCCAACAACAGGATGCCGCCCGCCAGCCCGAAGAAACCGAAGAGGGCGGTGACGAATAGCGCTTCGAGCATGACCTGCCCGACCACGTTGGCCGGCGTGGCGCCCAGCGCCTTGCGGATGCCGATCTCGCGCGTGCGCTCCTGCACCACGATGAGCATGATGTTTCCGATGCCGACGATACCGGCGAACAAGCTTCCGATGCCCACGAACCAGCCGAAGAGCGTGATGCCGGTGAACACGCTGCTGATGGTGCCCACGTTCTCCACGTTGTTGCGTAGCCACAGCGCGCGCGAATCGGTGGGATCGAAGTTGTGGCGGCGCGCCAGCACATGCACTGCGCGTTGCTGCGCCTGCCGTGCGCCCGCCACGCTGGCATCGGCGAAGGTGAAGAGGATGTCATCCAACAGTCCCTTGGCATTGAATACCTGCTGTGCCACTTTCAGCGGGATGTACACCGCGCTGCGCTGCCCTTGCTCAGGACCACCGGAATCGTACTCGTAGAGCCCCACCACTTGGAAGGGGATGCCATTCACCTTCACCCATTTGCCGATAGGGTCCTCGGTCTTGAACAGGTCGGCCTTCGCATCCTGTGCGATCACCAGCACCTTCCTTCCCTCCTGCTGGTCCAACTCATTCAGGAAGCGCCCCGCCCGGATCTGCTGGTGCTCCATGTGGCGCCACTCGGGCATCACCCCGCGCACGCCATAGCTTCCATACTGCTTGCCGTATTGCAACTGCGTCTGGCCCCGCCATACCCGGTATTGCCCGCTGATGTGCTGGATGCCCGGGATCGCGTGGCGCAGGGCCTCCACATCGCCCTCTTCGAGGATGACCTCACGGTTGGGCGGCAGGCCGTTCCAGGGCTTGCTGGTCTCGTTGCCCGAGATGCGGATGCTATTGGTGGCCGTGTTGCGGAAATTATAGGAAAAGCCCTTGGCCAAGCCGCCACTGAGGCCCAGGAGCACGATGAGCATGAGGATGCCCCAGAGCACAGCAAAGCCCGTGAGCACCGCCCTCAGCTTGTTCTTGCCGATGCTCTCGAACACCTCGCCCCATTTCTCCCTATCGAACATGAGCATGCAGGGGTTGGCCGTAGAGGCGCAGGGACGCGGAGAAAACCAATTCGGACCGGACACCCTCTTGCCCCCCTTGTTGGGAGA
>DAORNP010000110.1:9258-12771 GCA_035441065.1 Flavobacteriales bacterium | reverse complement strand
CCAAGGAACTGGCTTCCGGTATCGCCCATGAACATGCGCGAAGGGTTCCAGTTGAAGAAGAGGAAGCCCGAAAGCGCGGCCATGGTCCCCACCATCAGTACCATGTACACCGGGTCCATGGCATCGGTGGCAATCATCACCACCGTAGCAGCTGCCAGAATGGCAATGGTGACGGAGGTGGCCACGGCATCCATGTTATCGAGCATATTGATGGAGTTCATCATGCCCACCACCCAGAAAAGCGTGAGCGCAACGTTGGCCCAGCGCGCCTCGAAGAGATCGATGCATGTCCCGCTCGCGATCAGCAGGGCGCCGCAGGCCAATTGCACGATGAATTTCAGCACGGGTCGCGTGTTGTAGGCATCGTCGGCAAGGCCCATGAGGAAGCCCAAGGAGGTGGCGGCCAAGAGGCCCAACAACTCAGGGCGCAGCACGGCCACTTCACCAGGGAATAACACGCCATGCAAGGTGAAGCAGGCCAAGAAGATGATGTAGAAGCCGATTCCGCCGAACGCCGGCTTGTAGCTCGCGCTCCAGCGCTCGATCAGCTGATCCTTCTCGCGCATGCCCAAAGTGCGCGCGAAGCGCATGAACAGCGAGTTCACCAGTAGGCTGAACACCAGTGCAGCGAAGAACAGGCCCGAATAGATGAGGAATAGCTGGGCGATGCTATAGGCCATGGCTCGCTCACTTGGGCAGGTGCCATGGCCCTGCGAATGCGAAGCCTGCCCGGTCCTTATCGCTCACCAAGGGGGCACTCACTCCCCAATCGATGCCCAGGTCCGGATCGTCCCAACGGATGGTGCGTTCCGCACTGGGCTGGTAGTACGCTGTGCATTTGTAATTGAACGTGGTGCCTTCTTCCAGGGCCACGAATCCATGCGCGAATCCCACAGGAACCCAGAGCAGGGAGGGGGCATCAGCGGCCAACCGCACCTTCACATGCTGCCCGTAGGTGGGGCTGTCACGACGGATGTCCACGCAGACATCGATGGCTGCACCTCGGGAAACCCGCACCAGCTTGCCCTGTCCGTGCGGATCGAGCTGGAAGTGCAGACCGCGCAGCACTCCAGCGCGCGAGATGCTTTCATTGTCCTGCACGAATCGTTGCGCGCCGATCGCATCGTCCATGGCGCGTTGGCTGAAGGTCTCCATGAAGGCGCCTCGTTCATCGGCGAAGACCCGCGGCTTCAGCAATACCAATCCTTCCAGGGGGAAACGCTCAGTATCGATCATGACTTTCCGAATAGGTTGGCCAGGAAGCCGGTCTTGCCGCGCTTGGTGGCCGGTCGGTCCTCGTAATAGCCTCCTGCATAACCGCTGCCGTAGCCGTAGCCATAACCGTAGCCATAGCCGTAGCCATAGTTGTAGCCGTAGCGGTTGCGATCCACATCCACCCCGTTGAGCACGCAGCTCAGTCGCTTGATGCTGTTCTCATTGATCAGGCGATCCACGTTCTGCACGAAGTGCTTCTTGCTGTAATCACTGCGGAAGATGTAGATGGGATAGTCGGCCAGTTGGATCATGGGGATGCCATCGGTGACGAGTCCCACGGGCGGATTATCAAGGAGCACCACATCGTATTGCTGCTTCAGCTCCTCGAGCACCTCGAGCATGCGCGCACTGATGATGAGCTCGGATGGGTTCGGCGGTATCGGACCGGCGGTGATGTAATGAAGCCCTTCCAAGCTGCTGTGACGGATGCAGTCAGCGAGCGAGTCCTTGCCGATGAGCACGGTGCTCATGCCGCGCGCATTGTCCACATCGAAGCCCAGGTGGATCTTCGGCTTCCGCATGTCCAAGTCGAGGATGATGACCCGCTTGCCGCTGAACGAGATGATGCCGGCCAGGTTCATGGCCACGAAGGTCTTCCCCTCGCCGGAGATGGTGCTCGTGATCGCCACCACCTTGGGGCCGGACGTATTGTCAACGAATTGCATGTTCGTGCGCACGGTTCGGAAGGCTTCGGCGATCAAGCTCTTGGGGTTCTTGTCGATGAGCAGTTCCGATACAGGGATATCGTACTTGTACTTGGGGACCATGCCCAGGATGCCGATGCTGGCTTGGCTGAGCTTGGCGATATCGTTGAGCGTGGTGATGTTGTCGTGCAGGATGTAGCGAACAAGAAGGATGAGCAAGCAGATGATGACGCCCACCATGAGGTACGAGCCGATAACCACCTCCTTGTTGGGCGAAACCGGCGACCCCGACAGCGTCGCATTCTGCAGGATGCGGTTCTGCGGCACGAAACCGGCTTTGCTGATCCGGTACTCCACCTCTTTCTCCAGCAGCAGCGTGTAGAACTTCTGGTTGATGCTGAATACACGCTGAACACGGCCATACTCGATCTCCTTCTCTGGCAGGATCCTGAATTGAGTATCGAGGATGCCCAGTTGGCGCTTCAGATCATCGCGTTGCCGCTCGGCGCCCTCCCTCATGCGGCGCAGCGACTCAAGGAGCACCCGTTTCTGGGAAGCCACGCGCTCTTCCGACGCTGCCAATGAAGGATGCACGGGAGTGGCTTCCATCTTCATCACGTCACGCTCCTCGATCCGTTGCTGCAGGAGGCGCAAGGGTGTCGCAAGGGTATTCTCGTACTTGGTGCCGAGGAGCAAGGGGAGCAGGTCATTCGCATTGATCTCGCCGCCTTGGCTGGAGGTGGCCCGCTCTAAGGCGGAGAGCAGCTCCACATCGAGCGTGAGGCGCACGAGCTCATCCTCGTATTTCTCAGAGCGCTCAAGCAGCAGCGGGGTCAGGGCTGTGAGGTCGGCCACGCGGCTGTCGCTCTGCATGCCCTGCATGATCCGCTCCAGGTCACGCAACTCCTTGTACGTGGTGTCCTTCTGGGTCCTGATGAAGTCGATCACACTTGCGGCACTGCTGCTCTGGCGCTGCACATCGTAGTCGATATAGGTCTCGGCCATCGTCTGGGCGAGGTCCCGGGCGATGTAAGGATTCGGGTCCTGGCAAAGGATATCGACGGATTTCGTGGTGTAATCCTGCGAGTTAACCCAGATCTGCCTGGTGTACTTGTCCAACAGCCGCTGACGGCTATTGATCTTCAGGTAGAAGCTCGATTTGGCATCGGGATCGTTGAGGATCGGATGGTCGCCGACCTCGAGCCGACCTGAGAAGTGCGGCATCGAAACGAAGCTGTTCCTCGGGAAATCCTCCTTGAACAATCGGTCCCCGACCGTGTAAGAGACCTCCATGCGATCCGGCTGAGAGAAGTCCAGGTGCATGGGTTGGTCTAGGATGATGCTGTGACCTCCGTGAGGTTGAAGAAGGAGTTCTTATAGTATTCTTCAGTGAGGATCTGACCCCGGTTGAAGTAGCTCACCTCCAGCGGCAGCCTGTCGAGCACCATGCTGATGAAGAAAGGGCTGCGCATGAAGTGCATGTCCACACCGATGTTCTGCTCCTCGGTGAAGCTGCTCACCAGCAGCACCTGCTGGGCCGTGTTGCTTCCGCCCAGCTGAAGGATGGTCTTCGATTCATAGATGGGCACGGTGT
>DAORNP010000110.1:1240-9248 GCA_035441065.1 Flavobacteriales bacterium | reverse complement strand
AGGTAGAGCGCGGCCGATGCGCCGGAAAGCAGCAGCACCAGCACCACCCAAGGCATGCTGCGCCGCAGGATGTGCACGAATAGACCCAGGTCGAACTCATTGCTGAAGTTCGTGATGCGCTGTCGATAGCTCTCGAAGCTGACGGCTCTGCTGGTGACCTCCTCTGCGACCATTCTGGCGCTGCTTAGCGGGCGAAGCTGCGCACCACGCCGATCACGAGCACGATGCTGGTGAGCAAGGTGATGACAGGGGTGAGGTCCTGCAGCGCTTCACGCACCAATTCGGGATTGGGCTGCACATAGATGATGTCGTCGCCTTGCAGGACGATGTCCGCATATTTCAGCCCTTCGATGTCCGAAAGGTCGAATTGATGGACGGCTCGGCGCCCGTCGGGCAGGTTCCGGAAGAGCTTCACCTTCCGGGCATCGCCACGGTTGGACATGCCCCCGGCCATCGCCAAGGCCTCCAGCAGCGTGGTGTTGTTGTTCTCAATCGGGATCACGCGCGCATCACCGCCCCCTCCCGGGAACACCACCACCCGGCGGTTGATGACAAGCAGTTGCACATAAGGCCGCTGGTAGTAGGTGGAGTAGCGTTCCTCGAGGAAGGATTCCGCTTCTCGCAAGGTCTTTCCGGCCAATATTACCCTTCCCAAGAGCGGAAGCTTGCATTCGCCATCACTCTCGATCACGTAGCTGAACATGACCCTGTTCAGGAAGGCGGCTTCGCGCACCCCACCCTCGCTCACCAGGTCGATCATCTTGAACCCATCGTTGGCGAAGAGCCTGAACTGCAGGATGTCGTTGGGCTGCAGTCGGATCCTGCGCGCAATGTCCGTGGTGTCCGTGAATGCGTCGAACTGATGGTCCAGCGACGTCTTGAACATGATGTCGCGGTTGATCGTGCAGCCCGCAGCGACCACGGCAACCAGCAAGGCGCCCCAAAGGGTTCGGGAAGGAATGGGCATGTGCGGCCAAATGTAGCGATCGCCCATTGGCACGCTAAGAGAGCAGTTCGCGGTAGAGCCGGGCCGTATCATCTATGAGCCTGGTGTAGTGGTAACGCTCCCGCACGAAATCCCAGCCGCTGTTTCCCATGTGGGTCCGCAGGGCGGAATTCTGGGCCAATCGCTCCAAGGCATCGGCAAGGCAGTCCGCATCGCCTGAGGGGCACAGGATTGCCGTTTCATCGGCCTTCACCACGTTGCGGATGCCGCCCACATCGGTGGTTACCACGGGGCGATTGCTCGCTTGTGCCTCGATCAGGCTCACCGGGGTGCCTTCGTTCAGGCTTGTGAGCATCGCGATATCCAAGCCGGCGTTCACGATGTCCACTTCCTTGATCCAACTCGTGAAGGTCACCTCGGCCCGCTGCACCATGGGCTTGCCGTTCACGCCATGGCCGAAGGGATGCCCGTTGAAGTAGGGACCCATCGCCTGACTGAGACCGAGTTTGGCCGTTTGCGCCTGCAGGCGTTCCCGCTCCTCGCCGTCGCCCACGATGAAGGCACGGAGCTTCAGGCCGGTGCGCTTCCGAACCCGCGCAATTACGTCCAGGAAGAGGTCGTGGTTCTTGATAGGGACCAAGCGCCCTACGATGCCAACGGCCAACTCATCATCTGCAATTCCATAAACTCGACGGAAAAGCGAGCGTTTGCGCTCCTGTTCGAGTTGGAAGGGCATCAAGTCGAAGCCCAAGGGGATTACATCGACTTTCGAGCCCTCGCAGATCCGGTGCTCATCGACCAGTTCTTCGCGCTGCCGCTCGCTGATGGCGATGATCCGCGAAGAGCGCCGCGCCAGGTAGCGTTCGATACTCTTGTACATGGCTGTGCGCACCGGCCCGAAGTAGCTGTGGAACACATGTCCATGGAAGGTATGCACGATTCCCTTCACGCCCATGTCGGCGGCGGCCATGCGGCCTACGGCGCCGGCCTTCGCGGCATGGGTATGCACGATGTCGGGCTTGAAGTCCTTGATCACCTGCTTGATGCGCCGGTAGGCCGCGCGATCCCGCCAGGGGGCGACCTCGCGTTGCAGCTCCGGAAGGATCAGGGGCTCAACCCCCATGCTCTTGGTGATGTACTGGCTTCCGGCTTCGGTGGCTTCTTGACTGCCACCGATGAGCAGCGTCTCGAACTCAGGTGCCATGTACCGGGTGAGGTAGGCCGCATTGTGCGTGGGACCTCCCAGATTGAAGCGGTTGAGGATCTGTAGAACGCGTGGCATGATCGGCTGGCGAAGGTACCCGGTACCAGTGGACTCAATCCCACATCAAGGATTCCGTGTTTTCCACCACGCCATGAAGACGACCAGCGCATGCAAAGTTGCCTGAGCGCCTCCTGGCGATCCCGAATTCAGTCGCTTCCGTACGTCCTGCACGGCACTCCACTGCAGCCCCGCTTCACGCACGCTTGGTTCCTTGAGCAAATCGTCCAATAGCCCGGCCAATGGGCCTAGGAAGACCTGCCGGAGCGGCATCTCGAAGCCTTGTTTGGGTCTGGTGAGCACCTTTCTCGGAAGCAGGTCGCCAAAGGCCTTGCGCAAGATGATCTTGCTTTCTTCGCGCTTCAGCTTCAGTTCCGGCGGAAGCGAGAATGCGAATTCGACCACGCGACGGTCCAGGAAGGGCGTGCGCACCTCGAGCGAATGCGCCATGCTGCACAGATCCACTTTGTGGAGCATGTCGTTGGGCAGCACGGTCTGCACATCGGCCAGCAAATAGCCGTTGAGGCCGGGCATGCGGCTCATTCCGCGCGTCATGCTCATGTCCCGGTCGTCGAGTTCAATCGGGTGGACGGCCTTCGGAATCAGTGCGCTGGCATCTGCCTGGCCAACCGGCGATGCCAAATTGAGCCAGCGCTGTTCCCGATGACCCGATGCCGCGCTGGCGAAGCGCTCTAATTTCCGGAATGCATCAGTGGCTGCGCTGTTGCGTGAGCGTGGCATGGCGCGCCAGAGCGGCTTCAACGCAATCACGGCCTTCTCCAAAGGTCCGGGGCTATTGAGCCGCAGTTACGCTTGATGCTTGCGGTAGCCCCCAAAGACCTCGTCGGCGCCATCACCGCCCAAAGCCACGCTGATGTGCTTGCGGGCTTCGCGGCATAGGATGAAGTAAGGAAGGGCGCTGCTGTCGGCAAAAGGCTCATCGATGTGTGCCAGCAGATCGGTGTAAGCTGAAGCAAGGTCATCTTGCTTGAGTTGAATGCTCGTATGGTCGCTGCCGATGTGCTGGGCCATGGCTTCGGCATAGCGGGTCTCATCGAAGTAGGGTTCATCCGCGAATCCGATGCTGAAGGTCCGGAGGCGCTTGCGGTGCTGCGCAGCCAGAGCGCTAATGATGCTGCTGTCGAGCCCGCCGCTGAGGAAGGCACCCACGGGCACATCACCCACCAACCTTCGGCGGACCGCGTCACCGAGCAATTCTCGAATGCGCTCCTCAGGGTCGGGTGCTGCGGGAGCATGTTTGGTGGCCTCAGCAAGGTCGTACCAGCGTTCGCGTTTCACGCCGTCCTTGCTCACACGAAGCAATTCACCCGGTTCCAATTTCCGCACACCCTTCAACACAGTGTAAGGCGCGGGTATGTAGTGGTAGGTGAAATACTGTTGAAGGCTGTGCCGATCGACCTCGCCCTTTGCGCCAAGCGCTTCCAGCGCACGCAGTTCGCTCGCGAAAAGGAGTTGGCCTTCCTGCTCGCAATACCACAAGGGCTTCACGCCGAACCGGTCGCGGGCGATCAGCAGCTCGTCGGTTCCAGCATCATGTATGGCCAGTGCGAAGAAGCCGTTGATCTCGTGCAGGAATGCCTCCCCCTTCAACGCGAATAGCCGAAGTACCACCTCGGTATCGCTCTGGCTGCGGAATCGGTGGCCCTGATTTTCCAAACCAGTGCGCAGCTCGCGGAAGTTAAAGGCCTCGCCATTGAAGATGATCGTGCAGCGGCCGCCATCATCGGTGAAGGGCTGATGGCCGGCGGCGCTGGTTTCGATGATGCTGAGCCGACGATGGCCCAGGACCGCACGACCGCTCGCGTAGATGCCCTCATCGTCCGGACCGCGATGCGCAAGGCACTTGAGTGCTGCGGCGATGCGGTCACCGGTAACGGGCGTGCTCGCATCGAGCTGATAGGAACCGGCGATGCCGCACATGGGCGTAAAGATGCTGGGTACTTTTGGGCGATGCGCGTTGCATGGTCCTTTCAGCTTCGTGCTGCCATCTGGCTCTGTTTCGTCTTGGCCTCGGCTAATTCGCAGGCGCAAGACCCACTCTGGCTCGAGCGTGTGGACGCGCCTGGCAAGCATAGGCGTTTCAAGGTGGGTTACTATCACATCCAGATGTCAGACACGGTGGTCTTCCGAAAGGTGACCGGCCATAACCGCTCAATGCTCTTCTTGGAGCACCAGGTGCATCATGGCGACTCCCTCGTGTCATACCCTCAGAATGGGGGTAAGCCGGATAAGACTGTACGCTTGCCTCGATACAGGACGGTCAGCAGCGAGCTGCCGATTGATCAGGTGCTCTTCCTTAAGATGGGTAGAACGGGACGGTCCTCAGTTAATGAGCCCTTCGCTTTGGTCGGTTGGACAGGTGCATTCGTCGTTCTAGGGTCCGCACCGTTCGTCATCGCCTCAAATGATAGTGAGAGCAAGGAGACATGGGCAGCCGGGGCTGCCGTAAGCGGCGGTTTCATCGCTGCGGCATTCCTCCTGAACGAGCTGGTGTCAAAGCCCGAGGAGCGAAATGAATGGCGGATAGTGCAAGCCAGATAGCTGGAAGTTGAAAGCTGAAAGTCGAGCGCAAAGTCCTTTCCACTTCCAGGTACCACTATTCAGCTTTACAAGTGGATCACCTCGCCGTAGGCCGCGGCGGCCGCCTCCATGATGGCTTCGCTCATGGTGGGGTGCGGGTGCACGGTCTTGATGATCTCGTGGCCGGTGGTCTCCAGCTTGCGGATGCTCACGCACTCGGCGATCATCTCGGTCACATTCATGCCGATCATGTGCGCGCCCAGCAGCTCGCCGTACTTGGCGTCGAATATCAGTTTCACGAAGCCGTCCTTGTTGCCGCCCGCGCTGGCCTTGCCGCTGGCGCTGAAGGGGAACTTGCCCACTTTGATGGCCAGGCCCTTTTCCTTGCACTGCTTCTCGGTCATGCCCACGCTGGCTACTTCAGGGCTGCAATAAGTGCAGCCGGGGATGTTGCCATAATCGAGCGTGTGCGGGTTCTGCCCGGCGATCTTCTCCACGCAGATGATGCCCTCGGCGCTGGCCACATGCGCGAGCGCCTGGCCCGGCGTGCAGTCGCCGATGGCGTAGTAGCCGGGCATGTTGGTGGCGTAGTAGCCATCCACCTTGATCTTGCCCTTATCGGTGACGATGCCCACCTCTTCGAGGCCGATGCCCTCGATGTTGGCGGCGATGCCCACGGCGCTTAGCACGATGTCGCACTCGATCTTCTTCTCGCCAGCGGCGTTCTTCACGGTCACCACGCAGCCCTTGCCCTTGGTGTCAACACTTGTGACCTCGGATGAGGTCATCACTTCGATGCCCAGCTTCTTGAAGCTCTTCTCCAGCTGCTTGCTCACCTCTTCATCTTCCACCGGGACGATGTTGGGCATGAACTCAACCAGTGTGACCGTGGTGCCGATGGCTGCATAGAAGTAGGCGAACTCGCTGCCAATGGCGCCACTGCCCACCACCACCATGCTCTTCGGCTGCTCGGCCAGCACCATGGCTTCGCGGTAGCCGATGATCTTTTTGCCATCCTGCGGCAGGTTGGGCAATGCGCGGCTGCGGGCTCCCGTGGCAATGATGATATGCTTGCCCTCCACCACGCTCTTCTTCCCGTCGGCGGAAGTCACTTCGATCTTGCGGCCGGGCATCAGCTTGCCGGTGCCCATTACCACATCGATCTTGTTCTTCTTCATCAGGAACTGCACGCCCTTGCTCATGCCGTCGGCCACGCCGCGGCTGCGGGCTACGATCGCTTTCATGTCGGGCTTGCCCTCGCCCACGGTGATGCCGTAATCCTTGGCGTGGCTGATGTACTCGAACACCTGCGCGCTCTTGAGCAGGGCCTTGGTGGGGATGCAGCCCCAGTTAAGGCAGATGCCGCCGAGCGCTTCACGTTCAACAATGGCGGTCTTCAGGCCGAGTTGGCTGGCACGGATGGCGGCAACGTAGCCGCCGGGGCCGCTGCCTAAGACGATCAGGTCGTAGCTCATGGTGATTGTAATGGCCCTTTTCGGGCGGGCGAATGTAGCCATGCCCCCGTGCCCCGGCTTGGATGAGCCGGTCGTTTAAGCAAGGGCCGAAAGCGAAAGGGCCATCCTTCCGGACAGCCCTTTCACGCTTGAGGATTGGAGAAGCACTTAAGCCATGGCCCCTTCTTTCGGGTTCTCGCCGTATTCGTTGGCGCCTGGCTTGCTATCGGTGCAGAGGAGGACCAGCAGCCAGATGGCGCCGATGAGCGGGATTAGAGCGATCAGGATGAACCAGCCGCTCTTGCCTACATCGTGCAGGCGACGCACCGCCACGGCGAGGCCGGGGAGCAGCATGGCCAGCGCGTAGAGGCCATAGATGGGGCCGTAGCCCGTCATTGGGCTGGCCAGTCCGGCCACATTATCCAGCACCATCGCCGCAACAGCGAAGATGACGTTGAAGAGCGTGAACATCCAGTACTCCTTGCGGCGCGCTCGTCCGCTGAAACCGACATAGTTCTTCAGTGCTTTGAGGTACCAATTCATGATTGGGAAGGGGTTTGGTTCATCACAAGGATAGTGAATGCTGCGCAGAGCATCAGCACCTGCGCATTGGCATGCACGGTCTTGACGAATCCCAGTCTCAGTTCGCCTTCTTGGTGCGTTCCTGATCTACAGCAATCCGCAGCGCCTCCATGCTGAAGGGGCCTTTGGCGGTCTCTGAGAATGCATCGTTCCAGGCCACGGTGAGCGTGGTGAACTGCATGTCAGCAATCTTGGCGGGTATCTCGGCCACCACGCTGAAGTCATCGGTGCCGCCCGCTTCCAGAAGCACGGGCTTCGACTTGCTCTTCTCGTTGGCGAAGGCTTGGCCGCTGGGCAGCTTCACTGAGATGCGGCTGGGGTCAACCACGCCCAAGGCTTTGCCGGTGTATTGCACCGTGAAGCGTGCGTGGGTTTTGTCGGTCTTTTTCGAGAGGTCCTTCAGGTTCACGGTGAATGGCCCGCTCTGCATGCTGTTCACGCTGGCAGGCAGAGAGAAGTCCTCTAGTCGCGTCACGCGGCCCATTCCAGGGGCTAGTTGCAGCCCGTCTGCGAAATCGAGCACGGGCGATTCGTGCTGGTAGGTGCTTGCGCCATAAGCATCAAGGGTGCGCGCGGCATCGTCGAAGGGCCGAACAACGAATGGCTTCTCCTTGAAATGTGCAACGGCATCGCCCATGCGATAGTTGAAGCGGCTGGGATCCACGAAGAGGTAGTCGCCCGTCTTGTTGATGACCTTGATGCGGAACTTGCTCACGGTGAGTTCACCAAGGGCGTCGGATATCTCAATCGTGATGCCCTCGCTCGTTGCACTGGCGGGGACATAGAAAAAGCGCTGTTTAGCGCTGTAGGGTGCTTGCTGCGCGATTGCCGCAAAGCAGGTTCCGGTGAACAAGGCGGTGAGGAGAGCTGCTCTCATAGGAAGCATTATTTGTTTCGCACGAGCCTACAAAAGACCGTGCCAGCGAGGCAAGGTATTCACGGGCGTCTATTGGTCAGACCGCCACGCCATGCTCGCGCAAGGCCTCGTTGAGCGAGGTCTTCTTATCGGTGCTCTCCTTGCGCTGGCCGATGATGAGCGCGCAAGGAACGCCATACTCCCCAGCGGCGAATTTCTTCGGCACCGTACCGGGTATCACCACGCTGCGCGGCGGTACGATGCCTTTCATCTCTACCGGTTGCGGGCCAGTGACATCGATGATGCGTGTGCTGGCGGTGAGCACCACGTTGGCTCCGAGCACCGCCTCCTGGCATACGCGCACGCCT
>DAORNP010000110.1:425-1230 GCA_035441065.1 Flavobacteriales bacterium | reverse complement strand
GGCGCGGGAGCCGATGAAGCAGCCATCCTCGATGATCACCGGCGCTGCCTGCACGGGCTCCAGCACACCGCCGATGCCCACGCCGCCACTCAGATGCACATGCTTGCCGATCTGCGCGCAGCTGCCCACGGTGGCCCAGGTATCGACCATGGTGCCCTCATCGACGTACGCGCCGATGTTCACGTAACTGGGCATCAGGATGGTGCCCGGCGCCAGGTAACTGCCATGCCTTGCAATGGCGTGCGGCACCACGCGAACACCGAGTTGCGCGAAACGCTTCTTCAATGGGATCTTGTCATGGAACTCGAATGGACCCACCTCGATGGTGTGCATCTGCTTGATCGGGAAGTACATGATCACGGCTTTCTTCACCCAATCGTTCACGCGCCACCCACCTCCACCATCCGGTTCCGCAGTCCGCAGCACTCCACGGTCCAGTTCCTCAACCACGCGTTCGATGGCCATCACCACCTCTTCATCGCGCAGCATATCGCGGTTATCCCAGGCCTTCTCGATCAGCTCATGCATAGCGCAAAGATGGTTGTCCGCATGTTGAGGGTTGGAGGTTGAGAATGATTGAGGATTAGCCCCCGGCAATCCTCAACCTGCATTTCCCGCACCTTTGGCCCAATGGGGCGCGTATTGGGCATTGACTTCGGCCTGAAGCGGACCGGTGTGGCCGTCACTGATTCCTTGCGGATCATCGCGTCGGCCTTGGAAACGGTGGAGACCAAGGGCCTCATGCGCTACTTGGCCGATTACTGCGCGAAAGAAACCGTGGATGGCTTCGTCGTGGGCCTTCCGG
>DAORNP010000110.1:0-279 GCA_035441065.1 Flavobacteriales bacterium | reverse complement strand
CGCATGGCACGCCGCGAGAAAGGTCAATTGGACCGGATCAGCGCCACCATCATTCTGCAGAGCTGGCTCGACCGGCAAGGGCTGGCAGGCTGAAGCGGCCGGGCGGTATTGTGCTGGCAGGGTGAACCAGGATAGGTGGCGATCAGAACCTTTCTCAACGACACCATCTAAGCCGCCAGCCGCATGAAATCCTGCTCGTAAACCGGATCAGGAATGCGGAGAGCGAACAACGCGATCGCCAGTTCGAAGTTTCGCAGGCCGTATACCAGGAGTATCGGG
>DAORNP010000109.1:12128-12959 GCA_035441065.1 Flavobacteriales bacterium | reverse complement strand
CCACTTTCCGGGCGGCGGCCACACGTGCGGGGAAGCGGTCGTACACCGCCTTGATCATGTCGAGGTCGAAGATCTGGCTCATCAATGGGCTGATTATGCGGCCGCGAAAGTAGCGCCCGACAAGCCCACAGGTGCATGCAGACTTTGGCGCATCTGTGACCGAACGGCTTTGTGCGCGACTCCGAGCGACCAACGAACAGGGACTGTGGTCTATCTGCCGATGGCCCACAGGGCAATGAGCACCGCTCCGATGAACAGGATGCGCAGCAGCGCGCGGAACCAGCGCCGACGCACCAGCTCCCGATACAGCTCGAACTGATCCACCGGGCGAGCCGATCAGCCCAGCACCTCCTTCACCTTGGCGCCGATGGTCGCGGGGCTTTCCACCACATGGATCCCGCATTCGCGCATGACGGCCTTCTTGGCGGCCGCACTCTCATCGGCCCCGCTCACGATGGCGCCGGCGTGGCCCATGGTGCGTCCCTTCGGTGCGGTCTCGCCGGCGATAAAGCCGATCACGGGCTTCTTGCAGTTGGCCTTGATCCAACGGGCCGCCTGGATCTCCAGGTCGCCGCCGATCTCGCCGATCATCACGATGGCCTTGGTCTCGGGGTCGTTCGCGAAGAGCTGAACGGCCTCGAGCGTGGTGGTGCCGATGATGGGGTCGCCGCCGATGCCGATGGCCGTGGTGATGCCCATGCCGGCCTTCACGACCTGATCGGCAGCCTCGTAGGTGAGCGTGCCGCTCTTGCTCACGATGCCCACCGGGCCCTTCTTGAATACGAAGCCGGGCATGATGCCCACCTTGCATTCATCGGCCGTGATAACGCC
>DAORNP010000109.1:7517-12043 GCA_035441065.1 Flavobacteriales bacterium | reverse complement strand
GCAAACGATCACCTTGATGCCGGCCTCAGCGGCCTCCATGATCGCATCCGCGGCGAAGGCGGGTGGAACGAAGATGATGCTCACATCGGCGCCGGTCCTGGCCACCGCATCGCTCACCGTCTCGAACACCGGACGATCCAAGTGCTTCTGGCCGCCCTTGCCGGGCGTTACGCCGCCCACCACGTTGGTGCCGTACTCGATCATCTGCGTGGCGTGGAAGGTGCCTTCACTGCCGGTGAATCCTTGCACGATGACTTTCGAGTTCTTGTTAACGAGCACGCTCATGCTGTGGCAGGTTGTGGGTTGAGGGCTGAAAGTTGGGCCGCGAAACTAATCGGCGCTTGCAGAAACAGGAGCCAACGGGGTGTAGCTGGTGCGTAAGTAGTGGAATACCAAGGCCAGCGTGCCAATCATGATCACACCTCCAACGATGAAGGGCAGATCCATGCCCATGGCATAAAGCGGGCCCGCCATGGCAGGACCAGCCACGCGGCCTAGCGACGAGAAGCCTTGGTTCTGGCCCATCACCTCGCCCAACTCATGCGGGCCTGATTTGCGGCTGAGGATGGAGACGAGGCTCGGGTTTAAGCAGGCATTGCCAACAGCGCCGAGGATCATGGGCACCAAGCTGAGCAGCACGAACGCGAGATCAAGGTCGATCGAGAGGGGCTGGCCATCGGCGCCCATGACAACGTTAGCGCGTTCGCCAACGGGAACGAAGGGGATCAACGCAAGGCCGAGACCGACCAGGATGCAGCCGTAGATCATCATCCGCCTTTCGCCCCACCAGCGCTGGAACACGCTCACCAGCGCGCCTTGCGAAACAGCGCTGAGCACGCCCACCATGCTGAACATGATGCCCGTTTGATCCACCGTGAGGTTATAACGCTGCATCCAGAGGAAGGCGATGCTCACATTCATCATGCTGAAGGCCGTGATGTACACGAAGCCGATGATGAAGATGTTGCGGAAGCGCATGTCCTTGAGCGCGCGGAAGGTGCTGGCGATGGGTCTGAAGTTGATGGGTCGCTCGGCATCGGGATTCTTCAGTGATTCAGGCAGCATGAAGATCACGCCCACCAGATTGAGCAAGCAAAGCACTGTCGCGAACCAGCCCACCGCTTGAATGCCTCCCATATGATGGAAAACGTAGCCGCCGATCGCGGGGCCGAAGGCGAAGGCCAACCCGAACGATGCGCCAATGATGAGTCCGAGTCGCTTGGCGCGGTCCTTCGGCTCGGTCATGTCGCTCACGTAGGCTTGCGCCGCAGCGATGTTGCCGCTGCCGATGCCGGTGAGGAAGCGCGATACGAAGAGCAATACGATGCTCGTGGCGTAGGAGAACACGATGTAGCTGATCGCCGTGATCACGATGGACACGATTATCACCGGTCGCCGCCCGATGCGATCGCTCATGCTGCCCCAGATGGGCGAGCAGAGGAAGACCATCAAGGAGAAGAGCGCCACGCTCATCATCACCAGGTCCTCGCTGGCGCCAACCGCCTCACTGAAGTAAGGCACCACCGGGATGAAGAGCGTGAACCCGATGAGGTCGATGAAGATGGTGAACCAGAGGATGAAGAGGCGCCTATCCATAAGAAGGGCGCGAAAGTAGGCCGCCCTCCGGGTCCTACTCCACCGCCACGAAAGGCCGCGCCACCGCCGTTCCCTTGCGCACATAAGGCCGCACAATCAAGCGGATCGTGTTGCGCCAGCTCAGGTATTTCCAGCCCCAATTGAAGAGCACCACGGCGCGGTTGCGGAAGCCCACGAGCTGCGCCACGTGAACAAGCATCCACAACAGCCATGCGACCGTTCCGCCGAAGCTCCAGGTACCAATGTCCACCACAGCCTTGCGACGACCGATCACCGCCATGCTGCCCTTGTCGTGGTAACTGAACGGCAATGCCTCCTTCCCTTCCGCACGACGGATCAGGTTCTTTGCCAGATGCTGCCCTTGCTGAATGGCAACGGTGGCAACCTGCGGATGACCCTTCGGATAAGCAGGCTCTTCCATCAACGCGATATCGCCCAATACATAGATGTCACTGAAGCCCTTCACCGCATTGGTGCGATCCACCATGAAACGGCTCGCGCGCTCGTTCAATCCTGCTTCCAAGCCCGGGATCGTAACGCCCTTCACGCCTGCGGCCCAGATCACGGTATTGGTATCGATCGCATCGCCGTTGTCCAGGGCAATGTGGTCGTCGTCGCCGCTCACCACGCGCTTGTCCAGGAGCAGTTCCACGCCGAGTTGTTTCAGGTACTTCTCGGCATTCCGGCTCGCCTTCTCCGAAAAGTTCTTCAGCACGCGATCGTTGCTGTCGATGAGCACGATGCGCATGAGCTCGCTGTGCATCTCGCGGTACTCGTTGCGCAGCACCGTGCGTCGGATCTCGGCCAATGCTCCTGCCAATTCAACACCTGTGGGCCCGGCGCCCACGATCACGAAGTTGAGGCAGCGCTTCAGGTCCAGTTCATCGCGCAGCACCAGCGCGCGCTCGAACTCCTGCAGGAAATCGCTGCGGATATCGAGCGCCTGGCTGATGCTCTTCAGCTGCATGGCCACCTCGGCCATCTGGCGATTGCCGAAGAAATTGGTGGTGCTGCCCAGCGCGAGCACGAGGATGTCGTAGCTGAAATCGCCCACGTTGGTCTCCACGCGCTTCTGCTCGGGCACCACACGCTGCACCTCGGCCATGCGGAAAGCCACGTTCGGCATAGGCCCCACAGTGCGGCGGAACGGATGGCCGATGCTGTCGGCGCCGAGGCTGGCGGTCGCCACTTGATAAAGCAGCGGCTGGAAACAGTGGTGGTTCTGCTTATCGAGCAGGAGCACCTTGTAGGGTTTGCCCGCCAAGCGCTGTATCACTTCCAATCCAGCGAAGCCGCCTCCGACCACAACAACCGTTGGATGGGGCAGCTTGTCGTAGGTGTGCTTATCGATCGTCCACATGGCTTGCGTGCTTCTGGAGGGGCGAAGATCCGGACATTTGCAGGCCTTCATGCTGAACAACGACACCATCGCGGCCATTTCCACCGCCCCTGGCACAGGAGCCATCGCCTTGCTGCGCCTCTCCGGGCCGAAGGCTGAAGCCGTTGCACGCACCGTGAGCGAAGGACTCCCGGAAGTGATCACTGAGCGCATGGCGCTGCGTTGCATATTCCGCGATGCCGAAGGCCGGATCGACGACGGACTGATCACGCTCTTCCGCGGGCCGCGCTCCTACACTGGCGAGGATGTCGCCGAATTGGCCGTGCATGGCTCGCCCTACATCCAGCAGCGCCTGATGGAGGCCATGCTCGCAGCGGGCGCACGCGTAGCGCTGCCCGGCGAATTCACGCAGCGCGCCTACCTCAACCGCAAGCTCGACCTCAGCCAGGCCGAGGCCGTGGCCGACCTCATCGCCAGCCAGAGTGCGGCGCAGCATCGTTTGGCATTGCATCAATTGCGAGGTGGCTTCGGCAAGCGCATCGAGGATCTGCGGCAGGAGCTCATCGACTTCGCGGCATTGATCGAGCTCGAGCTCGACTTCGGCGAAGAGGATGTGGAATTCGCGAAGCGGCCCGAGTTGATCGCGCTCATCGACCGCATCACCGGCATCTGCACCGAACTGATCGAGAGCTTCCGCTATGGCAACGCGGTGAAGCAGGGCGTGCCGGTGGCCATCGTCGGCGCGCCCAACAGCGGCAAGAGCACCTTGCTCAACGCTCTGCTCCAAGAGGACCGCGCCATCGTGAGCGAGATCCCTGGCACCACGCGCGACACGGTGGAAGAGACCATCACCATCGGCGGCGTGCTATTCAGGTTCATCGACACGGCGGGCATCCGCAAGACCGACGACACCGTGGAGAAGCTCGGCATCGAGCGGAGCTACAAGAAGGCGAAGGAAGCAGCGATCGTGGTGCTGCTCGGAGATGCGAGCGTGATGAACGAGCAGGCTTTCGCCTTCGAGGCGGCCATGCTGCGCGAGCGCATCGGTGATGGCGCCGCGATCATCTCTGTGCTGAATAAGAGCGATGTGGCGCCGGTGAAAGCCGATGGCACCCTCAGCATCAGCGCCAAGAAGGGCGATGGGCTCGATGCGCTGAAGCAGCGCTTCATCGAACTCGTGAACGCCACCGCCGCACCCGGCGACATCGTGGTGACCAACGCGCGCCACGTGGATGCGCTCACGAAGGCGCGTCAAGCGCTATTCGATGCGCGCGCAGCCATCGAGCAGGGCATCAGCGGCGAGCTGCTCGCCGTGGACCTTCGGCGCGCGCAGCACCACCTGGGCGAGATCACCGGCAAGATCACGCCGGACGACCTGCTGGGCAGCATCTTCGGGCGGTTCTGCATCGGGAAGTAGCGAATCGATTCACCATGGCTTTCTTCCTCAAGCCCATCCCGCTCGATGTGAAATTCCGCATGAACCGCATCGAGGTGCTGCAGCTGGACAATGGTGCTTCCGCTGCGGCCGACGCCGATCCGCCTTTCTCGAACGAGCGCATGGTGCTCGCCGATTTCTTCCTGGCCGAAGGGT
>DAORNP010000109.1:365-7470 GCA_035441065.1 Flavobacteriales bacterium | reverse complement strand
TGGTGCTCCAGCAGCTGGAACGCGCGGAAGGCGGGTTGAACAGCGTGGAGCGCAGGGCCCTCGTCGATTCCTGCGAGCATGCCGGCGCCTTTCATGTCCATCTGGTGATGCACCAGCGCGAACTGACCCGGAGCGAGGCGAGCGCGCGGATCGGCACGCCCATGGATTGACCCCATCGCTTCACGGAACCGGAATTTTGCTGCCTATGAAATGCAGGCCCAAAATCATGAATCCCTTGGTGGACGGGCCACGAACCGGTGACAATGATGTTTGTAACAACATTGTTACAAACAAAGGCGTTACATTCGCCGGGCGCATGGCCAGCAGCGCCCCGGCATGGACGAAGAACGCTCCCCCTTCCTCATCGGCACGCTCGTATCGGGCAGCAACTTCGTGAACCGCGAATGGGCGCGCAAGCACCTGCGCGCCAACTTCCGCTCGGGGCAGAACACCGTGCTCATCAGCCCACGGCGCTGGGGCAAATCATCGCTCATCAAGCAGGTGGCACTCGACATGGCGCGCGAGAAGAGCGTGCGCTTCGCGTTCGTGGACCTCTTCCAGGTGCGCACCGAGCAGGAATTCCTGGAGCGCACCACCGAGGCCGCCATCAAGGCCCTGGGCAGGACCATGGAGCAGCACATGGCCGATGTGAAGGAATTCATCCGGGGCGTGGTGCCGCAGATCAGCTTCGGCCTTGACCCGCTGAACGAATTCAGCCTGAAGCTCAACATGCCTGAGGGCCGGCGCGGCATGCAGGACCTGCTCGACCTGCCCGAGCGCATGGCCAAGGCCAAGGGGCTGCGGCTCGTGCTGTGCCTCGATGAGTTCCAGAACATCATGCAGCTGCCGGACCCGAAGGGCTTCCAGAAGATGCTGCGCGCCACCTGGCAGCACCACGAGCACGTGTGCCATGTGATCTACGGCAGCAAGCGGCACATGATGATGGACCTGTTCAATAAGCAGAGCATGCCCTTCTTCCGCTTCGGCGATGTCATGTTCCTGGACAAGATCAAGCGCGAGGAGTGGGTGCCCTTCATCAAAGAGCGCTTCGCCAGCGCGCGGATCAGCATCGCCGAGGAGGTGTGCGAGCATCTTGCCTCGCGCATGCAGGACCACAGTTACCATGTGCAGATGCTCGGCCATGCCGCATGGCTCCGGACCAATGGCCGCAAATGCAGCCGTACCACCGTGGACACTGCGCTGCAGGACCTCTTGAACCAGCACGACGCGCTGTACCACCGGCTGGTTGACGAGCTCACAACGCCACAGCTCAACTACCTGCGCGCCCTGCTCAACGATGTCAAGCGCTTCACCACCATGGAGACGATCCGACGCTTCAGCCTCGGATCCAGCGCGCACGTGAAGCGCATGACCATGGCCCTCGAGAACAAGGAGGTGCTCGATTTCCAGGGCGAGCAGACCGAATGGATCGACCCGCTCTTCAAGATCTGGCTGGAGGAGCGCTACTGGGGCGGGCGCCTGCGCATGGTATGAGGCCACTGCTCGCATCCTGCTACTTCGGCCCGGTGGAGCTGTACCGCCTGCTCGCCAGGCATGACCGCGTCGTCATCGACACCGGTGAGCATTACGTGCGGCAGAGCCACCGCACGCGGACGCGCATCGTTGGCCCAAACGGACCGCAAGACCTCAGCGTGCAGATCATGCACGACCATGGCAGCAAGATGCACATGCGCGAGGTGCGCCTGTCCTACGCCGAGACCTGGCCCCAGCAGCACCTCCACGCCATACGCAGCGCCTACGGCAACGCACCGTGGTTCATCCACTACATCGACGAAATAGATGCCGTGCTGATGAAGCGCCACGATCGCCTCCTCGACCTGAACATGGCCACGCTCAGGCTGGGCATGCGTTGGCTGGGACTGAGAACCGACATCGAGGTCTTGGAGAGCTTCGTCGCGGAACCATCCATTGAGCACGTGGATCTCCGCACGTCCCTGCACCCCAAGAAGCCCTTGCCACCGGAATTGAAGGCAGGCCCGCCCTATGCCCAGGTTTTCGAGCTACGGCATGGCTTCGTGCCCGGCTGCAGCGTGATCGACCTGGTGATGAACCTCGGCCCCGAGGCGCCGCATTGGCTGCTCCACCCCTGATTCTGGCCTGATTGCGGGCTCTTCCATGGAAAAGACCTTTCTTCGCGGGCTCAAACGACACCTTTCACCAACCCCCAACACATGAAGACCCCGTTCTTGCTTGCCCTCGCCACCACTGTCATCCTTGCTGCATGCGGCGGAGGCGGCGACATGACTCCCAGCCAGGTTGCCGAGAAGTACCTCGCGCACCTGAACAAGATGGAGTTCAAAGAGGCAAAGGCCTACGGCACGGAGAAGACCGCTGGCATGCTCGACCTCCTCTCGGGCATGGCGGCCATGATGCCCAAGACCGACAACGTGTCCTCGAAGATTACCGGCGAGACCATCGATGGCGACAAGGCCACGGTGACCTACCGCACCGACGGCAAGGATGCCGACGAGACCCTCACCCTGATCAAGCAGGATGGCAAGTGGCTCGTTGACATGGCCAAGGAAGAGGGCATGGGCGATACCGGCGGCGATATGATGAACGACCTCGACGCTGGCATGGACTCACTCATGGATGGCGCTGGCGAAGCGATGCAGGAGGCTGGCGAAGTGCTGGAAGAGGCCGCTCAGTAAGCGATTCATCCGAAAGCTAACGACCCCGGCAACAAGTCCCCACAAGGCCTGGTTGCCGGGGTCACTGCTTCTGGTGGTTCAGCACCATATCGAACCGCGCGGTATCGAGCAGGCGCATGAAGCGGTAGCGGCCGGCCTTATCGCCTTCCGCAGGCGCATCGAAGACATCAACCCCGTAATCGTCGCGGATGATGCGCCACACCAGCTCCGAGCAATAGATGCGCGTGGTGTCGTCCAAGTTGAAGTAAATCGTTTTTTGGCCTCTAGCGGCGCAACAATTCCTTGGCGCGTAAAGCGATGAGCGATCGATCAGCATCGGTGCGCAGGCGGCTCACGATCACGCTGCTGGGCTTGCTCTGCTGAACGAAGGCCTGCAACCGGTGCGCTTGCATGCCATCGGCTTCCGACACGCTGCTGCTCACCGAATGGATCACCCAAAGCGCACTGTCGTGCTCCGCTACGATGCCGCAATGCGAGACATCGTACTCCTCAGAGAGCACGGAGGAAATCAGGTCGCTCACCAGGCCATGGCCTCTGCGCAAGATGATGTCGCCCGGCTGGAGCATGGCGACCTCCTCCTCGGAGAGCGCATAGCTCACACCGTCCTCTGCGCCTTCGTCGGCTGCCATGGCCTGCCAGAACACGGCTGCAAGCACCACAAGGGCGACAAGCACTAACCACCAGCGGCGTTTCATGAGCGTGCGCGAAGGTATCGGGATGCCCTGCGGTTCTTGATCGGCGTCAAGTGATCGGGCCGCTTGGCGCTGCCACATTCGCCTCATGGAACCGAATGACCTCAGCGACCCCAGTTGGCTCAGCCACGAAGAATTCCCCTTCGCACCGCGCACATTCCGCCATGCCGAAGGCCGCATGCACTACGTGGACGAAGGCTCCGGCCCGGTTATCCTCTTCGTGCACGGCACACCCGATTGGAGCTTCGGCTTCCGGCATCTGATCAAAACGTTCCGCTCTTCGTACCGCTGCGTGGCCGTTGACCATTTGGGCTTCGGCCTCAGCGACAAACCCAAAGGCGCGGACTATACGGTGGCAGCCCATGCCAGGCGATTGCAGGACTTCATAGACCATCACATGCTGAAGGATGTAACGCTTGTCGTCACCGATTTCGGAGGAGGCATCGGCCTGCAGCACGCGCTGAGGGACACAGCCAACGTGAAGGGCATCGTGCTCTATAACACATGGATGTGGCCGCTTGATAACGACAAACGCTTCGCTGGACCTTCACGCATGATGCGTGGCTGGCTGGGCCGGCTGCTCTACCAGCGTTTCGGCTTCAGCGTGAACGCAATGATGCCCAGCGGATACGGCGACAAGCGCAGGCTCACGCCCGCCCTCCACGCGCACTATAAGCAGGTGTTCCCCACCCCTGCATCGCGCGAAGCGCTGCACGTCCTGGTGAAGGAGTTGTTGGACGCGACTCCCTTCTGGGACGCGCAATGGAGCATGGTGGATCGCTTGCGCGGAACACCTGCCCTGCTCTGCTGGGGCATGAAGGACCGCTTCTTCCCGCCGGACTTGCTGGAGCGATGGAGCAAAGCGCTGCCGCACGCCACCATCAGACGGTTCCCGGAGGCTGGGCATTTCGTCCATGAAGAAGCGGCAGAAGAACTCTCGTGGGCCATGCGCGGATTCCTTACAGCCATCGGGGCTGAAGCCCTCGCTCATCCACGCTGACCGAGCTGCCGGGCATGTTCAGAGCGCCTGTGCCGATGGCGTGCATGGGCCAACCAACGCTGCGTGGGTTACCTTGTGCCGCAATCACCAGCACTACAGCACGAGAACAACCCCACATGGCCACATTCGAGAAGCGCGAGAAAGAGAAGAAACGGCAGCAGAAGCAGGAAGAAAAGCAACGCCGCAAGGAAGAGCGCAAGGCCAACAAGCCCGGCGGGGGGCTGGAGAACATGATGGCATACGTGGACGAGTTCGGCCGCATCACCAGCACGCCGCCTGATCCCAGCAAGGTCCGCAAGCCCATCGACATCTCGGAGATCGAGATCGGCGTGCCCAAGCGATCCAAGGAGGATGAAGCACCCGTGGCGCGCGTGGGCCGCGTTGACTTCTTCGACACCAGCAAGGGCTTCGGCTTCATCAACGAGGATGGATCGCGCGAGCGCCTCTTCTTCCACGTGAGCGGACTGGAGGATGAGGTGAAGGAGAACGACAAGGTGACCTACGATGTGGAGCGCGGACCGCGCGGCATGAATGCGGTGCGGGTGAAGAAGGTGTGAGGAGCTTGCGGTGCATGTTGTGCACCACAGCCCGTTCCTCCTGCACCGATGACCAATGGGCGCTGCCGTTGCATGCCCCCAAGGATACCTTCGGCCCATGCTCCGATCCGTACTCATTCCATCGTTCGCAGTCATCGCTGCAACGGCATTCGCACAGCCACGCGCCAATCCTGCCGGCCCCGATCAATTCATCTGCGGCAACGCCACAACCATGCAAGCCGATCCGCTGAGCACCGGTGAAATCGGTGTGTGGACCGTGCTGCAAGGCACCGCCAACTTCGCTAACCAGAGCTCGCCCTCCACGCTCGTTGCCAACCTCAGCTACGGCGAAAACGTGCTGCGCTGGACCATCTACGCTCCTTCCGGCAACAGCTCCGACCTGGTCTCCATTTTCTGCTACAACAACGCGATGCCACCTGCCAATGCCGGTCCCGACCAAACGGTGCCGCCCTGGCCCGGCGTAGTGCAGCTGAGCGGATCAGCGCCGCAAGACCCCGCTACCTGCTTCTGGATCCTCCTCTCCGGCACGGGCACCATCAGCGACCCCACCGATCCGCAGGCCACCTTCTCTGGACCGGGAATAGGCACCAACGTGCTGCAGTGGAGTTGCGACAATGGCCCTTGCGGGCAGAGCTTCGATTCCATGGTGATCGAAGGTGTTGTAGGAATCGATGAGGCGAATCCTGTATCGGCGACCATTCGCTACGATGCGGTGCAGCATGCGTTCATGATCACCGGCGCGAACGAAGCCATGGACCTGATGATCATGGATGCACAGGGCCGGCAAATGCAAGCGGCGCGTACGCCTGCGGGCACGGGCATCTGGAAGCTTGATGCGCTTCCGAGCGGTGCTTATGTGGGAACCGCCACATCGAATGGCCGGAACACAATACTGCGTTTCATCGTCGCACATTGAACCTAACAAGCCCAACCTCCTGAACCATGCGTCCACGCCAGGTCCTTCCCTTGCTCGCCATGGTCTTCGCGCCCACCCTATTCGCGCAAACGGGGACCATCACCGAGGAACCGATCCGGGTTGGTGCGGAAGCACGTGATTCGAATGCTCCGTACACGATCGTGGAGGAGATGCCCTCCTTCCCCGGTGGACAAGAAGCCATGATGCGGTACTTGAGCGCGAATCTCCAGTTCCCCAAGGAAGCGCAGGAAAAGGGCGTTCAAGGAGCGGTCTTCATCAACTTCGTCGTGGAGCGCGATGGCAGCATCAATGAAGTGAAGGTCCTGCGCGGCATCGACAACGCTTGCGAAGCAGAGGCAATACGCGTGGTGCAGGGCATGCCCAAATGGGCGCCCGGAAAGCAGCGCGGCAAGGAAGTGCGCGTGCAGTACAACTTGCCGATACGTTTCAAACTGTAGGGGCAGACCGGAGAATCGGGCAAGCGGATGATCGAGGCCGCTGACGATCTTCGCCCCATGTCCGAAAAGATCGACATCGAAGTCTCCCGCAACGAGGACCACAACAAGCTCCTCGTCTCCGCCCTGCACGCCCGCCTGAAGAAGGTGTACCTCGGCGGCGGCGAGAAACGCATCGCCAAGCACAAGGAGGCCGGCAAGATGACCGCCCGCGAGCGCATCGACGCCCTGCTCGACCCCAAGAGCCCACGCATCGAGATCGGCGCCTTCGCGGCCGACGGCATGTACACCGAGCACGGCGGAGCCCCAAGTGCCGGGGTTGTGGTGGTGATCGGCTACGTGAGCAAACGCCAGTGCATCGTGGTGGCCAACGATGCCACCGTGAAGGCCGGCGCCTGGTTCCCCATGACGGGCAAGAAGAACCTGCGCGCGCAGGAGATCGCCATCGAGAACCGCCTGCCCATCATCTACCTGGTGGACAGCGCCGGCGTGTACCTGCCCATGCAGGACGAGATCTTCCCCGACAAGGAGCACTTCGGCCGCATCTTCCGCAACAACGCCGTGATGAGTTCCATGGGCATCACGCAGATCGCCGCCATCATGGGCAGCTGCGTGGCGGGCGGCGCCTACCTGCCCATCATGAGCGACGAAGCGCTGATCGTGGAGAAGACCGGCAGCATCTTCCTCGCCGGCAGCTACCTGGTGAAGGCCGCCATCGGTGAGGACATCGACAACGAGACCCTCGGCGGGGCCACCACCCACAGCGAGATCAGCGGCGTGACCGACTACAAGTGCAAGGACGATGCGGACTGC
>DAORNP010000109.1:0-339 GCA_035441065.1 Flavobacteriales bacterium | reverse complement strand
GGCAAGCCGAAGGACGCGGGCTTCAGCCGCGAGAAAGCCGCCGCGCCCAAGGCCGACCCGAAGGAGATCTACGGCATCCTGCCCACCGACCGCGCCAAGCCCTACGACATGCGCGAGGTGATCGCGCGACTGGTGGACGACAGCGACTACACCGAGTACAAGGAAGGCTACGGCCAGAGCATCATCACCGCCTATGCCCGCATCGACGGCTGGGCCGTGGGCATCGTGGCCAACCAGCGCAAGGTGGTGAAGAGCAAGAAAGGCGAGATGCAGTTCGGCGGCGTCATCTACAGCGACAGCGCCGACAAGGCCACGCGCTTCATCGCCAACTGCAACCAG
>DAORNP010000108.1:12800-13066 GCA_035441065.1 Flavobacteriales bacterium | reverse complement strand
AATGGTGCCCGGGCCTTCCATATTGGCGCCGTTCCATTGCCATGTGCCGTTGATTGACATATCGTTGCCGGGCCCGTCCTGCACAGTGAATGCGCCGGCCGATGTGATCAAGGTGGCGCCCACGGCCACGAACACCTGGTCAATCGATACAGCTGTGCTCGCTGTGACGGTGTGACCCGGGAGGATCACCACCTGCCCATCCGCTGCGGTGGGCGCACCGGGGGCTGCTACGAAGTTCGTCCCATCGAAGCGCAGCCATGTGGAGG
>DAORNP010000108.1:11129-12620 GCA_035441065.1 Flavobacteriales bacterium | reverse complement strand
AATAGAACTTTCGTTTGGGACTCAACGCAACGAGCCCCGGCATTCGCCAGGGCTCGCGCATTGAAGAGATGCGTTGGACGAGACTTAGGACATGGTCATGCCGCCCCCGATGAGCAGTTCGGCTAATCAGCGGGTGAGCCAATCGCTTCCGGGGATCACCCGTTTCATGAACTGGTCGAAGAGCGGAACGGTGAAGGCCGTATCGCCGTGACTTGGGCTCCAAATCATTCCTTTCGCGATGAGGTTGTTCCTGCGTGGGCCGAGTGCTGTGACCTCCATGTTCAGCAATTGTGCGATGTCTCCGGATCGGTGCGGCCCAGGCCCCAGTTCCGCCATGGCACGCAGGTACACTTTCTCGGCAGGTGTGAGCCGATCGAATCGGACACGGAAGAAGCTCCCATCCAGCGCTGCGACAGCGGTGATGGAGGCTGCACGTACGTCATCTGCAGTGATGGGCGATCGGTCTGCTGCATCCCATGCATGCTTACCCCATTCCTGGATGAAGTATGGGTAGCCTTTGGTCTGATCAATGATGAGTTCGATGGCCTTGTCTTCCACTTCCACGTTCTGGTGATTCGCTGGCGCCTCAATGGCGGTTCGTGCGTCGGCGCTGGATAAGGGGCCGATGGTGGGGAAGTCGAACAGGCGTTCGGCGTACGATTTTGCCTCGCCCATGCGTCCCGCGAGTTGTGGCAGGCCGGCGCCGATGAGGATGACCGGAAGTCGACTTTGCGCGCAATTGTGCATTGCGGTGATTAGCGCAGCAAGCTGCTTTTCCTCGACGTATTGCAATTCATCGATGAAGATTGCCATTGCGGTATCCGCTTGAGCTGCCGCTTGTCCTGCGGCTTCCATTAGTGCTTGAAGGTCGTGCTCCAGGTCGCCATTGTCTGCCAGGCCTGGCTCAGGCTCGAAGTCGAAGCCCACTTCAATGTCGCCATACTTCACCTTCAACGCCTTCGCGAATCCCGCTAGCCCACGCAGCGCTCGTTGTGCCAAGTCCTTCGCATTGGCATTGCGTGAAAGTCGCAGCAGTGCTTGCCGGAGCTGTGGGGCCAGGATGGCAGGAAGTGATCCTTTCTCCTTCGCCTCGATGCGCAATGTTTGAATGCCTGTTGAATCAGCCTCTTCCTTGATTCTGATGAGGAGGACTGTTTTGCCCACCCCGCGAAGCCCGATGAGCATCATGCTTTTCGCTGGGTTTCCTAACCGGATTCGCGCAATTGCAATGCGGGCGGCCTCAAGCAGTTCGCTCCGGCCAACTAGCTCTGGAGGCTGGGTTCCAGCACCTGGTGCAAAGGGGTTGCGAACGGGATCCATGGCGCAAACATAAGCGAATTAGCGATATTAGTTTGATATGATATAATGCAGTAAACTACTTATGTTCGAGTCCCAAACGCAACGAGCCCCGGCTTTCGCCAGGGCCCGTGCATTGAAGAGATGCGTTGGACGAGACTTACATCATGTCCATGCCGCCGCCCATTCCACCAT
>DAORNP010000108.1:2538-11116 GCA_035441065.1 Flavobacteriales bacterium | reverse complement strand
GGTGCTTTCTCTTCTTTCTCCTCGCTGATCACGCACTCGGTCGTCAGCAGCATGCTCGCGATGCTGGCAGCGTTCTCCAAGGCCACGCGGGTCACCTTGGTGGGGTCGATCACGCCGGCGGCCAGCAGGTTCTCGTACTCCTCGGTGCGGGCGTTGAAGCCGTAGTCAGCCTTGCCCTCGCGCACCTTCTGCACGATGATGCTGCCCTCGAGGCCCGCGTTGGCCACGATCTGGCGCAGCGGCTCCTCGATGGCGCGGCGCACGATGCCGATGCCGGTGGTCTCGTCGTTGTTCGCGCCTTCCATCTTCTCGATGGCCTTCTGCGCACGGATGTACGCCACACCACCGCCGGGCACGATGCCCTCTTCAACAGCGGCGCGGGTCGCGTGCAGCGCGTCGTCAACGCGGTCCTTCTTCTCCTTCATCTCCACTTCCGTGGCGGCACCGATGTAGAGCACGGCGACACCGCCTGCCAGCTTGGCGAGGCGCTCCTGCAGCTTCTCCTTGTCGTAATCGCTGGTGGTGGTCTCCATCTGCGCCTTGATCTGGTTCACACGCCCGGTGATGTCGCTCTTCTTGCCAGCGCCATTCACGATGGTGGTGTTGTCCTTGTCAATGCTGATCTTCTCGGCTTTGCCCAGCATGCTCAGATCGGCATTCTCAAGCTTGAAGCCGCGCTCCTCGCTGATGAGCGTGCCACCGGTCAGGATGGCGATGTCCTCCAGCATGGCCTTGCGGCGGTCGCCGAAGCCAGGGGCTTTGACTGCGGCCACCTTCAGGGCACCGCGAATCTTGTTCACCACCAAGGTGGCGAGCGCTTCACCGTCGATGTCCTCAGCGATGATCAGCAGGGGCTTGCCGGTCTGCGCGCTCTTCTCCAGCACGGGCAGCAGCTCTTTCATGGTGCTGATCTTCTTGTCGTAGATCAGGATGTAGGCGTTCTCCAGGTCGGCCTCCATCTTCTCCGCGTTGGTCACGAAGTAGGGGCTGAGGTAGCCGCGGTCGAACTGCATGCCTTCCACCACTTCAACCGTGGTGTCGGTGCCTTTGGCTTCTTCCACGGTGATCACGCCTTCCTTCTTCACCTTGGCCATGGCCTCGGCGATGAGGGTGCCGATCGCGTCGTCGTTGTTCGCGCTGATCGAGGCCACCTGCTTGATCTTGGCGTTGTCGTCGCCAACGGCCTTGCTCATCTTCTTGAGCTCGTCCACCACGGCCATCACGGCCTTGTCGATGCCGCGCTTCAGGTCCATGGGGTTGGCGCCGGCGGCCACGTTCTTCAAGCCAGCGGTAACGATGGCCTGAGCGAGCACGGTGGCGGTGGTGGTGCCATCGCCAGCGATGTCGGCGGTCTTGCTGGCCACCTCTTGCAGCATCTGGGCGCCCATGTTCTCCACGGCATCCTTCAGCTCGATCTCCTTGGCCACGGTAACACCGTCCTTGGTCACTTGGGGTGCACCGAATTTCTTGTCGATGATCACGTTGCGGCCCTTGGGACCGAGGGTCACTTTCACGGCGTTCGCGAGGTGGTCAACTCCGCGCTTCAGGCGGTCACGCGCGTCAATCTCGAATTGGATGTTCTTGGCTGCCATTGCAGTTGTTGGGTTTTAGGGGAATGAAAATGGGCGGATCATGATCCGCCCGTACTTAGTTCAGGATCGCGTAGATGTCGCTCTCACGCATGATCAGGTAATCCTTGCCGTCGAGGCTGAGTTCGGTGCCGCTGTACTTGCCGTACAGGATCTCGTCACCAGCCTTCACGCTCAGCGGGGTCACTTTGCCGTCGTCGGCGATGCGGCCTGCGCCCACGGCGATGATCTTGCCGCGCTGGGGCTTCTCCTTGGCCGTGTCGGGGATGATGATGCCACCCTTGGTGGTCTCTTCAGCGGCTGCTGCCTCAACGAGCACGCGGTCCGCCAACGGTTTCACTTTCGACATGTCAGAATTGGGTTGTTTGGGTTAGAAAGAGGGCCTTATCAAGACCGCGCCCCGCCTGACAACGGGTGTGCCGGGCGGGGCGTGGAGGGGGTGTTCTGCCAAGTTTGCGCGGACGGCGTGACAAGCGTTCGGCGCCGCTGTCAGGCTGGCAAGGAATCAGAGTCCTTCCTCTGTATCGAGATTCTCGGTCCCAGCCTCATCGCCAGCCTCAGTGGCAGCGGGTTGCTCAATGGGGTCATCGAGCTTGTTGCCAGTCTTGGCGCCCGACTGGATGCCAGTGGAGATGAGGCAGAGCACCATGAGGGCGCCGCTCAGGCTCCAGGTGGCTTTCTCCAAGAAGTCTGCAGTGCGCTGAACGCCACCAATCTGCTGGGCGCCGGTGAATCCGGCCGCAAGGCCGCCGCCCTTGGGGTTCTGGGCGAGCACGACCAGGGCCAGCAGGCCGCAGATGATGAGGATGACGATGGTGATAGCAGTGTACATGGGTCAGAGGGTCAATTTCGCCTCAGCGGCTTTGGAAAGGGCCGCGAAGTAAGCGCTTTTCTCAGGGTACTTCAATGCCAAGCGCTCATAGGCCTCCATCGCCTTGGTGTAGTTGCCCTGCTGCTCGTAGATGCGGGCCAAGGTCTCGGTTACCAGTCCTGCACGGTCGTCGAGGCTCTTCTTGCCGGCCTGTTGCGGGGTGAAGAACGACGGTTTGGCCGGAATCTCAGGCGGTTGCTGGCGTATGAAACGGTCAATGAGGTCCTTGGCATCCAGGGCCAGCTTGGCCTGTTCTTCAGAACTGGGCTTGGGGCCGATACTGCTTGGCGCCGGGCTGATGACAGCGTTGGACGAAGGGGAAGCCCCAGCGTTGCTGGCCGTATGCACGTGTTCGCCCTGTGATTCACTGGGTCCGATAGCTGCAATTTCCTGATTAGCGGCTTGGAGCCAATCGGAGAAGCGAAGGCGGGCAGTCGGTGTGAGGGCAGGGGCTTGTGGCGCCTCCGGCTTCGGGGGCGGTACTTGTTCGGGTAGCGCCTCGGCGAGTTGCTCCTGCCACGTGAGGTCGTAGGCTCGGGCCATGGCCGATTTCACATACTCGCCCTCCAACTCATCAGCAACGGGATCCTCAGGTATCTCGGGTTGAAGTGCGACGGCTTCTTCTGCCTCGGTTCGTTCCTCTTCCACCGAGGAAGGCACTGGGCCTGGCGCTTCAATGACAGGAGCGTTGTCCTCGGGTAGAGTTGGCTCTGTCACCTGTGCAGGAGCTGCCGATTCAATGGGCGGTGCAGGTACTTCTTGCACTAGGGAAACCGGCGCGGGTTCTGTCGGCTGTGGTTCAAGCGGCTTAATGGCCTCGGGAGCAACGGCCTCTACTGCTTCTGCTGTCTCGGATCGCACGACGCGCAGGGGCGTTGGCTCTGCCACACGATTCGATAGGTCGAAGAGCGCTTCGCGCGAAGGCAGGTGCGCTGCGGCTGTCCGCAAGGTCTCATCGGCCAGCACTTGTCCGCTCAATTGCTCGCCAGCAGCCTGCAGCATCCGCGCTCCGCTGAACCAAGGGTATTGGCGCGTCATCGCCTTCAGGTCGCTCAGGTCCTCGCGGACCATGCGGCTGGGCTCTTCCAGCAATCGTGTGAGGCGCTCGCGTTCCATTACCAGTTCCCTAAAGTGCGATCGAAGATATCCTGCGCCAGCTGCTTGCCGATCTCGTTCACCAATTGCGCCTCAACTGCGGTGAGGTCCTGGCTGCTGCTGTAGTCAGCGAAGCGGCTCACGGAGAATTCGGCGTTCTTCTTCGGTTCCAGGGTGTTCACGTACGTGACACTGGCCGTTATGGTGAGGCGGTTGAGCGCCGATGTCTCGTTGGCCTGGATGCTCACCGGTTGCACATCGTACCCCGAGATGCTGCCGCTGTACTGCACATCACCGGCGCTTTGCGCGAGCTTCAAGCGTGTTTGGGCGAGCAGCAGGTCACGCACAGTCTCCGTGAAGCCCTGCGCGGCAGTGGGCGTTGCCAGGGGCGCACGTGTCTCAAAGAGGTCAACGCTAACGGTGCGTGCATCCCCTTCGTCTCCGCCGGAAAAGGAGTAGTTCACGCGGCAGGCAGGCAGTGGAGTCAACAGGATGAGGCAGGTAGCTGTCAGTAGGATGCTTTTGCCAACCGCCAACTGCCAACTGCCAACTGCGAGCTGCTTCATGCGATCTCGTACTCCTTGATCTTCCGGTACAACGTGCGCTCGCTGATGCCCAGCTCATTCGCAGCAGCCTTGCGCCGATTGCGGTGCTTGGCCAGTGCCTTCACGATCAGCTCTTTCTCTTTTTCAGTGAGGCTGAGCGTCTCTTCCACTTCGGTGTGGTCGATGTCCTCGTGCGCCACTTGATCGCGCGGCACAATGCTCACGGTGCCGGGCATCGGTTGAGCGGGGTGCGGAAGCAGGATCTCTTCGCGACTCATGGGCTGCACCATCGTGGGCAGGGGCGCGCCACCGGTGAGCACCTTCACTTGCTCCTTCAGCGCATTCAGGTCGCTCTTCATATCGAAGAGGAACTTGAAGATGAGCTCGCGCTCGCTCACGCTGTCCATGCTGGTGCCCGCTGCGCCACCGCCAGCGGGCACCAGCGCCGTGCTTTCGGCGGGCAGGTAGCTGAGCAAGGTGCTGGCGCTGATTTCCCGATCGCGTTCAATCACGCTCAGTTGGTCCACGATGTTGCGCAACTGGCGCACGTTGCCGGGCCAGCGATAGCTCGTGAGCACTTGCACCGCATCGTCACGAAGGGTGATGACAGGCGCCTTGTACTTGCTGGCGGCCTGTTGCGCGAACCAGCGGAAGAGCAGGTGGATGTCCTCCTTGCGCTCGCGCAGTGCGGGCAGGTGGATGGGCACGGTGTTGAGGCGGTAGTAGAGGTCCTCGCGGAAGGTGCCGCGCGCAACGGCCTGCAGCATGTTCACGTTGGTGGCGGCCACCACGCGCACGTTGGTCTTCTGGCTCTTGCTGCTGCCCACGCGGATGAACTCGCCGGTCTCGAGCACGCGCAAGAGGCGCACCTGCGTGGTCAGGGGCAGCTCGCCCACCTCATCGAGGAAGAGCGTGCCGCCATTGGCCGTCTCGAAGTAGCCCTTGCGTGCTTCGTGCGCTCCGGTGAAGCTGCCCTTCTCGTGGCCGAAGAGTTCGCTGTCGATGGTGCCTTCGGGGATGGCGCCGCAGTTCACCGCGTGGTAGGGGCCGTGCTTGCGCGCGCTGTTGGCGTGGATGATCTTGCTCATCACCTCCTTGCCACTGCCGCTCTCGCCCTGCACCAGCACGGTGAGGTCGGTGGGCGCCACCTGCACAGCAATCTCGATGGCGCGATCGAGCAGCGGCGATGCGCCGATGATCTCGAACCGCTGTTTGATCGGTTGCACGTTCATGCTAGAACCGCTTTTTGGTTCAACAATTCAAGCACTTCGCCTTGTAAGCTTCCAGGAGTGGCGCTGGTGATGCGTGCGCGGACGAAATCGCCGGGTTGAAGTGTGCGGGAGCCTTCAACCCCCAACCCGTCATCCCGGCGAAGGCCGGGACAACCCTCAACCTGCCGCTGAACGATGACGACGCTATTCTGTGAGTTCCTGCCGTACATGCGTTCATCGCTGCGCTTGCTCACGCCTTCGATCAGCACTTCGTGCGTCTGGCCTACGTAGCTGAGCAGGCGCGCCGCGCTTTTTTCCTTCTGCAGGTCGATGATCTCCTGCAAGCGACGGCGTTTCACTTCTTCGGGCACATCGTCCGGGTACTTGCGCGCCGCCAATGTCTTGGGTCGCTCGCTGTACTTGAACATGAAGGCCATGTCGTAACCCACTTCATTGATCAGGCTCAGCGTCTGCTGATGGTCTTCTTCCGTCTCGCCCGAGAAGCCTGCGATGATGTCGGTGCTGATGGCGCAATCGGGCATGTACTTGCGGATGCTCGCCACGCGCTCCAGGTACCACTCGCGCGTGTAGCCGCGGTTCATGCGCTTCAGCACATCGCTGCTTCCGCTTTGCACGGGCAAGTGGATGTACTTGCAGATGTTGCCGTGGCGCGCCATCACCGCCAGCACCTTGTCGGTCATGTCCTTGGGGTGGCTGGTGCTGTAGCGGATGCGCAGGGTGGGGCAGGCCAGGGCTACCATCCCCAGCAGGTCGGCGAAATCCACCACCTGCGCAGAGGCATCGGGCTTCGGCCCGAGGCCATCAGTCCATTTGTACGAATCCACATTCTGCCCCAGCAGCGTCACCTCCTTGTAGCCATCGCGCACCAGCTGCTCGCACTCGCGCACGATGCTGTACGGGTCGCGGCTGCGCTCCCGGCCCCGGGTGAAGGGCACCACGCAGAAGGCGCACATGTTGTCGCAGCCCCGCATGATGGTGACGAAGGCCGTGACGCCGTTCGTGTCCAGACGCACAGGTTCGATCTCGGCGTAAGTCTCTTCTCGGCTTAGCAGCACGTTCACCGCTTTCTGGCCGGTTCCCACTTTCTCCAGCAGCTCGGGCAGCGTGCGGTAGGCGTCGGGACCCACCACCAGGTCCACCACCTTCTTCTTCTCCAGCAGGTCCTCGCGCATGCGCTCGGCCATGCAGCCCAGCACGCCCACCTTCAGGCCCTTGTTCCGGGCCTTCAGGTTGTTCATCTCGTTGATGCGTTGCAGCACGGTGTACTCGGCCTTCTCGCGGATGCTGCACGTGTTCAGCAGCACCAGGTCGGCCTCTTCGGCGGTCTTCACAGCGGTATAGCCGTCCTTGGCCAGTATGCTCGCTACGACCTCGCTGTCGCTCACGTTCATCTGGCAGCCGTAGCTCTCGATGTATACCTTCTTCGTTGTCAACGCTGGGAATGGGCGGCGAAGATACCGGGATTAGGCGGGTGCTGACAGGGTGGCAGCCAGGCGATGCCCCAATCTCTGGGGGAGTCGTAGGGCTTACGAAGCTATAGACCGGCGCTACCGTGATCAACGTGCTCTACTCCAACATCACCTTGGCCTGCCAAACCTGTGTATGGCTGCTCACCTTGATCAGATAGCTGCCGGCACTGAAGCGCGACAGGTCAATCTCTGTTGTGTTTCGGCCGGGCGGCAGCGGTTGCTGATCAAGCAATTGGCCCAGCGCATCGTACACGCCATAGTAGAGCGAAGCTGTGAGCAGCTCCGGGAATGTGATGGAGAAGCGGCCGGAGGTGGGGTTCGGGTACGTCACTAGTGCCTTGGCGCCGCTATAATCGTTCACTCCATTCGGCATGGGGAGCATCATGCACAAATCAAGACCAATCGGACCCGGGAGCCCATTCACTTCGTAGCCGAACATCACGGTGTCACCGACCATGCAGCTCCATGGACCACCGGTTGATTCAAGCATCGGCCCAAAGCATGTTCCGGAGCGGGATTGCCAGAAACGCGCGCCTGACCCAGAGCCTTCGTAGTTGGCATAATAGCGCGTTACAAGCACACCTTCATTGTCAAGTATTTCGACTGCCTCCACGACCATGTCGACAACGAAATAATCAATATCAGGCGAAGATGTTGTATTGCTCCATAGAACATCGCGCACCGTGTCGCCCGCCTGAGAATTCAAATCCCCGGTCAGAAACTCCGCTGCTGAGTCAAGCAAGTATGCATAACCCTTCCCGCTCAGGTCTGACCGCACGTAATACTTCCGAGTATACTGGTAATTCCGGTATTCCTCAATTCGTTTGTAAACCACGCCATCGATTAAGGTGTCCGGCTCTAGGCCCATTTGATATTGCACCGGGTATAGCGGTGGGCCTCCGTCATCGTCAGCACCACACCATCTTGCGTTTGCTTCAGGATAGAACTGCCCATGGGCATTGAAGCCGATGAGGCAGAGGAAACAGATGCCGATAGCGTTGCGCATTTCGTATTATTCGATGACTACTCGTTCAGTGAATTGCGCTGAGCCAATGTCCACGACCGCGGTGAAAAGACCTCGGAGGGAAGAGACGTCTAGGACACTCGCTTTCCCTCGTAATTGACGCTCCAAGACCATTCTGCCCATGGTATCGAAGAGACGGACTTGCGCCATGGCCTGGTCAGGCAGCGCTGGACATACAATCGTCAGCGATGCATGGGCTGGATTCGGGTACAGCAAGAGACTTGAGGCGTTGTGGCGCGGTTCGATGTAGTTCACCCCGTCGCCAGTGTCATCTGTTCCGCTCTTCACCGAGAAGCTGTTGCCTGGAGCATTGCACGGATGGATGAATGCATGGAAACGAGATCCTACCTCCGCACGGAAGCCAGGGGTCAACCGGACTTCGGTTCCAGCGCGGTAATCGACTTTCAACGATGCCGGAACAATCGCCTCGGAGATGATATCCTGCCGCGCCTCAAGGAAGGCACTTGCACCGTATGTCCCCGTTTCGGAGTAAGTCGGCTGCTCTGGGCAGTAAAGATTGTGCTCCCAGACCCCACGGCCAGTGAGACCCGTGCGAATGCGGTTCACGTTGTAATTGATTTCCAGGCCACGGCTGCTCACATGGGGTAGCGAACCGCCCAGCCGCACCCAACCGCTCGTGTTGCTCTGATCATCAGGATCCACATACGGCCCCGATGGCACGTAAGCAGCAATCCGTTCGTTGTTGGTGAAGTACGTGCCTACCTCGGTCGAGAGGTACAGGCCACCATCACT
>DAORNP010000108.1:0-2463 GCA_035441065.1 Flavobacteriales bacterium | reverse complement strand
ATAGCCACCATCGCAATCAAATGGGCCGCTTTGCGGGAAGGCGCTGAGGTTCGACAGGTCTAATCGATACACCATCTTGAGGCCAACCGGAGAGGCGAAGTCGTCCGGGTCTTCGAACAATGCTGATGCATAGGCGACGTAAACGATGTTCTCGTTTTCGGGATCCATTGCGAAGCCTACTGGTGGCTGCTGTCTTTGGAGGGTTCCAAGTGCAACGCGCCTCGGATGGGGCACATCATGCCAGCTGGCGATCACCTCTTGGGCGTCAAGGTGATCCGCAATAGTCGTACGGTATATGCGGTTCTGCCAATCCCAATTCAGCAAGCCAGCATAGAGATGCTTGGGGTTTGCGGAATTGGATCGGATCCACCACACGCGTTCATTATCAAATCGGTATTGGTTAATGCCGGACCGTGTCACCTCCCAGTCGTTCCGGAAATCGCTGATGATATGGTTGGTATTCCCCTTATCGAAGGACCGAAGAATCTCAATCTCATGGTTCAAGTATTGAACGCTGTTGCCATTGATGATGACCGTCGAATAACCATTCGGGCGCTTCGTCGCGCGATAGAGGGTGTTGGGTTGTTTTCTGTTCAAGGTGCCTTCGGCGTAGTACTCATACTGATTGGTCCCTAAGCTCACGTCTTGACCAAGTGTGAGCGAGTTCTCCGAATCATCATTCCGCCACCAATGTCCGTACTGGTTGGCGTAGTACAAAGTACTGGCGTCCTTGTGGTCGAGCAGGGCCAACGTGCCATCGCCGTATAGATTAAGGTACGCCCAGTCGGGCGTCCAATCTTCGCTGTATGTGGTTCGTGTGATCAGATTGCACTGATGGTATAGTCCTAGTGCCACATAGTCTGGCTTATTCTGCGATGTGCTCATTGACCAAACCTCCGCCACTCCCAGCCCCTCGCTTTTGTATTCCCAGGTACGGGGAGAAGCATTCGTGTTCACACGCGTGACCCCACCATGATTGGCAACCCAAAAGATGCCGGGATTAGCGGGGTCTCCAACAATGTCCTCCACATCGTCGTGACCAGTGGAGGCGTACTTGTATTGCCTTGGAGCGGGAGGACTGGGAGGATATGGATATGCTACTTCAGCGCCGTTCAGGTACCAATTGACATCATACAGGTCATCTCCGACAATGAGCGAATTCGCATTGAACTGATCAACGCCGAACGTATGTCCTGCGCCAAAGTCAGGGTTGAAGTTGCTGGCCAATGTGGGCCATGCCTGATTGACGGTTGTGTCAAAGAGCTTTACCCAAGAATTGCTCCCCTTCTCTATCATGCAATGGAAAGCTGTTGGTGAGGCTGCGGATGTTTCGACCGTAGCCCATTCAATGCCCGGGTCAATGTCAGGTTGGTTGGGCGCCTCAGTCCATGTCTCACCATCGTCGGTCGAGAGCATGAAACGCCAGATGTGCATTGTGTTCGAGCCGTTGGTGAGCTTGAAGCGCATGGAAGCGCAGAGCGTGCTGGTAGGTGCAGAGCTGGCCAAGTACTCAATGTCGTACACCAGAACATTAGGGTCAACGGCCCAACTAGAGAAAGCTGGGATGCTTGGTGGCACTATGATTTGTATGGGCGTCCATGACGGCAGCGTAGCCTCCGGGTCGTCAGTCACATACATCCCAAGTGACGTTAGCAGGAACAAGCGGTGTTCGCCATTGAAGTTCAATTTGCGGTCGAAGATGAACTGCAAGACGTCCGTGTTTGGCCCACCCAAGTCGGTATAGTCCGCTATGCGCACCCAATCTGCCCCGCTATTGGTGGTGCGGTAAAGGCCGCCGAGGTACGCGATGCGTGTGCCCGAAAGCACATACCAATTATCCGTTGTTCCAGGATAGAAATCGGCCCAGCTGCACCCCGATCGCGGCAAGCCTAGGTCGGTTCCGCCATTGTGCCATGTGCATGTAGCGTTGGCATCGCTTGTGTGGAATAGGCCGCCGCTGTTGCTGGTGCACAGCATGTGCTCTGAGTTGTCCTTTGAGATGGCGATGTGCCGGACAGGCCCAATGCCGAACATGTTATTCGCGATTCCCTTCGGCCCGATTTCATGCCAGGGGTCGCTGTTGGATTTGTAGCTGCCGTTTGCCGTAAAATGGGCATCGCAGTAGTTCTTCAAGAGCAAGTCATAGTTCAATCGGTCCCCAAGAGGAGCGCGGAACTGCCAAAATTGGAGCCAGCGTTGAAAGGCGGCGTACTCACCTCCCTCCTGAAAGAACTCTTCTTTCGTCATCTGCGAGCGCAACACGCTAAAGTACTCTTGCTTCTCGCGCAGAGTCTCGTAGAACTCTCCGGAAGGGGGTGTGAATTGACCTTTGCACGCAATAACGATTGCGGTCGTCAATGCAAGAACACAAGGTTTGTTCCAGGTTCCCATGGCGCAAGCGGATTAGCGAATACCGCTCTTGGCTTCCAAGCGCTTCACCCGCTCCTCCAATTGCAGGATGTA
>DAORNP010000107.1:4562-13104 GCA_035441065.1 Flavobacteriales bacterium | reverse complement strand
CCTCTTCGCCTGGAACTTCATCACCATGGTGCGCCGTCCTGCGGCGAATACGGCAACCGCAGCGGTCCCCACCATAGCCTGACACCATGCTCAACTTCCACAAGGACCATCAGAACCTGGTCAACGTTGCCCTCCTGATCTTTGTACTGCTCAGCTTCGGAGTGGCCGTGATTCCCGCCAATGAATTGGCACTGAAGAACGCGCCACTGCCCGACCTCCCACCGATGACCGCAAGCGAACGGCGTGGGCTGGAGGTCTATGTGGCCGAGGGCTGCGCCGCATGCCACACGCAGCAGGTGCGCAATATCGAGATGGACCGCATGTGGGGCGACCGGCCAAGCATCCCCAGCGACTACCACTACAGCAAGCAGCGCCTGGACGTGTGGCGGCAATCGCCCTCCCTGCTGGGCAGCGAGCGTACCGGTCCGGACCTCACCAACACCGGCCGCCGGCAACCCGGGGCACAGTGGCACCTGCTACACCTCTACGATCCGCGCATGGTGGTGAAGGGCTCGATCATGCCGCGCTACCCCTGGCTCTTCGAGGAGACCGCAACACCTGCGGAGGATGCGGTGGTGGTGCCGGTGCCGAAGGAACGCCTGCGCGACAGCAGCAAGGTGCTGGTGGCCTCCCAGCGGGCACAGGACCTGGTGGCCTACCTGCTCACCCTGAAGCAGGCGCCTCTACCTAGCGGCGGCGATCCGGTATTCCTGCCATCACCCGGGGCGCGCCGTGACGCCGATGTGCAGCAGACCGCCGGCGACCTCCCCAACGGCGCAGACCTCTTCGTGCAGACCTGCTCCGCCTGCCATGGCGCCGAGGGCAAGGGGTTGGCCGGCGCCTTCCCGCCCCTGGCCGGAAGCCCCGTGGTGAACGATCCCGACCCCACCCTGATGCTCTCGATCATCCTGGGCGGCTATGATGCGCGGGCGGAGTACGGCGTGATGCCCGCACAGGCCGAACAACTGTCTGATGCGGAGATCGCGGCCATCGCCAACTACATACGTGGCACCTTCGGCAACGAGGCTCCCGCCACCACCCCCGATGCCGTACGTGCCGTGCGATCCACGGTGGCGCCGGCCACTGCCCTGATGCCCTGATGCGCACCCTGCTCACCCTCCTCTTCACCGCGGCCAGTGCGGCCGGATTGGCCTGCGATGTGTGCCAGAAGAACCAACCCGCACCCTTGCGCGGCATCACCCACGGCACGGGGCCTCAGGGCCAATGGGACCTTGTCATCGTATGGGGCGCGGGGATCATCGTTGGCATCACCCTCGTCCTTGCCTTGCGCATGCTGCTATGGCCAGGGGAAGGGCACACCAGGCACATCAAGCGCATCATTCTCCACGACCGATCCATTCCCCATGGAACCTGAACGCCTTGTTCGTCTCTACATCGATGACGACCGCGAACCCTTCGCTGAGTTCGAGCCGCCGGTGAAATTCGTGCTGGATACGACCCGCCTGCCCGATGGGCCGCACACCTTGCGCGTGGTGGCGCGCTCCACCAGCGGTGTGGAGGGCGTGCGTTCGGTGCCCTTCGAGGTGCGCAACGGTCCGGACATCGCCGTGGTGGGACTCGATGATGGCGACGTGGTGGACGGCCGCATGCCCATCACCATCAACGCCTATGGCAGCGAGCGTGCCGACCGCTTCCTGGTCACCGGTTCGGAAACGCCGAAGGGCATCCCTGCATGGGTCTGGGCCCTGCTCATCACCTTCCTCGGCTTCGCACTGTTCTACTTCATCCAATACTGGCACGTGCCGCCCGCAGCATGAGATCCGCACCGCGCACGGACATCCAACACCACGACCACATCGTGCTGCTGGTGGACTCCTTCTACGGCAGGGTCCGAAACGACGAACTGCTGGGCGGCATCTTCAACGGCATCATCGGCGATTGCTGGCCCGAGCACCTGGAGAAGATGCATCGCTTCTGGAGCACCGTGCTGATCAACGAGGTATCGTACACGGGCACACCGTTGCGGCCCCACCTGCACATGCCCATCGGTGCGGTCCATTTCCAGCGCTGGCTCACGCTCTTCCTGGCCACGGTGGATGACCTGTTCGAAGGGCCTGTGGCTGACCTCGCCAAGCGCAATGCCCTGCGTATGGCCGATATGTTCCAGGAACGCATCAATCGCCACCGGACACGTCCGCAGGACTTCATCCAGTGACCTATCGGCTGCATCACCCCATCGCGCTCATCAGCGTCTTCGTGTGGGTGGGCTTCGTGTGCGCAATCAGCTTCATGGAGGCCTGGCTGAAGTTCCAAGCGCACGGTGTCACCCTGCCGATTGGTCTCGGCATCGGACGGCTCGTGTTCCAGGCCTTGAACCGTGTGGAATGGGCGCTGGCCGTGGCCGTGCTCGCCGACCTGCTCTGGCGCAGGATGGCCTGGCCTCCCCGCAGGCTCATCGTGCTACCCGTGCTCATCCTCAGCGTCCAAAGCCTGTGGCTGCTACCAGCCCTCGACGAACGGGCGCTGCAGGCCATCCATGGCCACCTGCCGGGCCCATCGCACCTGCATCTGCTCTTTGTGTCCGGCGAGGTGGTGAAGGTGGCTGCGCTGGTCATCCTCGGCATCCGGTTGGTCCGTGTCACCACCGTGCAAGGATGACGTCGGTCATTTATATATGGACATTATTGTCCTTTTATTTGCATCGCACCTGAAAGCACCTGCACACCATGTCCATTCCCTTCTCCCCGGAACGCACCATCGGCTCCATCGTGGCCGATGACTACCGCACCGCCGCTGTCTTCAACGCCCACGGCATCGACTTCTGCTGCAAGGGCGGCCGTTCCATCGCCGAGGTATGTCGGTCCAAGGGCATTGAGCCAGGCACCTTGGAGGCTGAGATCCGCCAGGCCGTTGAACGCGATGGCGGCGCGGGCGATGATGTGAAGCAGTGGCCCCTGAGCCGCCTGATCGAGCACATCGAACGCGTGCATCACCGCTATGTGGAGGCCCGCTCCATCACCCTGATGCAGTTCCTCGACAAGCTTTGCACCGTGCATGGCGACCGCCATCCGGAGCTCTTCACCATCCGGGAGGAGTTCCAAGCCTGCGCACACGCCATGGCCTCCCACATGAAGAAGGAGGAGCTGGTCCTCTTCCCCTACATCAGCCTATTGGAGAAGGCCCGGTTGCACGACCTGCCCGCGCCCACCCCGCATTTCGGCAGCGTGGACAATCCCATTGCCATGATGGAGCACGAGCACATTGCCGAGGGTGAGCGATTCCGCCGCATCGCCGAACTGAGCGGCAACTACGCCAACCCACCCGACGGCTGCACCACCTACGGCACCGCCTACGCCATGCTGCGCGAGTTCGAGGAGGACCTGCACCGCCACATCCACTTGGAGAACAACATCCTCTTCCCGCGCGCCAAGGCGCTGGAGCAGGACCTGCGCCATGCCACCGCTTGAACGGCACGCCCTGCTGCGGCCAGTGAGCCGGGAGCATCATGAGGGGCTCCTCTTCTGCTGGCGGATTCGGCGTGCCCTGACCGAAGGATGCGACCCCGCAGCGCAGATGCGGACCGGTGTGGCATTCTATCACCGCCACCTGCTACCTCACTTCGCCATCGAGGAGGAGGCTGTATTCCCAGTCTTGGGCGCGGGTGACCCCTTGGTGAAGCGCGCCATCTGCGAACACCGCAGGCTCACGCGCCTCTTCCTCTCCACGCAGGACGCCGTCCGTGACCTTTCCTGCATCGAGGACGAGCTGGAAGCGCACATCCTCTTCGAGGAACGCATCCTCTTCCCCCGCATCCAAGCCGTGGCCACGGAGGAGCAGCTGGAACGCATCGACCGGATACATGGGCTGCTGGCCGGGCATTGAGCACCGTGGTGCCCGCTTTCCTTGGTCCCATCGGGGGAACGGGAACACTGCTGATCATTGCGGGCGGTCCGGGCGCGCCAAAGCGACGTTCTCGGCAGGCGCGGTCTGCTTGGCGCACAGCCCCGGCAGATAGGCTTGGAACCGATGCTGGTATCTGTCGTGTGCACTCTCCACACAGATTAGAAGGACGACATCCGTCGCCAGGGCTACTTCATCCTGGAGATGGAACATTACCGCCAAGCGCCTGAAGCTGCGCTCCCAGCGGTTCGAAGCGCGCCTGGAAGAAGCGCAGGTACTTCGGTTCGTAGGTCATCGTCAATCCCGTGATGGAAGCCCGCCGCTCGAACACGCGCTGAACGCTTTCGGCCACCACGTCCATATGGGCCTGGGTGTACGCGCGGCGCGGGATGGTGAGGCGCACCAGTTCCAGCTTGGGATAGCGATGATCGCCCGTCTCCGGGTCGCGGCCGGCGCTCACCATGCCGCGCTCCATGGCCCGCACGCCGCTGTCGATGTAAAGCTCGGCGGCGAGGGCCTGCGCGGGGAATGCCGTCTGCGGCAAGTGGGGGAGGAAGGCTTTCGCATCGAGGAAGATGCCATGCGTTCCGACAGGGCGTACGATGGGTATGCCCATATCGATGAGCTTCTGCCCCAGGTAGAACACCTGTCCCACACGCGCCCGGATGTGATCGTCCTGCACGCTTTCCTCGATGCCGATGGCCATGGCCTCCATGTCGCGACCGGCCAGGCCGCCGTATGTGTGCAGCCCTTCGTAGATCACCACCATGTTCCTCGCTTCCTCGAACACGTCCCACTCGTTGGTGGCCATGAAGCCGCCGATGTTCACCATGCCGTCCTTCTTGGCGCTCATGGTGGCGCCGTCGGTGAGCGAGCAAATCTCCAGCACGATCTCCGCCACGCTGCGCGCACCCTGCCCTGGCTCCAGCTGCTGGATCATATAGGCGTTCTCGGCCACGCGCGTCATGTCGTGGATGATGCGGATGCCGTGCTTCGCCGTCAGCTCGCGCAAGGCTTTCAGGTTGGCCAGGGAGATGGGCTGCCCGCCGGCCATGTTCACCGTGGTGGCGATGGAGACGTAGGGAATCTTCTTCGCGCCGTGCTGGTCGATGACGCGCTGCAGCTTGGCGTGGTCCACGTTGCCCTTGAAGGGGAAGTTGCTCGTGGGCTCGTGCGCCTCGTCCACGATGATGTCAACGAACGTGCCGCCCGCCAATTCCTGGTGGAGTTTGGTGGTGGTGAAGTACATGTTGCCGGGCACGATGTCACCGGCCTTGATGAGGATCTTCGAGAGGATGTTCTCCGCACCGCGGCCCTGGTGCGTGGGGATGAGGTACTTGTAACCGTAGTACTTGCGTACGGCCTCTTCCAGGTGGTAGTAGTTGCGGCTGCCGGCGTAGGCCTCATCGCCCAGCATGAGCCCGGCCCATTGCCGATCGCTCATGGCACTGGTACCACTATCGGTGAGCAGGTCGATGTAGACCAGCTCGGAGGGCAGCAGGAAGGTGTTGTAGCCAGCCTCTTCGATGGCCTTCACGCGCTGTTCACGCGTGGACATGAATAGGGGTTCGACCATCTTGATCTTGAAGGGCTCGGCCCAGGATGTCTTGCTCATGGGTATCCTCGGTTTTCGATAGACATTAAGCTACTGGTTGGGCATCGGGCAGGAGCAGCGCGCGCACCTCATCGGCCTGGTGCTCCAGCGCGGTCCGGAAACGTTCGGCATCCGCTGCCGCACCGGCGAAGGCGCTCTTCGCAAGCGCGCCATAGTGCCCGATGCCTTCCAGCAGGTTATCCCGGAAGGTGGTGAGGCGGCGGCGCTGCTTCGCGTTCATCTCGGTGGCGCATCGCTCCAGCTCGCGCTTGTAGTGGTCCACGTACAGCCCCAGCTCCTTGATGAACATGTGGGGGCGCTCCACTCCGGCCAGCAGGTCGGTGCGTCCGTAGATGTGGTCCACCATGGTGCGCAGGGACACCACCTGGCTGAAGTAGGCCGTGTTGGGACCCGGGCAAATGGCCACGGCCTCCAGCTTGTGCGCCGGGGAAAGTCCCGCCTTCAACATTGCAGCGGCGCCCAGCCCTTCGCACAGACAGTCCTTGTCGGTGACGGCCGCCTCTTCGCGGGCCAGCACAACGGGATCGGTAAGGGTGGCGCGCAGCTGCTTCAGCTTCAGGTGCTGGTACTGGCGCGAGGCCGTGCAGATGGGCCGCTCGGTGAACTCGGTGTTGCTACTGAGGAACTCCTTGTAGCACGGGCTTCCCGGCCGGCCTTTGGCGATGCGCGCCTGGCGCTGCTGTTCGGAGCTACTTGGTCGAAAGTTGTGGAAGGGCACACCCAACGGCGAGGCGTTGCTGAGGAAGAAGTCCTCGGGGCGTGCGTGGGTGAGCTGGTGCAGGGTGGCCTCGTCCACGTTGGTGGCCTCGGGCACCAGCAGGAAGGGACTGCCCCACCCGGTGCCGTCCACCCCGTAGTGCTCCAGCAGGAAGCGATCCTCGGCCGCCGTGCCGATGCCGCCCTGTGCGGTGATGCGTTGCGGAGGCTGCTCACGGAAGACCGGCTTGCCGAGGCCCGCCAGCACCTCGTTGCAGGTGGTGAACAGTTCCTGGGCCAGTGCGCTGCGGTGTTCCGCGAAGTCCTGTAGGATCGGCCCCATCAACAGGCCGTCCGTCGCAAAGGCATGCCCGCCGCAGTTGAGTCCCGATTCGATGCGGAACTCCGACACCCACAAACCTTTCTTCGCCAGCAGCCTTCCCTGCACCTGGGCCGAACGCAGGTCGCTCACCTTGAGGATGACCTGCTTGCTCAACTGGCCTTGCGCATCGGGCAGGAAGTCGGCGAATTGCGGGATGTAGTTGTAGAGCCGGGGGTTGTAGCCCGCGCTGAGCACGATGCCGGAGCGGAGCGTGCTGTTGGCGAAGCCGCGGAAGGCGGCCATGGCATCGCAGAACTCGTCCGGCAAGGGCACACCGTCCGGACCGTAGTTCGTGGGATCGATCTTGGCCATGATGTTCACGTCGATCGCGCCTGGTCTCATCTCGCTCCGCAACTCCCTCTCCAGCGCTTGGCGCTCATCACCATCAGGCATTTGGAGCAGCGCCCGGTGGCGTTCCTTCAGAGCCGAACCATCCGGCAGCAGTTGGAAGTACTTCGTGCTATCCGAGTCCGGCGTGAAGGGTGATGCGCGCACGCGGGCCATCGTGCGATCAACCAGCCGTTGCAGCAGGTCCAAATACGCGGTGATGCGGCGGGCACGGTGATCATGCGAGGGCTTGTCAATCAGTACATATGGCTCCCCGCTCAACCGGCTATGATGTTCCCGCATGCGTTCCACCAGTTCATCCTCAATGATGGAGACCACGGAAGATATGCCCCAATGCGCCACCTTCAAGGGCGTGTCGATGGTATAGCCCAGCCCCATCACGGGGATGTGGAACGAGTGCGGATTCATGGAAGACTCGCTTGAAGCACCGGTCATCGGGCAAAGGTCCCGGCCCAGGTCCATCCCGATCATGACACACATCATATTCCGGGACAGATCCACCAAACTGCCTTCTCGCCATGAATCGCATTCCTTGTTGCATCTCCTTATGGCAGTCCTATCAGTATCCTGGCGATTGGCCCCACGTGAGGAATCCCTCGAGCAGAAGCCTCGCCCTGCATGGTCTTCAACCGCCTCGCAAACCCGCGATTGACTTGGCCGTTGGAAGGCGAACCCCGAGACGATCACGGGCATCCGCAGCATGCGCAACTTCGTTTCAGGATATCCAGGCAATGGGCTCGACGGCGGCCTACAGCGCGATTCGTTGGAGGCACGCATGGGTGCTGAACTCGAAGGCTGCACCATGGAAGGCGAGGCGCATATGGCTCTCCTCGACAACCTCCTTCCGCTCATCACCCAGTTCAGGGAATTGCCGGGTCATCCAACGCCCGCGTAGCTCGACTCCCTGGCCAGTTACCTGAGGACCTTCGACGAGAAGCTCCAGTAACGCAGGATCGCCCGCGCCTTTCAGCATGCCCTGCGTAATGCACCGGTCATAAGGCTGCGTGCTCACGCTCCTCGAGATGGTGCGCGCCGATGCTGCGCGGCTCTGCGACGGCTGCTTCCGTGATCGCACGCGCCACGGCCGCCAGGTCGCGCAGATCCATCAGCGCCGCTGACCAGCGCCTTCGCAGCCACATGGGGGCAATGGCCCTTTCGCAATGCGCGATGGAGCGCAGGGCCATGGCCATGCCCTCATGATCACGCACGATGCCCACGTGGGCCGACATCGCATGCCGCAGCCCGGCGAGCGCGCGCACAACGGGCTCCGGTGTCTTCCGCGAGAGCTTCGACCGGACGATGCGGGGCAACGGGGGCGATGTTCCTTTCGGCTGCAATTCGAGCGTGGCCAGCGCCGCCCTTCGCGGGATCACCAGGGCCTCGAGCAGCGAGTTGGAGGCGAGTCGATCCGCGCCGTGCAAGCCACTGCCTGCGCATTCACCCAGGGCCATGAGCCCAGGCATTGATGTGCGTCCGCAATCGTCGATGGCGATGCCCCCGCAGAGGTAGTGCGCTACGGGCATCACGGGCAGCAGGTCATGCCCCGGAGCAAGACCGTGCGAACGGCACTCCTGTTCGATTGCCGGGAACAGTTGCGCGAAACGGGCGCTGCCGATCGGCGAGGCATCGAGCAGCGCATA
>DAORNP010000107.1:2644-4552 GCA_035441065.1 Flavobacteriales bacterium | reverse complement strand
CGCTCGCTGCATCTCGGCATGGATGGCGCGTGCCACCACGTTTCGCGGAGCCAGGTCGCCTGCCGGATGGATGCCACTCATGAGGAGGCGGCCATCGTGGCGCAGCAGGCGGGCGCCCGCGCCGCGCACGGCCTCGCTGATCAACGGCACCTGGCCTTGTCCGCCGGTGCGCAACGCGGTCGGATGGAATTGCACGAAGGCCATGTCGCGCAAAGCCGCGCCTGCGCGCACCGCCATGGCGATGCCATCACCGGTGGCCTCAGCCGGATTGGTGGTGTGATTATACGCCTGCCCGACACCGCCCGTGGCCAGCACCACCACATCCGACCGGTGCTCCATCATATCGCCGTTCGCGAGGTCGATGGCGCGGACGCCTGCACATGCCCTGCCATTCGGGCCTTCCTCCACCACCAGATCCACCGCACGCTGCCCTTCGATCAGCTCCACGGCTCGTGCGTGCAGCAGGCATTCGCGCAGCGCGCGTACGATCTCGCCACCGGTGCGATCGAGGTGGTGCACCACGCGCGCGACGCTGTGACCGCCTTCGCGTGCCAGCTCCAAATGGCCTTCGAGATTCCTGTCGAACCGGGCACCCATGCCCAGCAACCACTGAATGACAGATGGGCCTTCGTGCACCACGAGCTCCACCATGTCGCGGTCATTCCGGCCTTCACCGACCATTATCGTTTCAGCCGCATGCAGCGCGAACGAGTCTTCGGCGCCCATGGCCGCCGCCACGCCGCCCTGCGCCGCATAGGAGCTGCTTCCCGCCACCGGAGCCTTCGAGAGCACGCGGATCCGCAACGGCCGGTCGCCTGCCGACTCCATGAGCTTGGCGGCGTAGGCCATGCCCGCGATGCCGCCCCCAACCACAATGACATCGAGCGGCTTCATCCCAGTGCGAGCATGCGGCGCAAGGCCCGTTCAGCGCCGAGGCGTACCATTTCCGGCAGGGTCACTTCCGGGCGCATGTGCAGCAGTGCATCGCGCACCTTCTCCAGCGTGTTCAGCTTCATGTATGGGCATTCGCTGCATGCGCATGTGTTATCCGCAAAGGCTGGTGCCGGAATCAGTGTCTTCTCCGGGACTGCCTTGCGCATGTTGTGCAGGATGCCCGCCTCGGTGGCCACGATGAAGAGCTGGCCCGGATCGCGCTGCACGAATGCGAGCAGTGAAGCGGTGGAACCGATATGATCCGCTTCGGCCAGAATCTCCGCCGGGCATTCCGGGTGTGCGATGAGCTTCGCCTCTCGATGCTTCCCCATCAGCAGCTTCAGCTTGTCGCGGCTGATGGCCGTGTGCACCTCGCAGCTTCCGTCCCACAACAGCATGCGCCTTCCAGTGACGAGCTGGACATAGGCTCCCAGGTGCTTGTCAGGAGCGAAGATGATGGGGCGCTCCACAGGCAGGCTGTTCACCACGCGCACGGCATTGCTGCTGGTGCAGATGATGTCGCTCATCGCTTTCACCGCTGCGCTGCAGTTGATGTAGCTCACCACCAGGTGGTCGGGATGCTGATCGAGGAAGGCCGCGAACGCTGGCGCGGGGACGCCATCGGCCAGCGAGCAGCCCGCTGCCAGATCAGGCACGAGCACGGTACGGTCCGGGTTGAGGATCTTGGCGGTCTCGGCCATGAAGTGAACGCCACAGAAGAGGATCACATCGGCCTTACTCCGGTCAGCCGCCTGCGCGAGGGCGAGACTGTCACCGATCACGTCGGCGAGCTCCTGGATCTCCGGCGTCTGGTAATAGTGGGCGAGGATCACGGCATTGCGCTCGCGCTTCAGGCGCAGGATCTCCTCCACCAAGGCGCTGCGTGGCGGGGCCGTGGCGGCCTCCGGCAATTCCATGACCTTGCTCTTGTCCTTCATGATGCACTGATTGGACGACGCATGGAACCTTCAACAC
>DAORNP010000107.1:0-2450 GCA_035441065.1 Flavobacteriales bacterium | reverse complement strand
GCCCATGGTGAACAGGCGCGCCCGCTCCATCCAACGATGGTCGCGGGCCCGCTCGTCGTACCGAAGCATCCAGCTGATGGAGCCGAGCAGGATCATGGTGTTGATGCCGATGGTGGCGCCCATGGCATGGGCCACGGTGATGTGCGTGCCGTGCGTGTAGCGGTTGATCGCCGGGATTGACATGAGCAAGGCGAGGAAGAGATTGAGGAAGACCCAGAACTCGGCCGCGACCAGGAAGCGGTACGTGGTGAGGTGCTTGTGCCTGCGGTGCTCGGCGAGCTTCGCCTTGAAGCCTTGGATGATGTTGATGAAGAGCACCCATTCGGCCATGCTGATGCCGTAGGCCAGGTGCCGGATCCAACCTGCGGTGGGCGCGTTGTAGATGTGGTGGCCCCAATTGAACATCAGGTTCGAGAGGCCGAGGAACCAGAACGCGAAGACCTTGGGCCCACGCGCGATCCCCTCATCGCCGCTGATGCGCGTCATGAGGTAGAGCGCCGATCCGTAGATCATCTGGTTCCATGCGCCCACCATGGCGCCGTTCGACTTCCACTGCACGGTGATCTCGCGCATGTAGGTCTCCCGGAACCACGGGATCTGCCAGAGGTTCTGCTCGATGAAGGTGATGAGGAAGAAGACGATGCCCGTGGTCCACATCCACACATAGAGCGGCGGATCCGGCGAACGACGGAGCCATGCGCGGAAGTAGTGGACCATGAGCAGGAGCCACGCAAGCAGGAGAGGAGCGGCGAGCAGGGGAGGGAACTCCCAGTACTCGCGCCCACCGAAACGCCCCATTGCGTATGCAGCGAAGACGGCCACGATGGTGGCCAGCCAGATGGCCAGGAAGCCCGTGTGCAGGTGCCTGCTGGAGCGTTGACCGAAGACCTCATCCTTGTAATGCAGCACACCGGCCGTGGCACCCGTGATGATCCAGAAAAGTGCGGCGGAAACATGCGTGGGCCGGAGCTGCTGGAATGGCAGGGCATCGCTCACTGCCGGCAACAGGTACGCGAGCGCGGCGAGCACGCCGAACAGTAGCGCGAGGAGCAGGAGCACGAGCGCGGCAGCGATATGCCAACGGGTGGTGCGCGTCATGGCGGCGGAAGCTGATAGGTGCCTGTCCAATGCACGGCGCTCTCAGGAACACGGCTCTGTCCCGAGCGATCGACCCAGCCGAGGAAGGCCACCAGGGCGTCCAGCTCCGCTTCGCTCATGGCGTGCGCCGGCATGCGTCCCGTGCCGTAGCGCACAAACGTCCGGATGCGCGCTTCGCCCTTGTCGCCGTGCGTGTTGGTGAGATCGGGCCCCATGTAGCCGCCCAGCCCGTATAGTTGGTGGCAGCTCACGCAATTGCGCGCCTGCCACACGTGCAGGCCTTGCCGTACCACGTCCGTGGCGGGCTCAGCCCCTTCCGCGCCGCGGTAGGCGAACCAACTGCCCGCAGCAAAGGCTGCAAGCAAGGCCACCAGCACCTGCCGTTGCCACATGGCGGCGAAATTCGGACAAGTATGTCTGCAATAAGATGATGAAGGTCAGATCAAGCACGCCACTTTCCATGGCACCGGCTGTTGCGTTTGCATGGCCTAGATCAGCGGGTATCACGGAACCTGTATGGTGTGCATGGCCCCCGTGGTGGCCAACATCGCCCTCACGCACGTCACCCGCTCCTTCGAGCATTCCCTCTTCAATCCCCTGCGCTACCCAAACGCCCTGCTTCGTGGCATCCTCGCCGGCACGGTGGTCATGCTGCTCGCGCTGGTCAATGCCGCTCTTCCGCGACTTCTTCCACCTGGCCTCGCCGGGCCATCGGGCTGCTGGCACTGGCCAGCAGCGTGGAGCTGGCGAGCGTGCTGTGGTACGAGGGGGGTAACGGGTTGAAGCGGTGAAGGAACTTGGGGGCTTCATAGAGCAGCCCATTAAGAGCGGGTCGTACCCACTACCCACACTTCGTCCCCCCGCAGCTTCGGCATTTCAAGCACCCTTCCTCGTAGTACAGGCCTTCCGCATCGCCACATTCCTGGCACTTTCGACCCAAGGCTTGAGTGCCGTCGGGGATGTAGCGCGAGAGAGCGCGCACTACACCGTTCTTCCAGGTATTGAGCGTCGCGTCATACAGGTGCAAATTGGCCACCACGTCCACCACCTGCGGTACGGGCATGCCTTGGCGCAGCATGCCGCTGATGAGGATGGCGTAGTTCCAGAACTCGGGATTGAAAGTGCGGCTGAGGCCCTGCACGGTTACGCGGTAGCCATCATCATCGGCGTACTCCAGATCATATCGGTTCTTCCCGCGCTGCTCGTCGCGCCGTTTCACCACCCAACCTTCCGTGACCCATTTGGGCAGCTCAAAGCCGCCGTTGGCCTTGCCGGTGAAGATCTCATAGGGGGTGCCATCAAGCAGTCCCACCACAGCGATCCAGGGTTCGGTTTCGTTGTTGAAACGCAGC
>DAORNP010000106.1:12953-13217 GCA_035441065.1 Flavobacteriales bacterium | reverse complement strand
GGGCGCTGCGCACGGTTGGTGCGCTCTCCATCTCGGGGCTCGCGCTGCGGCTTGTTCTCCCGGCGCTGTTGTCCGCTTGGGCGGGGCTCCGAACGCTGGCGCTCGCCCTGCTGGCGGTTGCGCTGCTCACCACCGCGCGAGCGTTCACGGGGCTGGGACTGGCGCTCGCCCTGGCGCTGGGCGCCCTGTTCACGTGGTTGGCGCTGCTGGCCGCCGCGCTGCTGGCCATTGCGGCCGGGTCCACGGGGCTGGCGCGGCTCGCGC
>DAORNP010000106.1:11603-12697 GCA_035441065.1 Flavobacteriales bacterium | reverse complement strand
CGGCGATGTCGGTGGCCACCAGGGCGCGGAGCTTGCCTTCCTTGAAGCCTTTAAGTGCATTCTGGCGGGCGGTCTGGCTCTTGTTGCCGTGGATGGCTTCAGCGAGGAATCCGGCCTGCGTGAGCACCTTGGCCACTTTGTTGGCGCCGTGCTTGGTGCGGGTGAAGACAAGTGCTTCGCGGATGGCTGATCCTTCAAGCAGGCTCAAGAGCAACTTGTTCTTGTCCGTGCGGTCAACGAAGTAGATGCGCTGATCGATGGTATCGGCGGTGCTGCTCACCGGTGCCACTTCAACCTTCACCGGGTTGGTGAGGATGCTGTTGGCCAGCTTGGCGATCTCGGGCGGCATGGTGGCGCTGAAGAAGAGGGTCTGGCGCTTGGCGGGCAGCTTGGCGATGACCTTCTTCACGTCGTGGATGAAGCCCATGTCGAGCATGCGATCAGCCTCGTCGAGCACGAAGATCTCCAAGCCGTTCAGGTGAACGAAGCCCTGCTGCATCAGGTCGAGCAGGCGGCCGGGGGTGGCCACCACGATATCCAACCCGCGCTGCAAGGCATCGGTCTGAGGCTTCTGGCCCACGCCACCGAAGATCACGGTGTGCTTCAGCCCAAGATGCCGGCCGTAGGCGGCGAAGCTCTCGCCAATCTGGATGGCTAGCTCTCGTGTAGGGGTGAGGATGAGGCACTTGATGGCGCGTTTGCCGGATTGGGGCCGTGCGCTCAACTCCTGGAGGATGGGAATGGCAAAGGCGGCGGTTTTCCCGGTGCCGGTTTGCGCACAGCCCAGCAGGTCGCTCCCCTTCACCAAGTGCGGGATGGCTTGTTGCTGAATGGGGGTGGGATGGGTGTAGCCTTCTTCATTGAGGGCTTTCAGGATGGGCTCGATGAGCCCTAAATCGTTGAACGTGATACGTTCCATGGTAATGCGCCAATGCCTCGGCGTCAAGGTGTTATGGTGTGCGCGGGTCATTGACCCCGAACGCACCGGTCTGGTGTTTCTGTGATTCGCCCCGTCAACCGGGTCCGGCGTTCAATGCTTCGCTGGGGAAGGCGCCTGGACAGGTCATCCGTGACTCCCGTCACGGGGAAAAGCT
>DAORNP010000106.1:3298-11593 GCA_035441065.1 Flavobacteriales bacterium | reverse complement strand
GGGCGCTGGGGGCGCGCACCGGTCCTTCCGATGCGGGGGCGAATGTAGGGCGTGGCGTTGAACGTGTTGCCGATTCGAGGTCGGCAACCCGGAATTGTGATTCATCGAAACCTGGGTGGGACTCATCGCGTTTGAAGGCCCGCTCCGAAACAAACTCTCCGGACAGTCCGAATCATGGAACGCAAGCCTACCAATCACATGCGAACTCAAGCCGCTATCAAGACCGCGTGCAGGAGTAGCCGGCTTCTTGCCGCTATCCTCCTGTTCTCATCGGCTTCTTTGGGCACCGCCCAAGAGGTCGTTGATCGATTCAACCGGGCCAACAGCAACACTGTTGGCGGCGGATGGACGGAGACGGAGACAGGGGGGGGCGGGGCATCCATCAACGGGAGCCGGTTGAGGCTGCAACGGACGGGTATGGGCAACAATCGCCAGTATGTGGCACAGGCCACACCAGGCACCTACAACACCACGCTCAATCAGAACAACTGCACACTCACATGGGCCTTTAGCTTCAGGCAGAGCGAAAGCGAGGGTGAACTCAGCGGCTTCGATTCCGGTGAGGACGGCATGGCCGTGGTGCTGGCTGGTTCCAACGCAAACCTCACCTTGGGCCAGGGCTATGCGGTGGTGCTCGGCGAAGTAGGCAACATGGACCGTGTGCGCTTGGTGCGCTACAACGGCGGCTTGGATGCGGATGCTAACCTCGCCACCATCATTCAGGCCGGCGACTTCGCCAATGACTACCTCGATGTGCGCGTGACGTATGTGCCTTCCACCAATACTTGGAGCCTCTTCTACCGCGACAACGGCAATACCCAATTCGGCAACCCGCTCACGGCAGCAACTTCAGCTGGTTCTGCGGTCGATGCCAATTACACTGGCACCAGCTTACCCATCATCGGGTGCTTGTGGAACCACGATGGGGATAACGGTGAGAGCGCGTTGTTCGACAATTTCCACGTGCCCGGTGGCCTGCCCACGGTCCCCAGCATCGTTCCGCCCAGCGCCAGCATCTGCGATGGCTCCAGTATTGACTTGACCGCATCGGCTTCGAGCACCACGACCACGCGCGTCACGTTCAGCAGCACCGGAGGTCCGAGCACGGTGAGCACATCAGGTGCGAATGATGGCTCGATCTACCCTTGGAATGTATCAGCGAGCGGCCTGCCCACCAGCGGCGTCACGGTGGAAAGCGTGACCCTGAATGGAGTGATTCACTCTTATCCGGACGATTTGGACATTCTGCTCCAATCTCCCACTGGCACGAATGTGATCCTGATGAGCGATGTCGGTGGTGACCCCAATCTGAATTCACCTGGTGTGACCCTGCTGATCATGGATGTTGCCGGATGCAGCGCAGATTACATCGGGCATTTACGCACCTACCAACATAGGCACTCCCGACAATTGGCCTACCTCACCTGGCCCAAGCTCACTAACGCAAGCCAGTCCTAGCCTTTCGCTGTTCACCGGCGATTTCAACGGCGCCTGGAGGCTGCTCATCCGTGACGATGCCAACCAGGATGGTGGCTCCGTTGCGAGCTGGAGCATCACCTTCACCTACAACAGCACGGTCACTTACACCTGGAGCCCTGCCACTGGCCTAAGCGGCACGACCGGTTCCACGGTAACAGCGACTCCTGCAAGCACTTCAACTTACACCGTCACCGCTGCGCACTCGGGCAATGGCTGCACACGCTCTGCCGATGTGACGCTTACCGTGGGAGGATGCACCTATTACAGCCGGGCAACCGGCGACGTGAGCGACGCCATTTGGAGCACCACGCCTTCGGGTTTGCCAGCGCCGGGCGCTGTCACGTTCACCACAGCCAACAACATGGTTGTGCAGAACGGGCATACGGTAACCAATAACGCATCCAATAGTGTAGGAAGCCTTACTGTGGATGCGGGTGGCACCCTGGTACTCGCCAGTGGCAGCGCATTCACCATGAATGGCTCCGCTGCCACCATCAACGGTACGCTCACCGCCAATGACAATAGCACATTCGCAATCGCGGGAGGTGGCGCGAAAACCCTCTCGTTGGCGAGTCCGACCAGCTTCTGGGACCTAACCGTGAATGCCGCCGGCGGTACCACGGTGACCGGGACTGTTCAGATGCGAGGCACCTTGTTGCTGCAGAACGGCAACTTCGATTGCACGGGCAACCCCGTGGTGATGCGCAGCACGGCCACCTACACGGGCAGGTTGGGACCCGTGGCTGGCTCGGCGAGCTACACGGGCAACATGCGCATGGAGCGCTTCATCCCAGCAGGCAGGACCAACTGGCGCTTGATCGGCAGCCCTATCCAGGGTCGTCGCGTGGTGCACGTGCAGGATGACTTCTTCACTGCGGGCTATCCGGGCTCGCAATACCCCAATTTCTTCGACCCCGTCGGCAGCGGCATCTTCTGGCCCAGCATCCGCTGGTACGATGAGACGAACACCGGCGCCAATGTCAACGATGGCCTTGTAGGTGTGGCCAACCAGAACCAGAACCTGGTGCCTGGTCAAGGCTTCGCGGCGTGGTGCGGAACGAACCTGAACACAACCACCGCGTTCACCATCGATCTGGAGAACAATACGCCTGTGATCGCGGCCACCCCAATAGCACTGCCCATGAGCTACACCAGCACGGGCAACCCCTCAACCGATGGCTGGAACCTGGTGGCCAACCCCCTATCGCATTCGATCAGATCGCGCGCGGCGCTGATGTGGAGGACTACGTGACCTACTTCGACCCGGCCACGGGCAACATGGCCACTTGGGACATTGGCTTGAATGCTGGGAATAATGGCGGCACCAATACCATCCAAAGCATGCAGGGCTTCTACCTGAAGGCCACCGGATCCAATGTGACCACCACCGTGAGCGAGAGCGCAAAGGTGTCCGGTAACAGCGGCGGTTTCTTCGGTGGCAGCGAACAGGCTCCAGACCTGTTGCGCCTGCGTATTGCCAGCGGTTTGAACACCTTCAGTGACGAGACCGTCGTCGTGTTCACCACCGGCGAGCCCTCGTTCACGAACAACGATGTGCCCAAATTCAATTTCGGCCATCCGGAGGCCCCGCGCATCGGCACCACGGCCGATGCCGTGAACCTGGCCATCAATGCCTATGGTGCGTTCAACAGCGCGATCCAGATCCCTGTGCTCATTCATACCCCGGTAACCGGCACCTACACCCTTGCCGCAACAGGCATCGAGCAAGTGGGCCTCACCTGCATCCGCCTGGAAGACCTTGTCACCGGCACCTTCACCGCCTTGGAAGAAGGCACAGCCTACAGTTTCAGCGCAACGGCTGGCGCCAATGCCGATGCGCCTCGCTTCCTGATCCACGCTAGTGCTCCGGTGCCGGTTGTTGCAATGGATGCCCTGTGCCACGGCCAAGCCAACGGAGGCGCCGAGGTCGTTCTCGCTGAGGGCGCTGCCGACGTGACCGTGTACAACGACATGGGCCAAGTGGTCGGCAGTGCAATCGCAGCGAATGGCACGATTGCCATCAACGACCTGCCCGCAGGCGCATACGAGATCACCGTTGAAGGCTACCTCGGCTGCACTAACCTGATCGGTTCCTTCAATATCGGAGAGCCGGCTGCCATGCAAGCCGAAGCAGAAGTGGTTGATGCCAGCTGCCCGAGCATCGAGGACGGCCTGATCAGTCTCACCATCGTGGGCGGAACCGCGCCTTTTGAAGTGAGCTGGAGCGATGGCGCAACCGGCATCGAGCGTCCAGCGCAAGCAGGCGTATTCACCGCCACCGGCACCGATGCGAATGGCTGCATCGTGACGGCAGAGGTAACCGTGGGCTCTGGAAATGCACCCGTGGCCGGGGCCAGCGCTGTGAGCCTCTCCGTAGCCGTGGGCCAACCCGTGATCTTCATCAACTCAACCAGCGATGCAATTGAGCAGAGCTGGGATTTCGGTGACGGCAATACCAGCGACGAAGAAGCACCCGAGCACAGCTACGATGCGCCCGGTACGTACAATGTGGTGCTCACCGCCAGCAACGGCTATTGCACCAGCACCAGCACGGTCACGATCACCGTTGAGCTGAGCACCGGCGTAACCGAAGCGAAGCCCATTACCGTGATGCGCGGCTGGCTGGCTGGCGATCATTTGGTGATCGAGCACGGCTTCGACGACAAGCACCCACTCACCCTGGAACTGATCAACGAGGCCGGACAGGTATGGAAGCAACAGCGCGTGGCCGGACAAGTGGGCCGCATGACGGTGCCCGCCAACGACCTCGCCAGCGGCATCTGGTACGTGCGCGTGAGCAATACCGAAGACAGCCGCACCGTGCCTGTGGTGATCGTGCGCTAGTCCCTGATAAACAGCAACTAAACGGGCGCGGCCCCTCCGGGAACGGAGGGGCCGCGATGCGTTTTAAGGCCACCATCGCTCAGGCCCTTATGCGGAATGAATGAACATCCCGGAATGGAAGCACCCACGGATCTACCTTGGCGGTCCCGAAAATGAACCCCGACCGGCTGCCCTGCCGGTACCCAAAACCCCGTGATATGAGGAAGTATGTTACGCTTCAGTGCGCCGCACTCGCTTCGCTGTTAGGAGTGACCGTGTCTGGCGCTCAAGCCCAAACGAGTGTGCCGAATGCAACACCCGTTACCCAGAATTTCGATGGAATGGCCGCCACCACGACCTTGCCCTCGAACTGGAGGATGGCAGCAAGCACCGCGACCCCGACTTGGGCCGGTGCCTCCACAACCCTTACTCAGCAGTCCTCCTCAGGTTCTCCCACAACTGGAGGAACATACAACTGGGGGACCACGACTTCGGAGCGCGCAGTAGGCGCCATGACTTCCGGCAGTTTCGCTAGTCCTAACAGCGTGATCGGTTATTTCCGAAACACCGGTGCCACGAACATCACGAATCTGTCCATCAGCTACAACGCTGAGCGCTACCGTGTGAACACGGCTGCTGCCTCCATTCAGTTCTTCTACTCATTGGATGGCACCAATTGGACAGCCGTCACCGCTGGTGATGTTGCAACGTCGAGCTTCCCTACAGGGGCAAGCGCTTATCAGTTCAATCCACCGCTTACCACCGTGAACGTCTCTGCGTTCAACATCACGAGCCTCAGCATTGCACCAAGCAGTGACTTCTACTTGCGCTGGAACTTGAATACAACGGGCAGTAGTTCTCAGGGAATCGCCGTTGACGACATCTCAGTGACCGCCACGTTCGCGAGCCTGAGCACCAGTGTTCAATTCATCAGCACCAGCAGCAGCGCAGCCGAGAACAGCGGCACTGCGAACCTCGCGTTGGCCATCACCAACTTCAGCGTGAGCAACGCCACCAGTGTCACCATCAGCGCGAGCGGTGCAACGGGTCGCATCACGTCGTTCACCACACCGGTGGTGTTCCCTGCGAACGATGGCAGCAACCAGAATTGCACCGTGACGCTGGACAATGACGCGCTGTGCAATGGCAGCGAGAACGTGATCCTCACTATCACCGGCATCAGCGGTGGTGATGGCACGCCATCCATCGGCGCGAACAACGCGCACATCATTACCGTGAACGACGACGAGACCACCGTGGATCCCGTGGCCACTGCCGGCACGAACATCTCCACCAGCGGCTTCGATGCCAACTGGAGCAACATCGGGGCAACGACCTACTTCCTTGATGTGAGCCGCTACAGTGATTTCATGGAACCAGCCACCACCGATGTGGTGCTCTGGAATTTCCCTGCGGCCACTAACGACAACATCGCTGATGGCGGGATCGCTGCGAACGCCGCAAAGACACTCACCGCCGTGGGCGCTGCGAACCTCACCTTCAACAGTGCAGGCAATGGCGGGCTCACCGCACGTGCCGATGGCTGGAACGGAGGCGATGGCACCAAGTACTGGCAGGTCGAACTCGAGACCACCGGCTACGGCGACATCAAAGTGTCGTCGAAGCAGCGGAGCAGCAATACGGGCCCGCGCGATTTCAAGCTGCAATACCGCATCGGCACCGGAGGTGCTTGGGTCGATGTATCCGGCGGAGCGATCACCGTTGCGGACAACTACACGACAGGCGCCTTGAATGCACTCTCGTTGCCCGCTGCATGCGCGGATCAGGGTCAGATCTTCTTGCGCTGGGTCATGACCAGCAATACCAGCGTGAACAACGGTACGGTCGCAGCGGGAGGAGCATCGAACATGGATGATGTCCTGGTGACCGGCCGTGCTTTCAGCTATGTGGGCGGCTACGACGGCTTCGATGCGGGCAGTGCCACTTCCGAGAGCTTGACCGGCCTGTTGGGAGCCACCACCTACCACTACCGCGTACGTGCCACTGGCGGCTGCGCTTCGGCCGTTTACAGCAACACCATCTCGGTAACCACCGATGCCGTCGATACCTACTACAGCCGCGCCACGGGCAATGTGAACGACCCTATCTGGAGCGATACTCCCAGTGGAACGGCAGGCCCAGCAGTCTGACATGGTTGTTCAGACCGGCGATGCAGTAACCGTTGACGCCAACACCACGATCAAGTCGCTCACGGTGCAGAGCGGAGCCAACTTGAACATCGATGCCAACCGATGGATTAAATCCACCGCCGGTACCAGTACGATCAACGGCACGCTGAACGCCGCTGACAACAGCGAGTTCCGGATCACGGAGGGCACGAGCGCCACACTCGCTCTGGGTGGTACAGCTAGCTTCTGGGATTTCAGGTCGGGGATGAGCACCGGTGTCACCGTTACGGGGAACATGCACATCCGCGGCACCCTTCACGTGGACGATGGCAACTTCGATTGCACCGGGGCCAACGTGGTGTTGCGCAGCACGGCCACCTACACCGGCCGCCTTGGGCCTGTCGCGCCCACGGCCAGCTACCGGTAATCTGAAGATCGAACGATACATCCCTGCAGGCAATACGAACTGGCGCCTGCTTGGCAGTCCGATACAGAACCGTCGCGTGGTGCACTGGCAGGACGACTTCTTCACGGCTGGCTATCCTGGCTCGCAATACCCCAACTTCTACGATCCGCCTGGAAGCGGCATCTTCTGGCCCAGCATCCGCTGGTATGATGAGATCAATACCGGGGCGAACGTGAACGATGGTCTGATCGGCGTGAGCAGCCAGAACCAGAATCTCATTCCAGGCCAGGGTTTCGCTGTCTGGTGCGGAACGAATCTGGATACCACCTATGCCTTCACCATTGACCTGGAGAACAACGCTCCCGTGATCGCCACGACGCCCATTACGCTCCCGATGACCTATACCAACACGGGCGAAGCCTTAGTTGATGGCTGGAACCTGGTGGCCAATCCGCTGCCCAGCGCGATCGCCTTCGATCAGATCAATCGCGGCGCCGATGTGGAGGATTACATCACCTACTACAACCCGGCGAACGGAAACACGGCCGTGTGGGACATCGGCTTGAACTTCGGAACGAACGGAGCCACCAACACCATCCAGAGCATGCAGGGCTTCTTCCTTAAAGCATCGGGACCGGCGGTGACCACCACCGTGGAGGAGAGCCACAAGGTGAACGACAACAGCGGTGGCCTGTTCGGCGGCCTTGAGCAGAACACGGTGCCTGCGCTGCGCCTGCGCATCACCAGCGGCATCAACACCTTCAGCGATGAAGCCGCGATCGTCTTCCACGAAGGCACGCCAGGTCTCGATGCCAGCGATGTGCAGAAGTTCGTGCTCGCCGCGCCCACAGCGCCGCAGATCGCCACGCTGGCACCGAACGGCACCATGATCGCGATCAACGCGCATGGCGGCATCGCACAAGGTCTAAGCATTCCTGTTAGCGTGAACGCGGGCGTTACCGGCCAGTACACCATCACACTCAATGAGCAAGGGGATCTCGGCCTCAGCTGCATCACATTGGAGGATCTCGTGACCGGTGCGATCACACCGATGAACAACGGCGCCAGCTACAGCTTCCAGCTCGATGCTGCCGCTGATGCATCCGTGGCGCGCTTCATGATCCACGCAACGGCGCCTGCTCTGCTCTACACCGAGGATGCCACTTGCGGCGGAACGCCCAACGGCGAAGCCACCATCGTGGTGCAAGGCGGTCCGCACGACATCACGTGGTACAATGGCGACGGCGATGTGCTGCTCACGCAGATGGGCGTCGCGGAAGGCGTTGCCATCATCACGGGCCTCGATGCCGGCAGCTACACGGTGAGCTTGAGCGCAGGTGCCTGCCCAGGTCTTTACAGCGAGTTCACGATCAGCGCGCCTTTCGTGCTCGAAGCACAAGCCGATGCCATGAACGCCAGCTGCGCAGATGCGGCCGACGGCATTATCGACATGCTGCC
>DAORNP010000106.1:2911-3204 GCA_035441065.1 Flavobacteriales bacterium | reverse complement strand
GATCACAGATGCCAATGGCTGCATCTGGGTGAGCGAGGGCATCACCATCGGGAACAACGGTCCAGTGGCGAGCATCATCGGCGCGCCGGAATCCGTGCTCGTGAACACACCGGTGAACTTCGAGTCGGGCAGCGCTACGGGCGAGTACTTCTGGAGCTTCGGCGATGGCGCCAGCAGCACGGAGCAGAATCCAACGCACACCTTCACGGTGCCGGGCACTTATACCGTGGTGCTCTCGGTGACAGATGGCCTATGCAGCGATGTGAGCACGACTGACATCACCGTTGAGCTGA
>DAORNP010000106.1:2570-2797 GCA_035441065.1 Flavobacteriales bacterium | reverse complement strand
TGAACTGGTGGACGCCACCGGCCGTGTGGTGCTCGACCGTCGCATGACCGCCGACCGCGCTGTGCTGCCAGTCGATGGCCTCTCGAACGGGGTGTGGTTCGTGCGGCTGAGCAACGGTGAGCAGCGTACCACCTTGCGCGTGCCGCTGGTGCGCTGAACCCTTTGAATCGCTTGTGAACGGGGCTTCTCATTGCGGGAAGCCCCGCTTCATTCTGAGCCAACCCTCT
>DAORNP010000106.1:0-2533 GCA_035441065.1 Flavobacteriales bacterium | reverse complement strand
GTCATGGACCACCTGCTGGAGACCGCCATCCGCCTTGCCGCCAAGGTTCACAAGGGCCAGACCGATCGTTTCGGCAAGCCCTACATCCTGCACGTGATGCGTGTGATGATGCGCGGCCACGAATTCGATGAGCAGGTGCTGGGCGCGCTGCACGATGTGCTGGAGCGATCGGACCTCACCATCGCCGATCTGGAGAAGAAGGGATTCCAGCCGCGCGTGCTGAAGGCGCTGGAAGCAATCACCCGCAGGCCTGATGAGACCTACGAGCAATACATCGACCGCGTGGTGGAGGACTCTTTGGCCATCCGCGTGAAGATCAATGACCTCGCGGACAAGATGGATCTGCTGCACGTGGAGCAGCTCGATCCCAGCGACCTGAAGCGCTACAACAAGCAGCTGGCCGCTTACCACCGGATGAAGAAACTGGTGCAGATGGCCAAGGCGCGCATGAGTGTGCCGGTGGAGAAGCGCAACGGGGCTTAGAACTGGATCGCCGATTGGCTGTTGGCATTGGTCGAGGGGAACGATCCATGTCGGATGCGCTCCCTGTATTTTGGCAACATAACCCCATTGCCCATGCGCCTTAGTCGTTACGCCTCCCTATGGCTCGCGCTGTTCGCCAACGCAGCATTCGCGCAGGATCGTTTCGTGGAGGAACGTGTGAACGAGGCGCGCCAACGAGGGGAAGCCTTTGCACCGGTGAGCCTGTTCGAGCGGATTTCAAGGACAAGTGAGACAACAGCGCTTTGGACCGATGCGTTGCGCGAGGCCACGGTGCTGCGCTTCGATGCCGCCGCCGCCGCACAGTTGGTTTCTGCGCCGCAGGAGCACATCGCCTTGGAACTGGACGGCCCAAATGGCACGGAGGTGATCGATCTGGTGCGCACGGACATCTTCGCAGCAGGGTTCCAGGTATCGTTGTCGTCCGGCGGCAGGGAAGAGGTGGACCTGGGATTGCACTACAGGGGCGTGGTGCGCAACGTGCCCGGCTCCTTGGCCGCGATCAGCATCTTCCCCGATCAGGTCATGGGCCTCATCGGAGGCGCAGATGGCAGTCGCGTGCTAGGCCCATTGGAAGGTGATGCAGAAGGACGCCATGTGCTCTACAACGATCGCGACGTGCGTGAGCGGCGCGGCCATGCGTGCGGCACTATGGAAGCGCCCGGCACCTTGATGGAAGAGGACTATCGCCCGCGCGCTGGGCAGAAGACCATCCGCTGCGTGAACATTTACTGGGAAGCGGCGCACGAGATCTACTTGAACAAGGGCAGCAGCGTGGCCAATGTCACCACTTACCTCACGGGGCTCTTCAATCAGATGGCAACGCTCTTCAACAACGATGGTGTGCAGGTGCAGCTATCAGAGATTTTCGTGTGGAACACGCCGAGCCCCTATGATGCCACCAGCAGCGGTGGACGGCTGAACCAGTTCGGAACGGTGCGCACCAGCTTCAACGGCAACCTCGCGCACCTGCTCGATTATGGCAATTACGGCGGCGTTGCATGGCTGAATTCGATCTGCAGCAGCACCAGTGCGCGCATGGCGTACAGCGGCATTGATGCCAATTACAGCAACGTTCCCACGTACAGTTGGAGCGTGATGGTGGTGACACACGAGACCGGCCACAACCTGGGCAGCCCGCACACGCATAATTGCTCATGGAACGGCAACGGCACCGCGATCGATGGTTGCGGACCAACGGCCGGTTACTCTGAGGGTTCTTGCGCGAATGCCGGACTGCCAGCGGGAGGCGGCACGGTGATGAGCTATTGCCATTTGATCGGCGGCACGGGCATCAACCTGGCGCTCGGCTTCGGACCGCAGCCCAAGGCGCTCATCATCAATCGTGTGAACAGCGCGAGCTGCCTGGCACAGTGCGGCACCAGCTGCGATCCACCCGAACCGCTCACGGTCACCAATCTCACTGCTGTGAGCGCCACTTTGGGCTGGGCCAACTTCGGCCTGGCCAGTTACACCCTGCGCTGGAAGCCCACCAGCAGCGGCACTTGGACCACGGTTACCGGGCTCACCGGAACCACCTATAACCTCACGGGGCTCACGCAGGAAACGACCTATGAGTTCCAAGTGCTCAGCGTGTGCGGCGCGAGCAGCTCAGCCTACAGCATCAGCCGCGTTTTCACCACGCCAGCGCCCTGCACCGATCCCCACGAGCCTAACAACAGCACGGGTGCGGTAACCGCCATCACCTTGCCAGCGAGCATCAACGCACTTATCAGTCCTGCCAACGACAATGATTATTTCGGCTTCACTATCTCAGCGACAAGTACCATCAACCTGAGCCTGACCAACCTGCCCGCCAACTTCAATCTGCGCTTGCTCAACAGCGCAGGGAATCAGCTCGCCATCTCGCAGAACAGCGGCACCACCAGCGAGAACATCAATTACACGAATGCCGCAGCGGGCACCTACTATGCCCATGTGCTCCCATCGGGCAGCGCTAACAACGGTTTGGTATGCTACCTGCTCACGGTGAGTTCCTTCGTCACGCAATGCAACGCGCCGCAAGGCCTTG
>DAORNP010000105.1:5690-13220 GCA_035441065.1 Flavobacteriales bacterium | reverse complement strand
TTCACCCTTTTACCCACGCCGGTCCTTTGTCCGAAGTGTCCGTTTCTTCATCACCGGCTCAGTAAGTTTGCCCCCACAATGGACCTCAGCAAGATCATCACCGTAGCGGGCAAGCCTGGTTTGCACCGCGTCGTGGCGCAAGGGCGCCAAGCCATCATCACCGAATCACTCATCGATGGCAAGCGCACGCCGGTGCCGCTCAGCGTGAAGGTGAGCAGCCTCGATGAGATCAGCATGTTCACCACCGGCGATGACGTGCTGCTGAAGGACGTGCTTGCCAAGCTGTACGAGGCCAACAACAAGGGCGAAGCCATCGATCCCAAGAGCGACGAGAACGCGCTTTGGGACGCGTTGCTGAAGGCCCTGCCCACCGCCGATCGCAGCCGCATCTACGCGAGCGATGTGCGCAAGCTCTTCACTTGGTACGCACAGCTGCTGAAGGCCGGCGAGTTCGAAAAGAAGGCCGAAGAAGCCAAGGAAAAGGAAGCCGAGCACAAGGAGGCCGCACCAGAGAAGAAGACCGTGGAGAAGGCCGCGAAGAAGAAGGCCGACACCGCCGCCAAGGTGAAGCCCGCCTCCAGCGGCGCCCCCAAAGCCGCCACGGTGCGCCGTGGCGGTCAGCGCGGCAGCTGATCGCGAGTAAGCGCGACCTGAGCCGAGGTTCTTTCGTTTCCAGCAGTGGGCAGAGGTCTGTCAAGCATGCTGCATGGCCCCCCGTTATCTTGCCCGCCCTGCAAGCGTGGAAACATGAACCATCTCCGGACTCTTTCGTTGCGCACTTTGGCCTTGGTCGGCATCATCGGCATCGTGGCCGTATTAGTGGCCTGGAACCGCGATGAGTTGCCCAAGGCGGCGGCCTATCATTCCCAAGCCGAGATCGATGCCTTCCGTGGAGGCGGACAGGGCCTGGCCAGCGGCGCCAACAACTTCTTCCGCGCCAGCGGCGATTGTTACGGTTGCCATGGTCCGGACAACATCGGACCCGTGTTCGCGAACCGCGATGGCAATGGCAACGACGTGAACCCGATCGATGCGTGGCGCAGCAGCATGATGGGCAATAGCGCGCGCGATCCCTTCTGGCGCGCCAAGGTGAGCCACGAGGTGAGCGTGAATCCGGGGAACCAGGCCGCACTGGAGGATAAATGCACCAGCTGCCACGCCCCGATGGGCCGCTACGACAAGCACCTCATGGGCGCTGGCCCATTCAGCATCGCGGAACTCGTGCAGGATCCAATCGCCCTCGATGGGGTGAGCTGCCTGGCCTGCCACATGCAGAAGCCCGATAGCCTGGGCCTGCTCTTCAGCGGGAACCTGAAGTTCGAGACCACGGGTATTCTCTACGGCCCGCACGGTGGTCCAGGGGATGCACCGCTCTTCGGTTCGCCGATGCTGGGCTTCGTGGGCTACGAGCCGCTCTACGGCGAGCACCTGAGCAATGCCGGCACCTGCGCCGGCTGCCATACGCTGATCACTGAGACCGCCGATCTCGAGGGCAACCCCACCGGCGATCACTTCGTGGAGCAGGCCACCTACCACGAGTGGCTCAACTCATCTTTCAATACTGACACCGATCCCGAGAACGGACTTTCCTGCCAGGCCTGCCACATGCCTCGCATCGACGATGCAGTGGTCGTCTCCGCCCTCTACGACTTCCTCACTCCGCGCACTCCATTCGGCAAGCACCATCTGGTCGGCGCGAACGTGTTCATGCTGAATCTGCTCAAGCACAACAACACGGCGCTCGAGCTCACCGCCAACCAGGTGCATTTCGATAGCACCATCGCGCGCACGCAGCGCATGCTGCAGCAGCAGTCGCTTTTGCTGGAGACCACCGTGATGGACCGCACGCCCGAGACCGCCTTCATCGATGTGAAGCTCACCAACCTCGCGGGCCACAAGTTCCCCAGCGGCTATCCGGCGCGCAGGGCCTTCATCGAGCTGCATGTGCAGGATGATGCCGGCAACACCGTGTTCCGCAGCGGCAATTGGGACAGCAGCTATGAAGTGGCCGGCCACGATGCCGATTGGGAGCCGCATCACGATGTGATTACGCAGCAGGATCAGGCGCAGATCTACGAGATGGTCATGGGCGACGTGAACGGCAACAAGACCACCGTGCTCGAGCGCGCCAAATTCCCGCTGAAGGACAACCGCCTCACGCCGCTGGGCTTCTCCACCAGCCATATCAGCTACGACACCACGCTCATCGCGGGCGTGCCGGGCAGCGACATCGACTTCAACCGCTATTCGAACGGCACCGAGGGCAGCGGAACGGACATCACCCACTATCATGTGCCCATGGGCGGCTATACCGGTGCCATCACCATCACGGCGCGTGTCTGGTACCAGAGCGCTCCGCCTCGCTGGATGGAGGAGATGTTCGAGTTCAATACGCCTGCCATCAGCACCTTCCGGGACATGTACGAAGCCGAGGACGGCAGCCCCACGCTGGTGAAGGAGAGCGTCCTTGTTGACACGAGCCTCGAGATCGACAACCTCGCCGAAGCCGGCATCCGCATCTTCCCGAACCCCGTGCGCGATGGCATCCTGCGCATTGATGGGATCGGCGCCAAGGTGAAGGAAGTGAGCGTGCTGGATATGCGCGGCTCGCGCGTGGCGGTGCTGCGTCCGAATGGAGAGCGCTCGTGGACGGTGGGCCTGCCCCACTCACCGGGCACCTATCTGGTGGTGATCGAAGTGGGGGGCAAGCGCTTCGTGGAACGCGTGGTGAGGCCCTAGCACCGCTACTTTGGCGGCATGAGCAAGCGACTTATCGGAATCGCGGCGGCGGCCTTGCTGCCCTTCGCGCTGCGCGCGCAGCATCCCGTGATCCAGGGCGTCCTCGACGAGGTGCGGATCGACAGCATGATGCTGTGGGTGAGCGAGCTCAGCGGCGAGGTTCCGGTGATGATCAATGGCGCGGAGCACACCTTGGTGAGCCGCCACAAGAACAACGTGGGCAACAACCTAGCGCAGCAGTGGCTGCAACAGAAGCTCGTTCAGCTCGGCTATGCGCCCGTGGAGCAGGTCTTCAGCACCACAGGGCGCAACATCCTGGTCACCAAGCCAGGCAATGGCACCTCGGAGGACATCGTGGTCATCTGCGCGCACTACGATGCCATGCCCGGCGGCAATGTTGCCGCTCCTGCGGCCGATGACGACGGCAGCGGCGTGGGGGCCTTGCTGGAGGCGGCGCGCGTGCTCCGCGACATCGAGTTCGTGCATCCCATCGTGTTCGCGCTCTGGGATGAAGAGGAGCAGGGCCTCGTCGGCAGCGCCTTCTACGCAGGAGCCATGGCCTCGAACGATGCACCCATCAGGGCCGTGATCAACATGGATGCGATCGCCTACGATGGCAACGCCGACGCCAAGGCGCGCATCCATACGCGGCCCATCGCGAACTCCATCGCGATCGCCGACACCATCCTCAGCGTGCATGCGCAGTACGAGATCGGCCTCGACCTCATCCTCACCAACCCGGGCGCCACCTACAGCGATCACGCGTCGTTCTGGAACGAAGGCTATGGCGCGGTGCTGGTGATCGAGGAGTTCAACAACGACGGCAATCCATACTACCACACGCCGAACGACCGGGTGCAGCATTTCGATGTGCCCTATTACGAGAAGCTCGCGAAGCTGAGCATCGCCAGCACCGCCGCCTTGGCCATCCCGGTCACGGCAGACATGGGCATTGATGAGCGCTTGGCAGCCGATACGCCAACGCTCTATGCTTATCCGAATCCGACGGGTGCCGATGCTGGCCTATGGCTCGAATCACCCGTTGCAGGGCGCGCCCGCATCACCTTGCACGATGCACTGGGCCAGGAAGTGCTGGTGATCGCGAATGGCGTGCTGCCCGCAGGCCGCTCCGGCTGGCGGGTGCCGCTGGATCGATTGCCCGCTGGCGGTTATGTGGTGCGCGCTCAGATTGAAGGAAGAGAGCCGCAAGCACTGCGCTTGGTCAAGCTGCCTTGATCACAGCTTGGCGAATGGCCTGGAAGCAATCCGGCCTTCTGCATCGGTGATCAAGACGAAGTAGTTGCCACTGGCCAGGCCAGTGATGTCCAGCACCACCCGGGTCGATTGGGAAGGTGGCGCTGCGTGCACCTCGTCGCCATGGAGGGTGATCACGCGAACCGACTTCAAGAAGAACTCTCCTGCATCCACGATGAGGTCTGTGCTGGCGGGCGATGGGTACACCCGCAGACCATTGATCGCTTCGCTCACCTCGGCGAGGCCCGTGCTCGCATCCACCACGGTGATGGTGCCGAATTGCGTGGCGGAATGCCCGTCTCCATCGCAGTGGTAGTTGTACACGCCGGGAATGGTGAAGGTGAATGACCAGGACCACAAGCCGCCATCCGGAAGGCCGTTATAGAAGCCTTGCGGGTTTCCCGGGAAGGTGCTGAGGCTCCCATTCACGTTGTGTATGCCGCCTACGTTGTTCCAGCGCACCTGATCGCCCACTTCAATGGTGAGCAGCTGCGGGTCATAATAAGGGAGGTTGTTTGGCGTGATCGGGCTGCCTCCGGAGATCACCGTCCATAACGTGCCCTGCCCATGCAAGCTCGGCAACAAGAGGAGCACCGTCACCACGGCCAGCCCGCCTCTGCCAATTCCGTTCATCGTTGAACGCACGAGCGCGCCGGATCACTGTTTGGCGAAGGGCCGGGCGATCACGCTGCCTTTCTCGTCCGTGACGAGCACGAAGTAGTTCGCGGACGGCAGCGCGCTGACATCGAGCGTGAGTGTGCCTCTAGCAGCACCGCTGGTCAAGCGCTCTGCACCGTTCAGGTCGATGATGCGGACAGTCTGCGCGTTCAGGACGCCCAATTCAACGAAGAGCCGGTCGCTGGCAGGGGATGGATACACCTTGAGGTCAGCAGCGCCTTCGCCCACTTCGGCCACACTGCTGCTGGGGTCAACCACTGTGATGGATCCGAATTGCGTGGCGGAGTGCCCGATCTGCGTGCAGTGGAAGTTGTACACGCCCGGTATCGTGAAGGTCCTCGTGAAGGTCCAGCCCCCGCTCTGCGGGTTTCCGCTGGAGAACCCCTCGGGGTTGCCGGGGAAGAGCGAAAGGCTGCCATTCACGTTGTGCGTGCCGCTCGTATTCGTCCAACGCACCTGGTCGCCTACGCTAATGGTGAGGTTCTGCGGATTGTAGAAAGGCGAGGTGCCCCCGATGGTGCTGCCGCCAACACTCACGGGCCAAAGGGTTTGGGCGGTGCTGATGATTGGAAGCAGGAGCAAGAGAGCGGCGAATTGGCGCATGCAGGAAGTTGTTAGGGCGGAAAACTACCCACGGTAAACATCTGAAGGTGGCGCGCTGTTCGCCATTCTTGGCATCGCGCTCATCGATCGGCCGGTCGCACCCGTTCGTCGATGTAGTTCAGCACTTTTTCCATGAGGTGCAGGCGGTCCTTGCCGCGCACATTGTGGCCATGGCCGGGGTAGTTGAAGAAATCGACTTGCACGCCGGCCGCGACGCAGGCTTTCAAGAACTGGTAACTGTGCTCGGGCACCACCGTGTCGTCCTTGCCGCCGGTGATGAGTAGCAAGGGTTCCTTCAGGTCCTTGGCGAAGTTGCTGAGCGTGGTGGCGGCATAGCCTTCGGGGTTCTCTTGCGGGGTATCCATGTAGCGCTCACCATACATCACCTCATAAAGGCTCCAATCGATCACGGGCCCGCCCGCCACACCAGCCTTGAACACCCCGGGGTGCTTGGTGAGCAGTGCGGTGGTCATGTGCCCGCCATAGCTCCATCCGTGGACGGCTATGCGATCCCCATCAACCCAGGGCTGCTGCTTCAGCCATTCCACGCCGTGCATCTGGTCCTTCACCTCCACGACGCCGAGCTGCCGATGGATCACCTGCTCGAATCCACGGCCGCGGCTCGGGGTGCCATGGCCATCAACGGTCCACACCACGTAGCCGCGCTCGGCCGCATGCAGCATCCACGGCGAAGCGCCGCCGAGGAAGCTGTTGCTCACCAGTTGCACGTGCGGGCCGTTGTACACGTAGATGAGCACCGGATAGCGACGCCGCGAATCGAAGTTGCTTGGCTTGATGAGGCGCGCATTCAATTGGTCTCCGCGTTCGCCTTCGATGGTGAGCAGCTCGAACGATCCGACCTTGTAGTCGGCGAACGGATTCTTCGCATCCACCAAGGTCTTCAGCACGGAACCATCGAGCGTGCTGCGGATCACGCTGCGGTTCGGCACGCTCGCGCTGCTCCAAGTGTCGATGAGGTGCTTGCAGTCGCTGCTCAGGCGACCATTGTGCGTGCCGGGTTCCGGGGTGAGGCGCGTGGCTTTGCCGCTGGCGATATCTATCCGGTACACGTGGGTCTCCGTCGCGCCGCGCGGGTCCTTGGGGTCGATCATGCCCGTTCCAGAGACGATGGCGAACGATTCCTTCGCATCAAGGCCGATGACCTCCTTCACTTCCCATGCGCCCTTGGTGAGCTGGCGCAGAAGCCCCTTGCGCAGGTCGTACAGGTACAGGTGCTGCCAGCCGTCGCGGTTGCTGCGCCAGATGAACTGCGTGGGCCGTGTCTTCAGGAAGCGCGCCGGTTGAAGCGGCTCCAGGTATCTCTCATCGCGCTCGGTGAACACGGTCGCCACGGGCTCACCGGTGCTGGCGTTGTAGCGCACCATGCGCACGTTCTGCGTGGCGCGGTCCAGGTGCGCCACGAGCAGGTGCTGCTCATCGGGCTCCCAGCTGATGTTGGTGAGGTACTGGTCCAGCGGAGCGCCGGTCTTCAGGAACACGGTGTTGCCTGTGGCCATGTCATACACGCCGATGCTCACATGATGGCTCGCCTGGCCCGCCATGGGGTAGCGGATCTTATCGAATGTGCTGGGCTTGGTGCCGATGTCCTCCAGCAGGTACTCGGTCACCATCGATTCGTCCATGCGGTAAAAGGCGAGCTTGCCGCCTTTGGGTGACCAGAAGAGGCCCTTCTCCACGCCGTATTCCTGGCGGTGCACGCTCTGGCCGTTCACGATGCCGTTGCCGCCGTCGGTCGTGATGGGTGTCGGCTTGTTCTTGCCAATGCCCGGTCGCATCACGAGTACGTTGTTCTCGATGGTGAAGGCGATTGTGTTCGTGGAGGGCTCCACTTCTTCATGCTCCGCACCTGTGCCGATGCGCGTGGTGGCCTTCAATTCTTCCGTGGAGGTATCGAAGTGGAAGAGGTGCTGGTTGTGCAGGAAGCGGAATCGTGCGGCGTCGATCCACTGGACCATGGGCCATGCCTTGAGCTGCGCGCTGTCCGGCAGTTGCTTGTTCAGCGTGGCGAGTTCGGCGATCACGCGGTCCGTGGTCTTGCCGATGTCGCCGCGCATGAGCTGCTCGCCCTTCACGTAGCTGTAGCGCGGTGCGCCCTCGACCCACTGCAGTCCGCGGAAACGCTCGGGCGCCAAGGCCGATCCGGCCTTCAGCACGGCATCGCTGAGGGTGAGCTGCTGCTGGCCAACAGCGATGGAAGCAAACAGGACCAGAAAGGAAGGTGCAAGCGCGCGCAAG
>DAORNP010000105.1:3625-5666 GCA_035441065.1 Flavobacteriales bacterium | reverse complement strand
CATGGAAATCGCGGGATGATGTGAGCGCGAAGATGAGCGCCCGGGTTGAACCGCGCTCAATCCGGGTCGCTGAACGCCGGGTTGGTGACGAAGCGCGTATCGGTGAGCGCTTCCATGAATGCCTTCAGGTCCGATCGCTCCTGCGCATCGAGGTCGATCTGGCCCGCGCCCCAAGGCCACATGTGGTTGTCGAGGTTCGGCGTACTGAGCACCACGCTATCGGCGTAGAAGTCGATCACCTCTTCAAGCGTGGTGTGCCGGCCATCGTGCATGTAGGGCGCGGTGAGTGCGATGTTGCGCAGGCTGTTCACCTTGAATCGCCCGCGATCACTGGTGTTCCCGGTGATCTCGGCGAGGCCGCCATCAGGTCCTGGAGGCAGGCCGATGTTGCGGAAGTCGTGGTCCTGGAAGAGCGGCGCCATGTGGCAGAGGTCGCATTGCGCTTCGCCGAAGAAGAGGTCCATGCCGCGCACTTGCGCTTCGGTCATCGCCGTGGCGTCGCCTTGGTAGTAGTAGCGGTCGAAGGGCGAGTCGAAGCTGAGCAAGGTGCGCTCGAACTGCGCGATGGCCTTCACCACGCGTGTGCTGTCGATGCCCGGCGACCCGAAAGCGCGCGCGAAGAGCTGCGGGTAATCGGGCAATCGGCGCAGCCGTTTTTCAACGATGGGCCATGTGTTGCGCATCTCCGCATGGTTCACCACGGGACCGAAGGCCTGCTCTTCGAGCGATGCGGCGCGACCGTCCCAGAAGAAGCGGTGGTCCCAGAGCATGTTCTGGATCGGCATCGATTGCCGCCGCCCCACGGACCCATCGGTGCCCAAGGAGAAGCGCCGCGGATCGCTGAAGGCGAATTCCTGCCGATGGCACGATCCACAGCTGAGCGAGTAGTTGTCGGAAAGCGCCTTCTCATAGAAGAGTTTGCGGCCCAGCGCCACGCCCTCCACGGTGAGCGGATTGTCGTTGGGCAACTGCAACGGATGCGGCTGGTTCAGTGCCCAGGATGGAATGTCGAGTGCGAGCGGTGTTGGCCCTGATTCCTCCGCTGGCAGCGCGGGATCCTTGCGGCAGCCCGCCACGGCAAGCAGCAGCACAGGTAGCAGTAGGGCCGGTCGCATGGGTGCGAAGTTGCGCAATCAGGGCACCTGCGGCGGCCCGAATCGCTTGTCGGCTAGGAATGCCGAATCAGTGAGCGTATGCAGAAAGGCCACCAGGTCGGCGCAGTCCTGCTGCGAGAGGCGCACGTCGCCCTTGCGCCAGGGCAGCATGTGCTCATCGAGGGTGGTAGCGTTCACATTCACGCCATCAGCGTAGAAGTCAACGACCTCTTCCAATGTGGCGAAGCGGCCATCGTGCATATAGGGCGCGGTTGCGGCGATGTTGCGGAGCGTTGGTGTCTTGAATCGGCCCATGTGCCAGGGCATGCCGGTGCGACCACCCATGCCAAGGTCAGCAGGCACGCTGTCGAGGCCGATGTTCACCACATGGTGACCCTTGAACAGCGGCGGCTCGTGGCAATCGACGCAGTGCGCGCGGGTGAAGAAGATGTCCTTGCCGCGCCGCTCTTGGGCGTTAAGTGCATCTGCCTGCTTCATGTAGAAGTAGCGATCGAAACGCGAACTGAGCGAGACCATCGTGCGCTCGAATTGCGCCAGTGCGAAGGCGACGCGCAGGCTGTCGATACGGGCATCGCCGAATGCGGCGGCGAAGAGCTGCGGATAGCGCTTGTCCTGCGCAAGGCGATTGCTCACTTCGCTCCAACGGCTTCCCATTTCGCGGTGAGCGGTCACCGGTTCGAAGGCTTGCAGTTCGAGGCTCAATGCGCGCGCGTCCCAGAAGAAGAAGTGGTCCCAGGCGAGGTTCATCAGCGGCATGCTGTTGCGTGAGGTGCGCATGCCGCCCATGCCAACGGAGAACCGCGTGCTGTCCGCGAAGGCGAACTCCTGTTTATGGCAACTCGCGCAGGCGAGCGAGCCATCGGCGCTAAGCGCCTTCTCATGGAAGAGCAGTCGGCCGAGCGCGGCGCCTTCCACGGTGAGCGGAT
>DAORNP010000105.1:0-3580 GCA_035441065.1 Flavobacteriales bacterium | reverse complement strand
GCGGGGAGTTGGAGGCTGAGGGGCGCGGGTCCTGATGGTTCCGTTTTCTTAGGTGGGCGATGGCAAGCCTGCAGTATCGCGATGGCAGGCAGGATGAAGAGGAATGAAAGACGATAGGCGGCCATGGGTGTGGCTCAACTGCGGCGCTTCTTCCTCATTCGCATTGGTTTGCGACTCATGTGGAAGACGCTGTACACGATGGCTAACCCATCCGTTAACTCGAACACGATGCAGTATGGAAAGCCTGTTACCGGAGCGTATCGGAATCCGTTCCCGCGCTCAGGAAAGCTGCACGTTACTCGAATTAGGTCTTCGATCGCTTTCAATACCGCTGAATCGAAACGCTCACCCAGCCGGGGCATTTCCAGTTCATAGTGCAACGAGGCATCCTGCCATTCCTGCCAGGCCAGGTCGCGCAATTCAATCGCTTTGGCCTTCATGCGCGCTTGCGCTTCACCATGGCCTTCACTTCCTTCAGCGAATAGCCCTTGCCCTTGCCTTGCCGACGTGCTTCTCGTCGCTCCTCTAGCATGGCCAGCTGCTCCTTGGTGAATCTGAATTCGCCCGCCTCTGCTTCCAAGGCCTTGCTCACCTTGGCCAGGACCTGCTCATCAGTGGTTGCGATGATGCGTTCGATCAGGTCGAGCTTGGTGAACATGGTGCGTTGTTTCCGCCAAAGCTATGCGGCGGGACTCCGCATTCCACCCACAACCCGCCCTGCATCAACCCTCAACCCCCAACCTGCTAGACGACATTCACCTCGCGTTCCAGCTCCACGCCGAAGCGCTCGTGCACGCTGCGCAGCACCTGCTCGCTCAGGTTCCAGATCTCGGCACCGGTAGCGCCGCCGTGGTTCACCAGCACCAGCGCCTGCTTCTCGTGCACGCCGCAAAGGCCAAGGCGCTTGCCCTTCCAGCCGCATTGCTCAATGAGCCAGCCTGCCGCGAGTTTGCTGTGGCCTTCACCTGCCGGATAGATGGGGGCATCGGGATTCGCCACCTTGATCCGCTCGGCAATTGTTCCATCCACCACCGGATTCTTGAAGAAGCTGCCCGCATTGCCGAGCACCATCGGGTCGGGGAGCTTGCTGCTGCGGATGGCGATCACGGCATCGCTCACGTCTTTGATGCTCGGCTGGGTGATGTTCTTCCTTGCCAGCTCGTCTTGGATGTTGCCGTAATCCGTGCGAACGCGATGGTTCCTTTTCGAGAGCTTGAAGGTGACGCTCAGGATGATGAAGCGATCCTTGCCCTCGCGCTTGAAGAAACTCTCGCGGTAGCCGAAGGCGCATTCGCTCAGGTTGAAGTTGATGATCTCGCCATCGCTGATGCGCAGCGCTTCGAGCGAAACGAAGACATCCTTGATCTCCACGCCGTACGCGCCGATGTTCTGCATGGGCGCGGCGCCCACCTTGCCGGGGATCAGCGATAGGTTCTCCAGTCCGCCCCAGCCCTGCGCCACGGCGTGCATCACCAACTGATGCCACACCACACCGGCGCCAGCCTTCACCTGCACATGATCCTCGTCCTCGCTCATCACACTGATGCCAGGCACTTCATTCAGGAGCACCACTCCGGGGAAGTCACGCGTGAAAAGAAGGTTGCTGCCACCACCGAGCACGAGGCGCGACATCCCGCTCAGCTCTGGCGCGCGGAGCAGATCGCGCAGGTCTTGCACGGAATGGAAGCGCGCCAATAGTTCGGCCTTCGCGGCGATGCCGAAGGTGTTCAATGCGGTGAGGTCGGCGTGGGAGAGGAACTGCATGAGCGCGCAAGTTTACCGGCGGCGATGGCGCGATTTGATCAAACGCGATTTTTCCACGATCGCTTGCTTTTGCCCGATGAGCGAATACATTCGCTCCACCAGTACGCATTTGTTCGCTTAGACTGAAAGAAGAATGAACCGTTCTCCATCGCTTTCACCATGTCAGACCACGCATCCTTTCTGAGCGAACACCGCCTGAGCCTTCCGGCCTTCGCGGCCTCTGCGCCTCTGCGCCTCTGCGCCTCTGCGCCTCTGCGCGCCATTCTCCAGCCCAGCAAGGTAGGCCTCAGGCCCGCCTTAACGAAAAGCCCCCGGTGCGCTAACACCAGGGGCCGGTCACTCATGTCCTACCAAACTGCGACGTAAGATGAACACGAGCTGAGCAAAGGTACCGGCCCCGCGCCGAACAGCCGCACCGCGGGGCGGTGAGCGCCCGGTATCTTCGTGTACGAAGCCGGAAGCAAGAGGCAGCGCTTGCCCTTGGGCAGGCGTCCTCGATACGCGTGCGCGGCACGGATAACGAACGGACGGACGATCGTCGTGAACAGCCCCAAGCCCATGCGTTGCATAGGTCTCATCGTGTTGGCCCTCGGCCCACTTGCCGCCTGGGCCCAAAACCTGGTGGTGAACCCGAGCTTCGAGGAGTATGTCCATTGCCCTAGTGACCTTAGCCAGATCGATAGTGTGATCGGGTGGGAGAGCATCTTCGGCACACCGGATTACTTCAATGCCTGTGCGGACGATACCATGACGGTGCCCTACAACCCGCTGGGATACCAATGGCCGAGCGATGGGTTGGGCTACGCTGGATTGGGGTTTTACGACATCTGGTACAAGGAGTATATACAAGGGAGGCTGGTAGCGCCTGTACAGCCGGGTGTGCTCACCTACGTGAGCATGCGGGTTTCACCGGGTGGCTTCGGCTATCCCGGTTGGACATCGCCCAATCTCATGGCCAGCCACATCGGATTGCGCTTCAGTACACAGCCATTGGGTATTCAAACCGCATACGGCTCGCTGGAGTTCAATGGCGCCGTGCTCTATCTGCCCACGATGCTCAACGACACCGCGAACTGGACCGTGCTCAGCACCGCTTTCATCCCGGACTCGGCCTACGCCTACCTGCAGATCGGCAACTTCTTTTCCGACGGTCTTTGTAGTTGGGTGGAAGTGGACACCATAGGCTTTGGTATGTGGGTGGCTTACGCATTCGTGGACATGGTTTGTGTGAGCCAGCAGCCCGGGGTATGCGATCCGGTAAGCGGGATAGGAGAGGCGTCTGTTACCCAAATACCCCAAGGCCTCGCTTTTCAGGAAGTGCTGATGCTATCGTTGGAGGCATGTGGTCTTGAAGGCGCTGTGGAGCAAGCTGAGCTGTTCGATGCACGGGGGCGCTTTGTAAGAGGTACTGTGGTGCAGGACTCTTCGTCCCTGCAATGGTATCTGCCGGAACTCTCCAACGGCCTCTATGTGCTCCAATTGAAGCTGCGCGACCGTCCGTCCGTTCGTATCCGTTCATTGAAGTACTGACACGTGAACCGATGAACGATGAACAGCAAACAAAGGCAGGCAATGGCCATGATGGCCCTGCTCTGCACCATGGGGTTGAAAGCCCAAGTTGTGAATAATGCCTTCGGCGACTACCGCCTGACATTGAGCGGCAATAATCCGCGCTCGTTCACAGTCGGCGGCACATTCTCCCCCGTGGGCTTCATGTCCGCCCTCACCGTGCGCGGCGACCAAATGGGTGGCACGAGCGTCACCCCCGAGGTCTTCCGCACCAACGCGCCCACCACGGGCAACACGTTCTGGCGCA
>DAORNP010000104.1:12969-13369 GCA_035441065.1 Flavobacteriales bacterium | reverse complement strand
AAATTGGTACTGTGTGAACGGGTGGGTCGCTGTGGGGTCATTACGTGGTTGATCGGAAGGGTGAGGGGTGGGAAGGGTGGCTGCGGTGAATGTAGATGCGAACTGCCGAGCGCGTTGAGGCGAGTCCAATGGGCCGTGCCGCGGTGGTAGTGCACAGCGAACGGGGCGAGCGCAGCGGGGTGGGCAGGGGCATGGCTTCTTCGGGCGAAGGTGCCTGTGGACAGAAGGATCAGGACGGCACATCCGCGGCGATGAACGCATTCACCAATAGCTCAGCCTGCCGAAGTGCAGGGTACGTAGCCAGCTATGATGACCGGGGGATAGCCATCGTGTAGCAGGGGCCACTGCGTGAGAGCCGGCGGCGGTTCAGAGTGAACTGGGTTGTTTATTTCCACGAAAC
>DAORNP010000104.1:11267-12790 GCA_035441065.1 Flavobacteriales bacterium | reverse complement strand
GCGATGCGCGCCAGTGCCGTTCCGCACGATTGGCCAGGTCATTCATCAGCCGCACATTCTTCCAAGCAACGATGACATAAGCGATGATCAGCACTAGCATCCCGATGAGTTGCCAGGCGGGTGTCACGGCAACGCTGTACCAAGCGAGCAGCACGAAGGCGAGCGTTGGCATGAGCAATAGCAGGGCGTAGTTGATGGCAAGTGCGAGCGGCGTGGCATTGGTGCCGATGTAGGCTGATGTATAAGCAGCTTCCAGATCGGGTACTTGGAGCGGGGTGGTGAACAGGCGGTTCGCGCCCAGCAGGTTCAGGTGCATGAGCAGCCCGATGAGCAGGCACGCCGCCATGAGCAACAGGATGGCCGAGCGCTTGCGGATGGCCAGCCCTACGACGGGCAGGTTAATGGCGTCCTGCTCGATGCGGTCGCGCACCAACGCTGCACCCTCCGAATAGCACTTGTCCTTGACGTCTTTCCAAATGTGCAGTTGCCGGAGATCATTCAGTGCCGACGACAACGACACACGCTCACCAGATATGTTCCTCACCCAGATGGTATCGTGCAGGAATGATATCGGATCGTCGCCTGTCCTGGCTGCGCGCACATAGAAACTATCCGGGAAGAGCTGCAGGCCTGGCTTAATCAGGCGTGCAATGCCCTCCGGCCCCCAAGTACTCTTGTGCACATGCTTCGTGAGCATGAATGGATCCATGTCCTTGAACCGCGGGTCTCTATTCTGCAACCGCTTGAACAGCGAATCGGCCAGGTCCTGCACCACGGGGCTTCCCATCAGGAAGATGTTCTGCATGCGCTGGGCGTATTGAAGCAGCAGTTCATTGGTGTAGCCTTGATCGGTCATCCAGTCCTTGGGCGGAAGGGTTGTCTTCAGCAGCTTATTGCGCTCAAGGTCCTCATCCGCGTCCAACCCCACGTTCAAGTCGAAGCGGTAGAGCTCCTCCATGAAACGCTGCACCCACGCGCGGCCATAGCACGCGGTGTCCGCTCCGCAATGACGCGCCACAGCCGCATCGATCGAATCCTGATAGAGGCGCAGGCCGGTGAAGGCCTCCTGCTGGACCTCGAGTGAGAGATAGGTGAGCAACGCCTTGCGTGACCGATTCGAGTTCGACAAGTCCACTGACATGGCCAGGCCGGCAATGGCCAAGAGCACCAGCACGTAGTGCCAATTGCGGATGGAGCGGATGTGGTCGAGCATTGAGGGGAGCAGGTGATCGAATGTAGGTGCGGATGGGATACCGGGGAGCCTGGCGCGGTGCGCGTGGGCCTTCATGGGAGCAGGAGGCTTCACGGTCTTGGGGCAGGCTGAGGCATTAATAGCCTACGCCACCATCCCCTTCAAGAACACCTCCACGTACTCCTTCATCCGCTCCACGATGCGCTCGCCGATCTCACGGGCCTTCAGCACGCTCGGGCGTGCTTCGAGACACTTGAAGACATCATCCTTCAGCGGCTCCTGACCGCTGAAGATGTACGACTCGATCAAGTTCGCGAACTGCTTCCGGTCC
>DAORNP010000104.1:9138-11206 GCA_035441065.1 Flavobacteriales bacterium | reverse complement strand
TCTCGAACTCGTCCTGCACGGTGTCCGCGTCGGTGATCTTGGGCAGGTGCTCGGCGATGAACTTCTCGATCAGTTCGCGCTTGCTGCGTAGCTCCACGTCGCTGCTGAGCAGGGACATGATCTGCTTGCGCATGGCCTCGCCCTTCGCGCTGTGCTCGTCGGCTTTCAGGCGCGCCAGCAGCTTCAGGATGTAGGCCACGTTGATCTCGTCGCGATGGACGAGCACCAGCTCGAAGTCGATGTCCTCCAGGATGCTGTGCTTCTCCTTGGCGCGTTGGCGTTGCACGCTGTCGCGCAGGTCGAGGTACTTGCTGGTGTAGTCGGCGAAGACCTGTTCGGTGATGGGCAGGTCGCGCCAGTCGAACTCGGCGTAGGTCTTCAGCACGTTAAGCAGGCGGATGAGCTCGCGGAAGGCACTGACGAAGGCCAGTTGCTGTTCCTCATCCGCGAGGGCATCCACGGAGCGCACCGTAGGCGCCACCTCCAACAACTTCTTGTACGCGGCGATGAACTGCGCCACCAGCTTCTGGTAGGGCGGCAGGAAGATCACCTCCTTCGCGTCCTTGTTGCTGAACAGGGCGAGCGCATCGTCCGTGGACTTCTTCAGGTTGCGGTAGGCCACGATGTTGCCCTGGCTCTTCTTTTCGTTCAGGATGCGGTTGGTGCGGCTGTAGGCCTGGATCAGCCCGTGGTAGCGCAGGCGCTTGTCCACGTACAGGGTGTTCACCTTCTTGGCGTCGAAGCCGGTGAGCATCATGTTCACCACCAGCACCAGGTCGATGCGGTCTTTCTCATCATCGAGCCCTGAGGTTCTCGAAGGGCGTTTCTCTCGCTCGCGCAGCTTCTTGGTGATGTCCTTGAAGTAGTTCTCCATCCCCTTCTGGTCCTTGCTGCTGAAGGCGGTGCCGAACTGCGCGTTGTAGTCGCCGATGATGCGGTCCAGCGCATCGCGGCTGTGACCTGCCCCGTAGTTGGCGGGCGGTTCGCTGGCGAGGTTGGTGTCGTCGGGCAATGCGCCGATGGCCTCTTCGTCCTCCTCGTTGGTGCCGTAGCTGTAGATGGCGGCGATGCGGAGGTCGTGCAGCCCGGCTTCCTTACGCTGACGGAACAGTTCGTAGTACTTCAGCAGCGTGGGGATGCTGCTGATCGCGAAGAGCGCGCTGTATTCGCGGTTGTGCGTCTTGCGGTCGTGGATGCTGAGGATGTTGTCCACCACCTGGCCCAAGCGCTTGTCATCATCGAAGACCTCGGCGCGGTCGATGTCCTCCACCTCGATGTCCAGTTCCACGCCGTCCTTCTTGGTGTAACGGCCCACATACTCCACGCTGAAGCGCAGCACGTTCTCGTCGCGGATGGCGTCGGTGATCACGTACTTGTGCAGGCACTCGCCGAAGAGCTGCTTGGTGGTGCGCTTGCCCAGCTCGTTCTTGCTGGCGTTCTCGGCGAAGATGGGCGTGCCCGTGAAGCCGAAGAGCTGCGCGTTGGTGAAGTAGCTCGTGATGTCGCCGTGCGTTTTGCCGAACTGGCTGCGGTGGCACTCATCAAAGATGAAGACCATGCGCGCGTCCTTCAGCGCTTCCACCTTCTTCTCGTGCCGCACCTTGCTGATGGCGATGTGCAGCTTTTGGATGGTGGTGACGATCAACGGCGTATTGGGGTCGCTCAACTGCTCCACCAGGCCGCGCGTATTCTCGGTGGCGTCCACGCTGCCTTCCTTGTAGTCGTTGAAATCCTCCATGGTCTTGTAGTCGAGGTCCTTGCGGTCCACGACGAAGACCACCTTCGCCACCTCGGCCAGGCCCATGATCACCTGGCTGGCCTTGAAACTGGTCAAGGTCTTGCCGCTGCCGGTGGTGTGCCAGATGTAGCCGTAGTTGTTCACGCGCTCATCACCGGTGGCGGGCGTGTAGCTGCGCACCTTGTCCACGATGGCCTCCACGGCGTACACCTGGTAGGGACGCAGCACCATCAGCCGCTTGTCGCGGTCGTTCAGCACCACGTAGTGGCCCAGCATGCGGCCCAGGCGCGGTATGCTCAGCAGGTCGGCGGCGAAGTCCTTGAGGTCAGC
>DAORNP010000104.1:4971-9094 GCA_035441065.1 Flavobacteriales bacterium | reverse complement strand
GTTGTTCACGTAGTACTTCGTGTTCACCCCGTTGCTGATGGCGAAGAGCTGGATGTACTGGAACAGCCCGCCGTTGGCCCAGTAGCTGTGGCGCTTGTAGCGCAGCACCTGGTTGAAGGCCTCCTTCACCTCCAGCCCGCTGCGTTTCAGTTCCACCTGCACCACGGGCAGACCGTTGCACAGGATGGTGACATCGTAGCGGTTGGTGTAGCTGCCCACGTTGGTCACCTGCTGCGTCACCTGCCACTTGTTGGCCGCAGGGTCGCCGCCATCGAAGAAGCGTACGTACGTCACCGTGCCATCCTCGCGCTCCAGGGCGTAGCGGTCGCGCAGGATCTTGCTGCGGTCGTAGAGGGTGCCTTTCTGCAGGTGGTTCAGCAGGCGGGTCATGTCCCGCGGCGTGAAGGTGGTGCCATTGAAGGCCTCCAACTGCGCTTGCAGGTTGGCCAGCAGGGTGGCCTCGTCCTGGATGGCCACAGACCCATAGCCCATACCGCGTAGCTGGGCGACCAGCTCGGCTTCGAGAAGGGCTTCGGGTTGGGTGGTCATTCTTGGTTGCCTAAGATCGACAATGTTCAATTTACCAAGGTCTGTGGCGCTGAAGTCGGGTCCTTAATGAGCATCCATTAAGTTTACAACCAGAAGCCGCCATGTCCGCCAACGATTACAACCTGCGGGTAGAACCCAAGGTGCTCCTGCATGCTCGCCTGAGCTTGCACGGAGCGTGGACGGATATTGAGCACGCGGCCAAGGAATTGGACATACCTGTGGCCGACCTGAAGGCCATCGAAGCGGGTCGGAAAGTCCCGAAGATCAGCATGCTGCGGCGCATGGCGCAGAAGTACAAGCGTTCGCTCACCTACCTGCTGCTGGACGAGGTGCCGCCGGAGAAGCCGATGCCCACGGACCACCGCACGATGGATTCGAAACCGCTGGGCGCTTTGCTTACGAAAGATGTTGTCGCGGTTCGTACGGCACGGAGTCTCGCATTGGCGCAATCTGAACTGCGCAGTGCTATGGGAATTGCCACGAGTAAGTTCCCGTTCCATGCGTACCAGAAGGATGACGCGTCGGAATGGGGCCGTCGCATCCGCAAGCACTTGGGGCTGGAGCATCTAGCCGATGAAGGTGTGAAGGGAAAGGATGCCGTGGAGATGGCCGTGGATGCGGTCAGCAGCCTTGGCGTGCTCGTGCTGCGCTTGAACTTGGATCAGAACGGATTGCGTGGGTTCTCGCTCTTAGACGAAGCGGTACCCGTTATCGTCGTTCGTCGCAGCAGCAAGGACGCACCCTCTATCAAGTTGTTCACTCTGATGCACGAGTTGGCCCACATCCTCTTACGGCATGGCGGCATGTGCGATCTGAAGGATGGTAACACGCAGCGTATCGAACAGTGGTGCAATGCCTTCGCGGCAGAAGCACTGTTCCCCATGGCTGAATTGCTGGCGCACCCTATCGTGCAAGAGCATGTGCGGCAGAATGCTGGAGATGGATGGCGGCGCGTTGAACTTTTCAGTATCGCAAAGGGTCGGCATGTAGGTCCGGAGGTGATCCTGCGCCGCTTGCTGGATGCAGGGCTTACGAACCACGCGTTCTACAAGGCCAACCGAGAGAAGTGGACCGACAGGCAGTACGGCCGAGCGAAGACACCCGTGCCGCGCGATACCGTGAAAGAGCGTGTGAGCGAACGCAGCGCCTCCTTTGTGCGACTGGTCTTCAATGCGATGGACCGCCAGCGCATCGATAGCGTGCAAGTGACGGAACTGTTGAACATGCCGTTCTCCGACCTCGGGCACGCGCGTCAACTTGTGATGCGATGAAACTGGCGCTGAATAGCGACACGATCTATTGCTTCGACACGAACGCGCTCATCTGGCTCGACACCTACTACAAGCAGGGTAAGGTGTTCGGGCCGCTCTGGGACGATATCGATGAACTGCTGGATGCTGAACGCTTCATCATCATAGAAGAAGTGTACGAGGAGGTGTTCCGCCACGAAGGGCCGCAGTCTACATGGCTAAAGAACTGGCTGAAGGCCAACAAGAAGCGCTTCATCCGTGAAACGGACGAAGAGGCTATGGTCCAGAGTCGCACGATCATCCGGGAGAACAAGAACACCGGCTTCATCAAGCTCGCCAAAATGAGCGTGGGCCAAGAGGAGGCGGACCCCTATCTCATCGGCCACGCCGCCGTGCATGGGTACGTGATTGTAACCCAGGAAAGTCAGACTGCCGCCAACCGCATTCCCAAGGTGGCGAGGAAGTACGAGGTGCGGGCCATCAACCTGCTCGCATACTTGCATGAGCGAGGCTTCGAGTTGAAGCGAAAGGAATAGCGGCTCCGCTCGACCGATTTACTTCACGAGCTTGCCGTCAACGATCGTCAGCCACGAAGGGCTTGAGTTGAAGGTCGATAGCAACCGGTAAGCTCGCTTGTAGTCGGCATCCTTGATCTCCTTCCTGTCATGTCGGAAGCAGAACACAGCGTTCGATAGTCTCATCATACGGGCGGCGTTACCCTTGATCTTCACGAAGAAAGATGCCATGGTGTACATGCCGAGTATCCTGGTCGATGCCGCCAATCGATCTTCAAAGATCTTCTGTTGCTCTTTCTCCACCCTCATCTCGACGTCATCCATGACTTGATGGAACTCATCGACGGATGAAAATTCCTTGTCGCTTGGGTAGTTCATGCAATCCTCGACCGCGATCCCAAAGACCCCATACTTCTTGGTGTCATTCAAGCGGCTATTGAAATCCCGCAACAGCGTGTCGATCTGATTCACCGTTGATGGATGCTTGCACTGTACATGAATGTCGTTGACGATTAAGTCTTCTCCTTCGGTCTGCTGCGGCAGGACCACTTCAACACCGTCCTTGACAAGTTGCGCGGCGCTGAAGATCTCGAACTCGAAGTCCTTGAAGTAGTGCTCCTGCGGCCCATCTTTCGAGCCATAGGCAAGGCTTCCGCTGTTCATGGACTTCAGCTGGGTCTTGAAGTCGACTTCTTTAAGCCAAAGCGTCTTCAATGATTCAGCTAAGGTGTACAGTACCGTCAAAGGCCAGAGGTTGATATGGCCAGTCGTGTTGTTGCTGATCGCCGCGCGGCAATCTGTGATCAACTTGGACAACCCAGTGCCATCGATCAGAGCAACTTGGTTCTTCTTGCATTGATACTCGATAAACACGATGTCGGCCTCGACTTGGGTGATGGAGTACATGGCGTCGGTATGTACTGGCATGACTCTATACGAACATCTGTTGCAACAACCCCTTCTTCCACTTCTCCGCCGCCGCAACCGCCTGCGCCACACCCGCCAACTTCGCATCCAAGGCCATCAGGAAGCCCGCGATACGGGACTGCTCTTCAAGGCTGAATTCCGTAAGGTTGGTCATCGGGCGGCTAGTCCTTAATATACTATTTGTTTGGGTCCTGGCTTGGAGCTTCGTGCCTCATGTGCTGGCTGGAATCCAGTTCAAGCCAAATCGTGTCATGGATAATGACGGCGGGCGGAGGATTGGCGCTGGCGGTACGCACACTATCCCGAAGGTCCTTCAGTTCCCTGCGCAACTCCATTGTACTCATGTCCGTGGTGTATTTGCCAGCGAGAAACGCACCGGTGCCCAGGACACCTAGAAGGAATAGTATGAAGCCATTGCTCCAGGACTCCAACATATTCTTCCTTGGAGGGTGATACACGTCAAAGTTCACAAGCGAATCAATGCCGAGTTGCACGCGTCTTTGAGCCTCATCGATAGCATCACTAATGTCCTGTTCAACATTGCCAGTCCTGTTGGCAAGACTGAAACTGATCTCGCTCATGTAATAGTATTCTGAGGAAGCCTTGTCGAAGAGCTTCGCAGCATAAGCCTCAATCCTTCGAGTCCACTCCGTGGTCTTAGCGTTAGTGAAATCATCAGGGGAACGAAGCGCCTCCAGCTCGTTTGCCATGCTCCTTAGCAATCTGATAGCCCTTCTCTTGGTCATCATGATTCAATTATGGGCCTACACAAACATCTGCTGCAACAACCCCTTCTTCCACTTCTCCGCCGCCGCCACCGCCTGCGCCACACCCGCCACCTTCGCATCCAAGGCCATCAGGAAACCCGCGATCCTCTTTTGC
>DAORNP010000104.1:4269-4961 GCA_035441065.1 Flavobacteriales bacterium | reverse complement strand
TGACGGTGCCACTAAGTAGATAGTCTGAATCGGCAGTAATGTATCGGTCCCCTACCAGCACGACTTTTCTCAAGTAGTTATTCGCTCTGGTTACATCGCTGAAATAGTACTCTAGGAATCTTGGGTCAGCAATGTCCTTCACCTTGAATGTGAAGTACAACGTCGAAAGCAGACCATCCCTGCAGAGATTGGCTTTGAATGAACCAAACGGGGCAGTAGTACTTATGCTCTTCGCGTAGACGAAGTCGTTCAACCTGGTCTTGACGTAGTTCAGGTGGTTAACATTATCGTATGTATCCTGCAACAATTCCCTCCTGTCAACAATGCCAAGCCTTGAGGAGAGGGACAGGATGTCATCTATCCCAAACTCCCCATGTTGTTCTCCGAATACCTTTCAAGTAGTTGGGCCAAGCGATACTCCTTATAGTCACCAGTGAATCCAGGAAACCTAAGTTCCTGGTTTAGTAACTGCTGCATCACTACCTTCTTGTACCGCTCCAGCAAGGCCTGCTTGCGCTTCAGCTGCTGGATCTTCCGGTCCACAGCGCCCAGGAAGGCCGCGATCTTCTGCTGTTCGGGGAGGGTGGGGATGCGGTACTTGAGGCGGGCAAAGTCGGTCTTGTTGAGCATCGGCACGGCCTGCTCGCCCGCAAGTGCGCTGATCGCTGGCCCATGCTTCTCAAGTAACGAGT
>DAORNP010000104.1:3879-4245 GCA_035441065.1 Flavobacteriales bacterium | reverse complement strand
AAAGCCAGCTTGCGCTGTGATCGCATTGATCTGCTGATTCGTGCAACACTCTTCCGCAGCTTGACCAACCTTGCCGATGGTAGAGCCAATGCACACGAACAGAACGCTACCCTTCGGAAGTCTGCGACTTCGTTCAAAGCCTTCCCGTGTGAGCGTCTTCTCCGAACTGGTCACATATCGCACCCCGGTGATATCACCCGGTGCAACGAACATGTACTCGCCATCATAGAATGCTGGCTCGTTCGTCGGTGGTGTACTTCCAGTGGTGATGCTTCCCACTTCTGCGAGTGAACGCATTGGCCATTCGCCCTTGAAGCCATCGAAGCGCAACTTGGGATCCATCTGCGTCGCCAGTATTTCATCAAC
>DAORNP010000104.1:2175-3855 GCA_035441065.1 Flavobacteriales bacterium | reverse complement strand
AATGGTGCTGCAATTCCCAACTCTGAGCAGTACTCAGCAATAGTCGTATCCGTCTCCTTCATGCCCTTCTCCAGTGCTTGCAGCTCCTTCGCCACGGCCTTCAGGTCCACGGCTTCATCGGCCTCGAAGGTGTCCACGTAGCGCGGTATGTTCAGGTTGTAGCCGTTGGCCTTCAACTCGTGCGCGGTGGCCACATGGCTGTACTTCGGCTGCGTGCTGCGCTCGCGGTAGGTGCTCACGATGCGGTCCACATCCTCCGGCCGCAACTTGTTTTGCGTCTTCACCTTTTCGTAGTGCTGGCTGGCGTCGATGAAGAGCACATCATCCGTCTTGCGGCCTTTCTTCAGCACCACGATGCTGGTGGGTATGCCGGTGCCGTAGAAGATCTGGGCGGGCAGGCCGATCACGGCATCGAGCACGTTGAGGTCGCGGATCAGGTATTCGCGGATGTGCGCCTCGGCCGCGCCACGGAAGAGCACGCCGTGGGGCAGCACGCAGGCCAGCGTTCCCCCGGTATCCAAGTGGTGCAGCATGTGCAGCAGGAAGGCGAAGTCGGCCTTGGTCTTGGGCGCGAGTTTGCCCGGTGCGCTGAAACGGTCGTCCGTGCTTTTGGTGGGCCCGGCGTTCCATTGCGCGCTGAAGGGCGGGTTGGCCACGATGGCCTCGAAGCGATGCTCCAAGTGCTGCGGGCGCTCCAGCGTGTCCTCGTTGCGCACATCGAACTGCCGGTAGTGCACGTCGTGCATGATCATGTTCATGCGGCACAGGTTGAAGGTGGTGGGGTTCATCTCCTGCCCGTAGATGGTGCCCACATCCAGCACTTCACGCTTCACGCGCAGCAGCAGGGAGCCGCTGCCGCAGGTGGGGTCGTACACGGCCTTCAACCGTTTCTTGCCCGTGGTAACGATGCGCGCCAGCACGGTGCTCACCTCCTGCGGGGTGTAGAACTCGCCGGCCTTCTTGCCCGCGCCGCTGGCGAACTGCGCTATGAGGTATTCGTAGGCATCGCCCAGCACATCGTGCGCGGGGTCGTTCAGCTCGAAGTCCACGGTGGCCAGCTTGCGCAGCACTTTCACCACCAGGTTGTTCTTGTCCTTCTCGCCCTTGCCGAGCTTGCTGCTGGTGAGGTCGAGGTCCTCGAAGAGGTTGGCGAAATCGTCCTCGCTCTCGTGCCCGCGCGTGCTGTCGCTGATGTGGCGCAGCACGGCGGTGAGCTTGTCCAGGATGAAGGGCGCATCAGCACCTTCCGCCTCTTCGCCGCTGGGCACGATGTTCTTGAAGAGTTCTTCAGGCTCCAGGAAGTAGCCGAGGTGCTCCACGCTCAGCTCGCGCACGGCGGTGAGGTAGGCCTTGCGGTCCTTGGTGCTTGGCTTGATCTCGTCGTAGGTGATGCCGTCCGGGTGCAGGATCTCGTCGGCATAGAGTTCCATCTTCTCGCTGAGGTACTTGAAGAAGATGAAGCCGAGGATGTAGTCGCGGAAGTCGTCCGCGCTCATCTTGCCGCGCAGGGTGTTGGCGATGTCCCAGAGGGTGGCTTCGAGGCGTTGTTTGGAGGACATGGGGGGGATGAAAATAGAGAATGGCAGCCCCCGCTAGGCCGCGCACGAGCACACGAAGATTATGCTGCACTAAACCACACTGCACTCGTGCACATCGTTCACGAGGTCATGCTCCTGCACG
>DAORNP010000104.1:0-2161 GCA_035441065.1 Flavobacteriales bacterium | reverse complement strand
CGGGCCGTGCGTGAGCAGGCAAAGACACCAGCATCAGCGGGGGGAGGGGAGATTACTCAGCGCAGCCATACTGCAGGCGTGATGGAACCATTTCATGGTGTGCCTCAACCCACCAATGCAGAACCAGTTGTATCGAAATCTGCAAGAGCCACCCTGCACAGCATCGTTGCACTGGCTCGTTCAACACGCTCAGCTTCCTGCAGCTTGGCTTCCACATCTGTTCCGGGAGCACGCAACGGCCCGTCCTCGATGATTGGATATACATGGCTGCCTCCGTTCCCTACCAGGATGGCACGCGGTGGATCGAACCATTTGATATCCTCCTTGTTCACGCTCACCGTCAACACGCGATGTTCACCCTTCTCCAAGAAACTGATCAAGCTGTCGCGATCGATGATCGTGTCAAGGCTCTGCTGCAGTTTCCGATGTATGCGACGCCCAACGAGGGCCCAGAAGAGCTTGGCGTTCTTCTCGTTATCTAGGATTACGTGCATCTCCACAAAGACACGGACCAGAATCCCGTCCAACAGATTGTGGGTGATATGCTCCAGCACGTTGTCCCGATAGAGCAATGTTTCCGGGTCATTCGAAATGAAGGTGACCTTCTGCCACATTGTTCGATCATCGAACTTGGGGGCTGTCCCTAGTGGCGCATGAATAGAACCAGAAGGCATTGGCATTCGGTTCAATTGCTCTACGCTCTTTTCCAAGCGCAACCGGAAGGCCCTGCGGCCCTCTTCACCAAGGCTCTTGCCCTCTTCACTGCACAGGCGCCTGTAGCAGACTTCCAGCACGGCATCAAAAAGATGCTTGTGTGCTGTCAATGGCTTCTCTCCGAGCGATCTGCGATGCAAGCTTCTGCGCAACTGCTCGCCAACTCCACGCAACGATCGACCCTTGTATCGCTCCGTCTCATTGACTATGCACTGACTCAAATCGGTTAGGCTCTCAAACAAGGGTGACTTGACTAGGTCATTAGTCTCATCCCTACGCGGTAAATCGACTTTGGTCAGCAGGTCAACCGCAGATTCTCGCTCACTCCTCGCTTCGTTCATGGCTCTTGTGTTTATGTCGCTCGATTCATCGATGCGAACGTAGCTGCCTTCACAACCCAACTTATCAACATGCTACAAATATTTCAACAAAAAGTTGTGAATGGCTGCGTGCGTTCTTAGAATTGGGGGGTCAAATATATGGTCACAATCAATTACCAACAAAACATTCCTCCAAAGACATCTCTCTTTTCTCTTCCGTTACGCCACAGCATATTTGAGTTTTTCGTTGGCTTTCCAATCATTGGTCCATATGCAATAAGTTGTCAAAGAGTTGAATGCTACTATTGTGAAACACGTGTTGCAATTATCTGATTCGCAATCCTGTCGGCCCTAGACAACATTCCCCTTTTTGAGCAACCTCAACCAAACCCTCGCGAAATGAATAATCTGTTACCCAGTCAGTTGCACTGGCCAACGAGCCCTTGGAAGAAGGCCATTCTATCGAGCAGCCTCCTAGCAGCCATTTTGGCGATAGCTGATGGTGTGTTCAATGGGTTCAAGCACACCTATTACGTGTACTCGGTCGTGAAAGCCATCGTGGTGCGTGAGGAGCCCAAATCGTTGCATCTCGTCGACTCATCCAATCCTGGAGATGGGGACTTCAAACTGAGCTTGGTGGGCGGGGATGTGGTCGGTCCATGCACGCGCAACGGTGCTCTGCTCCGGGCCAAAGGAACGTTCAGTAGCCCCAAGCTGAAGTTTACGCTGTTCAATGGAGCAGCCGCAGTGTGCCGTTATGACGGGGACATCGTCGATGGTAGTTTCATCGGACTGTGCACTCCATTTAATGGTAATCCTCCGCACAATTTCCACATGTATGTGGTGGATGGGTGATTGTCGATGGGTACCGCCGAGTTGCTTAAGCAAGAACCTACGCCAGAAGGCGCCAGATTGCCGATCTGCGAAAGGCACTTGACATTCTACTGCCGCGCAAGGGCCTGGCGTTTGTAAATCTGGTGCGCTCTACCCAGAAGTGCCGCGAGGCCAAGCGCAGCCGTTGAGGCCGCCGCGCCCTTTGCTCCGCAGCCGCGCCAACCGCTGGCCCAAGCCCGGCTGCATTGAACCCGTTGCCGCAGACCTTGAACAAGACGGCTTTCATCTTGAAC
>DAORNP010000103.1:11326-13678 GCA_035441065.1 Flavobacteriales bacterium | reverse complement strand
CATCGACCACGATGAGTTCGAGGTTCCCATGGGTCTGGCCCAGTATGCTGGCAACGCTCTCAGCGATATAACCGGCCGCGTTGTGCACCGGCATGATCACGCTCACCAGCGGCCCGCCATTCATACTCACCGGTTTTTGATGAACCAGTAGCACCCGCAACCATAGCGCTGCATGTCGGCCATATGAGCGGTGGCGTTCCGGATGAGTCCGCCGTGCGCAGGATCGTCGGGCACCAGCGCGAACTCCTTCAGCTCGAAGCCGGGGAATGCTCCGGCGATCATGGCAAAGGAGTATATCCGATGGGCATTGAAAACGACACGTGCCGCCCCGGTAGGCACCACGATCAGCAAATGCCCGCCAGGAGCCGTCACGCGCTGCAGCTCGGCCATTGCCTTACGGTCGGCGGTCGGGTCGATCGGGTCTCCGTATCGCCCCAGACCGATGTGCTCGATGGTGTGCATGCACGAGAGCGACCGGATGGAGCCATCGGCGAAGGGCAGCCGGAGCAGGTCGGCCGATTCGCTGGTGAGTCCGCTGAGCTGAAGGTCCGCCGGGCGATAGTCATAGAAGCGCACCGGCATGAAGGCCGAGAGCATGGAGCAGAAGTGAAGGGTGGAGGAGATGTCCACGTGCTCCTCGGGTGCGATCTCCCGCACGATGCGCGCGGCCCAGGCTGGGTGATACACGTAGTGCCGATCGAAAGAGGTGCCCGCGGTGTCGTCACCGAAGCAGGGCATGACCTCTTCCCATCGCAACGGCATCGCATCAGCTCCTTCTGCAGCCAACGCCTTGAACTGGTCGAACTGCACCTTGAAACGGGCCATCGCCTTCCGTTCATAGTGCCAGCGGCGCAGCGTCTGCATCATGGTCATGGCTCACCTGCCTGTTTCGATGGGGTGATGGCCACGTCCATCTGGTTCATGATGAGGCCGCTCTTGCTGTTCACGATGCGCGCGTCGTCATGCATCGTGGTGGCGTCGGAGATCATCAGCTGCCCGGCATCCTGCACGAAATGCTGATTGCGCCGGCCCACATCAATGCCCACCACGAATTTGTACACGCCATCGGCCAGTTGGATGCCATCGCTGCGGAAGACCGCTTCGTGATCGCCGGGCTGCAAGGCATGCGGGTGGCTCCAAGTGGTTCGGATCGGGAAATCCATGAGGGTGAGCTGGCCCACTGCCACCACCAGGTTGGATACCGGCCTGTTCACGGTGAAGCGCACCCGCGCTTGCCATGGCGCCCCGATGGCCACCTCGTTCACCGGCTCGCCTTCCAGGTTCTCGATCGTCAGCGACGTCGCGAAAGCAGGTCCTGCGCGTTTCTCATCGGTCACCTCGAAGCGCACGTGGGCACTGGCGGAAGAAGCCGATTCCAGGTAACGGTCAACCACTTCATTCATGGGACCGGTTGCCATCAGCTTCCCTTTGTGCAGCAGAAGCCCTTTGTTGCAGAGCCGCTGCACAGCGTCCATCTGGTGGCTCACGAAGAGCACTGTGCGGCCTTCGCCTGCGACGCTCTCCATCTTGCCCAGGCATTTTCGCTGGAAGGCCACATCACCCACCGCAAGCACCTCGTCAACCACCAGGATCTCCGGCTCCAGGTGCGCGGCCACGGCGAAGGCGAGTCGCACGTACATGCCGCTGCTGTAGCGTTTCACCGGCGTATCGAGGAACTGCTCCACTTCGGCGAAGGCCACGATCTCGTCGAACTTCGATACGATCTCCGCGCGGCTCATGCCCAGGATGGCGCCGTTGAGATAGATGTTCTCGCGGCCGCTCAGCTCCGGGTGGAATCCCGTGCCCACCTCGAGCAGCGAGGAGAGACGACCGTTGATCTCGACGCGTCCTTCCGTGGGGTCCACGATGCGGCTGAGCACTTTGAGCAAGGTGCTCTTGCCGGCGCCGTTGCGGCCGATGATGCCCACGCCGGGCTGGATGTCGAAGCTCACATCCTGCAAGGCCCAGAACTCCGATGCCGAGGCACTGGTGCGCGATGGCTTGAAGAGCGATCGCGCCTTGTTCGCGAGCACATCGCGCAAGGCGGTGTATCGCTCGGCCTGCTGGTGGCGCAGCATGTAGCGCTTGCTCAGGCCCTGCACACGGATGATCGGCTCGCCCATGCTGCTAGATGATATCGGCGAAGCCGCGTTCGGTTCGGCGGAAGCGGATGATGCCCACGGCCAAGAGAAGCAGGGCAGCACAGCAGCTGATCAGGAAGCCTTGCAGGTGGATGGGCGCGCCGCCCAGCAGGCACCAACGGAAACCATCGACCACAGCCACCAAAGGGTTGCAGGCATAGATCAGCTTCACGGCATCAGGTATGGTTGGATTGCCGAAAACCGCTTGGCT
>DAORNP010000103.1:0-11254 GCA_035441065.1 Flavobacteriales bacterium | reverse complement strand
TTCACATTGAGCGAAGCGATCAGCAGCCCAGGGCCAGCGGATGCGAGCAGCGCGAGGAGCAGGAATACGGGCATGAGCAGCGATTGAGGACCCGGTGCGAAGCCGTAGATGATCATCAGCACGCCGAGCAAGGCCAGCGCGAGCAGGAAGTCGATGAGGCTGACCAGCACGGTGCTGAACGGGAGTACCAGCCGAGGGAAATACACCTTGGTGATGAGGTTGCTGTTGCCGATCAGCGAATTGGCGGTTTCGCCAAAAGAGGTGGCAAAGAACTGCCATGGCAGCACGGCCGCCGCCACGCTGATCACGCGCGGTGCGCCTTCGGGCGCTTCGGCACCGAAGAGCCAGCCGATGAACCACATGGCCCCGATGGCGATGGCGGGGCGCAAGAGGCCCCAGAGCACGCCCACGGCGGTCTGCTTGTAGCGCACCAGCACATCGCGCCAGGCCAGGAAGGCAAGCAGCCCGCGGTAGTCCCACAGGTCGCGCCAATAGCGCTGGCTGGCTGAGCCGGGCTCGATAACGACGCGGTGACGGTGCATGGCGCGGTAGGCGGCCAAATGTACCCAGCGCTTTCCGCCCTCAGTCCTTGGCGTATTTGTGCGGATCGGTGTTGTCCTCTTCGATGGCGTTCTTCACGGCGCGCATCTTCATGGCGAGCATGGCCAGTTCGCGGTGGCCGCGTTGCATGAGCCAATGGAAAGCCGTATCGTCGTTGTCGCCGCAGAGCGCGATCTGCTTGAGGACCTCCATGCCGTTGCGCTCGAGCCATTCGAGAGCGGCGGCGTTCCCCTCGATGCCATTGATCACGGCCATCAGGTGCGGGTGGCCATTCTCCATGAGCCATTTGCGCGCATCGGCCTTGTTGCGCAAGGCGAAGGTGAAGATGCCCAGCTCCGGATATCCGTGCTTGATGAGCCAATCGCGCAGTGCGGCATTGCCGCTGATGGCCTCACCCCATGCCAAGAGCACTTTCGCAGGGTAATCGGTGCGCATGGCCGAAAGGAACGAAACGCGAGGGCCATCGCGCATCTCCGGCGGTCGGAACGATCGATCGTGGATAAGTGCGTGAAGCAGTGATCGGCGAAGGGCATGGTGCCCGGATACTTTTGATCCACACCGTTCATTGAGCGAATGAAGAAGAAAGACAAGAAAATCTTCGTGCTTGATACCTCAGTCATCCTGCACGACCACTCCGCCATCACCAACTTCGATGAGCACGATGTAGCGATACCGATACAGGTGCTCGAAGAACTAGACACCTTCAAGAAGGGCAACGACACCATCAACTACGAGGCGCGGGAGTTCATCCGCCACCTCGACAGCATAGCGCAGCGCGACGTCCTCACGGACTGGATACCGCTCAACGGCTCCACCCACGGCAAGCTGAAGGTGGTGGCCAAGCACGACCTCAATGGGGTTGATGCCACCAAGGTGTTCCAGGACGGGAAGAACGACCATCAGATCCTCAACGCCACGCTCACGCTGCAGCGCCAGAACCAGGGCCGCAAGGTGGTGCTGGTGACCAAGGATGTAGCGCTGCGCCTCAAGGCCAAGAGCCTGAATCTGCTGAGCGAGGACTACCTCACCGGCAAGGTGCGCAACGTGTCCGATCAGCTCTACACCGGCCGCACGGTTGTCGATGAGTTCAACGAAGAGAGCATCGACATGCTCTTCGAGCAGGGCACCGTGCCCGTGGAGGATCTGCCGCTGGAGAAGCCCAAGGGCAATCACTTCTTCATCCTCAAGCACAAGAAGAAGAGCATCCTGGCCAAATACGATCCACGCACGGCGACCGTTGATCGCGTGGAGAAGCGCAGCGTCTTCGGCATCGGCCCGAAGAACGCCGAGCAAGCGTTGGCCATGAGCGCGCTGCTCGATCCGGAGATCAAGCTGGTGACATTGCAAGGCGCTGCTGGAACCGGTAAGACCTTGCTCGCGCTGGCCTGTGCGCTGGAGCAGCGCCGCGATTACCGGCAGATCTACGTCACGCGCCCGGTGGTGCCCTTGAGCAACAAGGACATCGGCTACCTGCCCGGTGATATCCAGAGCAAGCTCGATCCGTACATGCAGCCGCTCTGGGACAACCTGAAGCTGATCAAGGGGCAGTTCGAGAAGCACGACAGCACGCCGAAGCGCATCGATGAGATGCTGGAGAACGACAAGATTTCCATCGCGCCGCTGGCCTATATCCGTGGCCGCAGCCTCAGCAACATCTTCTTCATTGTCGATGAGGCGCAGAACCTCACGCCGTTGGAGGTGAAGACCGTGATCAGCCGTGCGGGTGAAGGAACCAAGATCGTCTTCACCGGCGACATCCATCAGATCGACTCGCCTTTCCTCGACAGCGAGAGCAACGGGCTCAGCTACCTTATCGACAAGGCCAAGGGCGATCCGCTCTTTGCGCACATCACTTTGGAGAAAGGCGAGCGCAGCCCGCTGGCGAACCTGGCGAACGATCGGCTCTAGTTAAGCCAGTAGCTTCGCTCGCATGAAGCTCTCCGACCTGCTCGGCAAGGCCCGGCACTCGCGCCTGCACCGTTGGCTGGCGAACTCGCTGTTGCCTATGCTCATCCCGTTCAATCGTCCGCACGGCTTCCGCGTGGCACCATTGAAGGATGGCGGCATGAGCGTGGTGATTCCTTACTGGCGCATCAATCGCAACCACATCCGGGGCATCCATGCCTGCGCATTGGCTACTGCCGCCGAGATGTGCAGCGGCTTAGCGGTGATTGAGCGGCTCGATCCGAAGGAATATCGGATGATCCTGCGCGAGTTGCGCATCCAATACCGCTATCAAGCGAAGAAGCGCGTCACCGCCTCAGCGCCCGATCTATCGCAAGCCATCGAGGAGCAAGTGCTCGTTCCGCTTCGCACGGCCGATTCCGTGGAATACACCAGCACTGTTGAACTGCACGATTCCGATGGCAATCACGTGGCCACGGGAACAGCCACTTGGCAGGTGAAGCCATGGAGCAAAGTGCGCACGAAGCGCTGAGCCTTCACTTGGGCTGCTCAGCTTCAGGAATCGTGATCAGGTAAACGAGATTCAAGGAATAGGTCCGCTCGAAGCCGCTCAGCTGGCGGACGACCACGCCATTGTTGTCGTATGCCATGGCCGCGCCCATCAGATCCGTGAACCCATGGGCATATCGCCCATCGACCATGAGCCGGTGACCACCAACCCGGAAGGTGAAGCCCGCGCCCGCAACCAGACTGAATTGTACACGGCTCAACTTCATTTGCTCTGGATCCAGCCATTCCTTTCGGATCACATTGTTGTCGCGCAGGTGAAGCAGCCACGCACTGTTCAATAGGCCGAAGGATGGTCCGGCGAGGAAATGCGGTCGAACCGGATTCTGGCCCAAGCGGATGATGGCCATGGCATTGAGGTCGGTGTAGCTGAACCTCCAGATCACGCCGTTCCGCTGTTGCGGGAAAGTGAGGGACTCGCGCGCACCACGCACGCGGTAGGCGATCTCCGGGCCGAGCGAGAAGGAGGGCGTGACCGGCACCTCGAACACAAGCCCTGCGGACGGAACCAGTCTGCTGTGGTAGTTCGCACCGCTCGCAGTGGCCATGCCCGACCATGCGGCACCTACATGGCAACCCAATGCTGCTTGCGCATAGGAATCTGGGCTGAACGCAAAGCTCAGCAGCGCGAGAGCAACGGTTCGATAGGTGGGCATGCGCCTCATCCTGGTCAAGACGCTGTGGGCAGGCTTGAGCGCGGCTTCATCCGCTTCACCGTGCTCGCCAGCACCATGGCCAGCACCGCTCCGCTGAAGGCCAGGCCCATGTCTTTCTGGGCATCCCACACATCGCCTTGCGTGCCTAGGTACGCCACGCCTTGGGCTGGGAAGAAGATGTCTGCCACGGCCCATTCGATGATCTCGTATGCCGCGCTGAAGCTCATGGTGATCTCCACTGGCAGCACCCAGCATACCCAGCGGGGCCATTGGAAGTGGTTCATGAAGTAGTCGCGCATGGGGTAGGCGAGGAGGAACCCGAAGCTGAAGTGCACGATGCGGTCGTAGTGGTTGCGCTCCCAGTGCAGCAGGTCCTTCAGCCAATACCCCAACGGATTCTCCGAATAGGTATGCATGGCGCCATACACGTGCAGCAGGATGTACACGAACATGAGCGTGTAGCTCGCATCGCTGAACTTGTAACTCCGATGGGAGAGGGCCAGCCCCGCAATGAAGAGGATGGTGAGGGCATTCTCCGTCCACCAGTTCGCGCGGTCCGTGGTGCCAATGAAGGTCCAGGCCCATACGAGCAGGAATGCTGCGAGGAATGCCTTGAGCAAATTGTTATCCGCGAACGGCGTGCGCGAAGGGGAGGATGCGGTGGTGAACATCAGGGATGCGTTACTCGTCCTCGGGCACCTTGGCGCCCTTTTCTGGTGGCGGGTTGTTGAGTCGGCAGTACACCGTGAGCGCATACACCTGGTTCTGCGGACGGATGATGGCGTCGAAGAGACCGGTGCTGCTCTGCCCGCGTGCATCGAAACCCCAGCGTTGGCCCTCCATGCCGAAGCCCAAGGTGACGCTGAATTGCGACCTCCGTTCGTTATCGGCGAGTACCACGGGTTGGTCGAAGGTGAGGCTGCCATTGAGGAAGCGCTGCTCCCGGCCGCGCACGAACCAGCCTAGTCCGGGGCCTGCAAGGATGAAGAGCCCGTTCGGCTTCTTGTCGGTGGAGATCTTCAGTAGCAGCGGCACTTCCACGTACCGCATCGTGAGCGTGCTGCTCGCGCCCAGTGCTGGTTCACGCACGAAAGACCCCTTGGTCATCCACAGCACTTCGGGCACGAATGAGACCTGTGGATGCAAAGGAGCCTCGAAGTGCCAGCCGAACAAGGGCCCGGGGAGCATGGCCGCCGTGCTTCCACCGAAGACACCGGGTCCACGGGTCGCCAGACCTATGCCGATGCGCGGGCCATGCTGCGCGCATGCCGAACAAGCCATGATTCCGAACAGGAGGGAGGTGATGAGGCGCATGCGCCGAAGATCGCACTTGCCACGGTTCACACCGGAGTGGTGATCAGCCGCTCCAGATCAGCCGCACTGCGGTCCCAGTGGAAATGCTCACGCACGAATGCGCAGCCATTGGCAGCGATGCGCTCACGCTCTTGGGCGTCGTCCAGCAGGCGGAGCACCAGCCGCGCGTAATCCTCCGGCGTTTCGCCGATGAGCACGGCATCGCCGGGCGGCGCGCCCACGGCATTGTTCGCCAATGCGCTGGTGATGCAAGGCATGCGCATGGCCATGGCCTCGAGCAGCTTGTTCTGCAGTCCGGTGCCGATCTGCATGGGCGCGATGAAGATGCGCGAGGCGGCGTAGGAGCTGCGGATGTCCTTCACCCAACCCGATACGGTGATGCGCGTGTCCTTGCGCGCCAAATCGCGCACACTGGGGCTGGGGTCAACGCCGCTGATGAGCAGGTTGGCCTCGGGCTTGGTCCTGCGCACCAATGGCAGCACCTTGTTCACGAGGAAGAGCACGCTATCGATGTTGGGCGGATAGTTCATGTTGCCCGTGAACAGCAGGTCGAAGGAGGGCTGCTCATCCTGCGGCGTGAAGTGATCCATGTCAACGCCGTTGGGCACCACGGACATGCGGTTGCGCCAGGGGTGGTAGATATAGTCGCGGTCCTGGCTGCTGATGATCACCTGATGGTCGAACTGATCGAACATGAGGTTCTCGTAACGGATGAGGCGGCGCGTCTCGAGGCGGAAGATGGGCTTCAGGTACCACGGCGCGGTCTCGGTGCGGCGCTCCATGCCTTTGCTCAAGGTGTCCATGTAGTCGAGCGTCTTGGGCAGCTCGTAGCGGTGCCGCACGTATTCGGTGGTACGCACCAACTGGCAGAGCACATGGTCGGGCTTGATGCGCTCAATGGCTGCATCGATCCGCCTTTGGGCATGGGCGTGGTAGAAGTACACCACTTGCACGGGCAGGCGCGAGAACAGGGCGGTGAATAGCTTCAGGATGATGCGCCAACGCCTGATGCGCACCACCTCGATGCTCGCGCAGAATTGGGCGAGGTGCTCCACATGCGCAGGGTCTGTTGGGGTATCGCTGAGGCAGACCAGATGCACCTGGTGGCGCTTGGCCAGGCGCGCGATCAAGTGGTAAGCGCGCAGCTTGTCACCCTTCTCCAGCGGATAGGGCACGCGCGAGAGCAGCACCAGCAGCTTCATGCCTTCAGCAAGCGCTTGTAGAATGCGGCCAGATCCTGCACGATGGGCTCGTCGGCGTAGGAGCGTTCCACCAGCTTGCGCGCGTTATTGCCGATGGATGCGGCACGATCTGGATCGCTGTGCAGCGCAATCAGGTGGTCTGCGAATTCCTGCGCGGTGGTAGCCAACAGGATGTCGCGGCCATCAGTGCAATCGATGCCTTCGGCGCCAATGGGCGTGCTCACCACCGCTTTGCCCATGGCCATGCCCTCGATGATCTTCACCCGCATGCCACCAGCGCTGAACAGGGGTACCACCATGACCTGGTGCTTGCGCATGTAGCTCACGGCATTCTTCACCCGGCCCTTGACCTGTACGCCCGGCAGTTCAGCTTTCAACAGGTCGGCTGGCATCTTGTTGCCTGCCAGATGCAGCTGGGCTTGGGGCTGTTTGCGGATCACCTTGGGCCAAACGCTTCCCAGGAGCCAGCGGATGCCTTCTTCATTCGGGAGCCAATCCATGCTGCCCAGGTGGAAGAAGATGGGCGGGCGCTTCTGGTCGATCGGGTCCGCCGGGTACTCATTCGGGTCCACGCCGAACGGAATGGTGACGATTGGAGTGCGGGTGCCGTGCTCACGGAAATGCTCGGCATCGCTGGGGCTGATGGCAGCCACGCCGTCAACCCGGTCGAGCACGGCCATCTCGTATTCCTCGAGCTGCTTGGCCAGGTAGCGCCTGTAGGGCCGCTTGATGATGTTGCGCTCGCCGCTGGCGATGCGCGACTGGATCATGTGCTCGAGGTTGTGGCTGCGCAGCACGATGCGGGCCTTGGTATAGCGCCGGATGGTGGCGATGTACGGCGTCATGAACAGGCTCTCGAGCTGCACGATGTCGAACTTCTCTTCGGTGAGGAGCCGGATCAGCCGGATATCCATGTCGGGCGAGAAGAACCGGCTGATGTTGTAGTTGTCCGCTGTGATCAGGTCGGTGAAGGCATCCACGAGGTTGATGGCGGTATCCACGAAAACGCCTTCCATGTCGGTGGCGCGCATCCAATCGGCGGGCACGGTATCGGGGTCCAACGGTTGTTTGGTTGTGCTGATGCAGAGCACCTTCACCCGATGGCCTGCGGAAACGAGCCCGCGGGCGATGTTGTGCATGGCCTTGCTTCCGCCATCGATGGGCGGCCAGGGCGGTTTATTGCAGAGCTGCAGGATGCGCATCCTCATTGCTTCGGCGCAATCGGGAGCGCAGACGCTCCCAGCCGCGATGATACGCATCGCGGTCAAGCAGGGGGCTGTCGGCCGATGCCTTCCAGGTGATGAAGAGGCCGATGGGCAAGAGCACGATCAGGCCCATCCACATGCCCAGCCATGCTTCCATTTCGCCTGCCACCACGAGCTTCTCGGTGGCGAAGCTCACGATGTGGAAGACGAGGAAGAAGAGGATGGCCAGCACCACCGGGAGCCCCATGCCGCCGCGTCGGATGATGCCGCCCAAAGGCGCGCCGATCAGAAAGAAGACCAAGCAGGCGGCGGCCAGCATGGGCTTGCGGTGCCATTCGGCCGAAAAGCGCGCGAGCTGCTCGGTTCGGCCTTCCATTTCCCGCGAGCAGCGGTCGGCGAAGCCCGCATTGGCGCGCGCCATGTTCATGGCCAGCTCGAAGGTCTCGCTGCGGGCCTGCGCTGGCAGCGAATCGAGCCATGCACGCATCGATGGCTGAGCGGCCGTGTCGATCTGGAAGGGCGCGCGCACGGTGCGCAGCAGGAAGAGGCTGCTGCGTAAGTGGCTGGCTTGTTCGGTGCGGCGCTCGGAGAGGGTGTGCTTCAGGCTATCGAGGCCGACGGAAAGCTGGCCCATGGTGAGCATCTTATAGTGGTCGCGATACAGGTCCTCATCGGTGCGCTGCATGCCGAGGCCGCTCAGGTCCATAGTGATCACATCCTTCACGAACGTGCCGCGCATCATGGGCCAACGTGCGCGCCGATCGGGCGGTGCCCCGCCTTCATCGTAGAAGTGGCCGTCCTCCAGGGTGAGCACGAGGAAATTGCCGTCGGCGCTGCGTTCCATGCGGCCTTGCTTGGCGCGTATCACGGTGCCATTGCCGCGCCGCGTGCCGCGATGGTCGTAGATGAGCACGTCGGTGAGCCGACCTGTTTCCACATCCTTGTCCATCACACGGATGGAGAAACCATCAATGCCGTTGTAGAAGATGCCTGGGGTTATGCTCAGCGCGGGCTTCTTTTCGCGCATGTCGTACAGGAGGCTGTGGAACTTGAGATTGGCCAGCGGCAGCACATTGTTGCTGAAGAACAGCGAGGCGCCCGCGAGTCCCACGGTGAACACGATCAGCGGCATCAGGATCCGCCCCAGGCCCAGACCGGCCGAGCGCATGGGCACCAATTCACTGTTCTCGCCCAAGCCGCCCATGGTCATGAGCGAGGCGAGCAGGATGGCCAAGGGCAGGGCCAAGGGCACGAAGCTCGATCCGGCATAGAGCAGCAGTTCCAGCACCACGCCCATGGAGAGGCCCTTGCCCATGAGGTCGTCCACGTATTTCCACAGGAACTGCATCACCAGGATGAAGACCACCACCAGGAAAGTGACGGCAAGCGGGCCAAAGAAGGCCCGGATGATCATCAGGTGGAGTTTCTTCATGCGGCGCCCGCAAAGGTGGGCACGCGCGGCGCGTTATGCGCCCAGCACTCGCGTGAGGTTGGCGATCTGCGAGGCCCAGAGGCTGCGCACATTCTCCATTTCCCCTGGCCAGGCGTGGTCGGTCACGATCAGGGCTACCTCGCTGGTCATCTCGTCGATGCGGATGCGGAACTCGAAATAGGCTGCCGGGTCGTCGTCGTCGTTGCGGCGGAAGCGGATCACCTCGGGGGCTTTCCGGCCGATCATGGTGGTGGCTTCTTCATCGCCGCCCCATTTGAAGGTGAATTGATCGCCGCGCACATCCACATCGTCGCAGTACCACTCGCTGAAACCGCTCGGGGAGCTGATCAGCTCATAGAGCACATTGGGGTTGCTGTGCATCTCGAATTCGAGGACAACGCGTTCCTTGAGGGGCCTGCGCTCCGCTGGGCGCTGCGCTGGCTTGGCCGGCGGCGGGGCAACCGGAGCGGCAGCCTTCTCTGATGGCGCTGGGGCGGGCTTTTTCTCAGCCTTGGGCTCAGCAGTCTTCACGGTCTTCGCGGCCGGGAGCGGCTTCGGTGTCGTCTCTTTCTTCGAGGCAGGAAGTGCTTTCGCACTCGGCTTCTTCACTGGTGGCGTCGGCGCAGATGGCTGCTTCGCGAGCGGTTTCGATGCGGTCTTCGGCTTTGCCGCAGCGCGCTTCGCTGGCTTAGCTGCGGGCTTGGTTGCTTTGGCAGGCTTCTTCACCGCTTTCGTCTTCTTAGCGGCAGGCGCGGCTTTCTTCGGGTTGCCCTTCTTGGCTGCAACCTTGATCGGCTTGCGCGGACTTGCTGTTGAAGATTTCTTCTTTGCCGGAGCCGGGCGCTTGTTCGAAGGCTTCTTGCCGCTCTTGGCACTCAAGGATTTCTTCTTCGCCATATCTAAGGGTTCGTTGGTAGGGTAGCGGCTAAAGGTAGAGGGATGATTTTTCCATGCAAGTCCGCCTCGGTTGCCGATTCTATATTTGCCGCCCCTCAAAGCGACCCTTTGAGGCATGGCGCGGTAGCTCAGCTGGTTAGAGCGCATGATTCATAATCATGAGGTCGGGAGTTCAAGTCTCCCCCGCGCTACCAAGGCCATCCGTCGCAAGGCGGATGGCCTTTTGCTTTTCTTCGCCAGCATGCGAGCCTTGTTATTCCCCCTGCTCCTGTGCGCCTGCGGGAAGTCCTTCGCGCCCGCCGATGAGCAGGTCATAAGGGGCTTGATGGCCGTGCAGGAAGCGGCCTGGGACAAAGGCGATATCCCCGGTTTCATGGAGGCCTATTCCGATACCATCTGCTTCCACAGCCCACGAGGGAACACCTGCGGCAAGCAGCAGGTCACCGAGAACTACTTGCGCTCGTACCCCACGCCCGAGCACATGGGCAACCTCGGCATTCACGAGGTGGTGCCAGCTGGTGCAGACCATGCCTGGCTATCGGGAACCTGGGCACTCCACCGCCGCGCCGATACCCTGCAAGGCGCCTTCGCCCTGCTATGGGCGAGGCAGCATGAAGGCTGGCGCATCGTTCGCGATCACACCTATTGACCCGTGCTGGAAGACCTGGAAACCCCCTTAACGCTGCTGTTGCTGGCGGCCTCGTTCATATTGTCGGTGCTCGCATTCAGCAACCAGAAGCTCTTCACCGATCTCCTCTTCGAGCCTTTCGTGATGAAGGCCCGGGGGCAATGGCACCGTTTCATCACGCATGCCTTCATCCATGCCAATTGGCCGCATCTGCTGGTGAACATGTTCGTGCTCTATGGCTTCGGCCAGCATGTGGAGCAGGCGCTCTGGTTCCATGCGCCCGCCGCGCCGGCCTTGGCTTTCGCAGCGCTCTACTTCGGCGGTATCCTGTTCTCATCGCTCCCGGCGTACAGGCGCCACGTGCATGATCCGAATTACCGCGCAGTAGGGGCGAGCGGAGCGGTATCGGCGGTGCTTTTCGCCTACATCCTGATGACACCGACGAATGTGATCCGCTTCCTATTCATACCAGCGCCGATCCCCGCGTGGGTCTTCGGTGGACTTTACCTCTTCTACAGCTGGTACATGGACAAGCGCAGCAGCGACAACATCGCCCACGATGCGCACTTCTATGGCGCCGTGTACGGCTTGGTGTTCATGGTGATCCTCGATCCGGGCATCGTTTCGGCATTCTTCCACCAGATCATAGGCGAATGAGCCTCAGGCCCTGCCTTTTCCTCGACCGCGATGGCGTGATCAACCGGGAGCGCGGGGAGCATACGTGGCGCTTGGCCGATTTCGAGATCTTGCCCGAAGTGCCTGAAGCGATCAGTTTCGCGGCCGCTGCGGGTCATGCGGTCGTGGTGATCACCAATCAGAGTGGGGTCGGCCTCGGGCTTTACGGCCATTCCGATGTGGCCTTGCTGCATGCGCATCTGGCGGCTCAA
>DAORNP010000102.1:11570-13705 GCA_035441065.1 Flavobacteriales bacterium | reverse complement strand
CATGGTCATCCTGTACTTCACGGGCACTATTGAAGGCACCTTGGGTCTCGTACTTCTGATCCTCGCAGTGGCTTTCGTGCTCACCAGCCTGGTCAGTTTCTGCCCGTTGTACATGCCCTTCGGCATCAGCACATGCCAGAAGAAATGAAGCGGACCTGGCTAATCACCACTGGAGCCGCTGCATTGGGCGCTATCGCGGGCTACGTCTATTGGAGCCAGGTGGGCTGCGGCTCGGGTGCTTGTGCCATCACCAGCAGCCCGCTGAACAGCACGCTCTATGGTGCGCTCATGGGCGGCTTGCTCGCGAACAGTTTCTCGGCGAAGCCCAAGCCAAGCAATCCATCTTCAGGCCATGGTGCTGACCAGGGTGATGGCCCCCCGCGATAGCTTCACTTTGCCGTGCTGAGCGAGCTGGTGCAGCAACCGCGTGATCACCTCACGGGGCGAGTTCAGTTCTTGGGCGACCTCTAAGTGGGTTACCTTCAGCGTGTGCTCTCCGGTGGCCTGCGACCGTTTCACGAGATAGTTCCATAGTTGCTCATCGAGCCGGGAGAAGGCCACCACCTCGATGGTCTCCAGCAGTTCGTTGAAACGCTGGTTCTGGGTATCGCTCACGAAGCGTCGCCACTCGGGGAACACCATCCATTCCTCCATGAAGCGCGCCGGTATCATGATCAGTTCGGCATCCTCCTCCACGATGGCCACCACTGGGCTGGGCTGCATGCCGCTGCAGCAGTTCAGGCTCATGGCGCAGCTCTCGCCCGGCATGATGTGATACAGGAAGCGCTCTTGGCCTTGCGCGTTCTGCGCCAGGATGCGCAGGCTGCCGCTCAGCACGATGGGAATATGTGTGATCGTATCGCCCACAGTCATCAGCACCTCTCCCGCCGACAGCTTGCGATGAACGCCCTCGCGCTCGATGGCCTTGGCCAATTCCTCCGTCTTGAACATGCTCGGTTCTGCTGGCGCATTGTCGCGCTAGCGAGGCGCCAAGCTATCATGCTTCAACTTCCCGGCTGACGTTCGTCAGATCCAAGGCTCTGCCCCCCCGGTAGTTTCGCGAAGCGAGAAGCTCTGTTTGGCACTGCCCGTTCCCATGCCCTCCTTGCCGATTCGGTCCGTCGATGAACTCTTGAAGGAGCTGTTGCGCCATCGCGACCCGCAGGCCTATGGACCCATCCTGGCACGCTACGAGGTTCCCACTCGCGACCTGGAGCCCTATTTCCGCTGGAACCCCAAGCATTACACGCGCACCTGCATCCATCGCAACGCCGATTTCGAGCTGCTCCTTATCTGCTACGAGCCAGGACAGCGCACGAGCATCCACGACTATGACAGTCAGACCGCTTGGGTGCATCCTGTCATCGGGGAGGTCATCGAGGAGGTGTATAAGCCCATCCCGCAAGGCGGTTTGGAAATGCTCTCCGAGAAGCACCTCGTTCCGGGAGCCGATGATGTGCTCACCAATGGCCGCGCCATCCATCGGTTCATCAATCCGGGCCCCGAAAGGGCAGTGACACTCAACCTATACGCGAAGCCCATGAGCAAATGGCGCGTGTACGATGAGCGCACAGGAAGCACGAGCGTATCACCAGCCGGCCCGCCGCGATGATTCGCTTTGCGGGCATGCAGGGCTACCTTGCCACCATGCTGAACAGCAAGGATGGCGCTTTCGCGCAGTCGGATACCGCACGGGTGTGCGAGCTGCTCTTCATGACGGCCGCAGAGGGTCTCGTGGTGGTGGATGCGAACGGGATGATCATCATGCAGAACCCCAGTCTGGGCCGCATGTTCGCCTATGGGGATACGGAATTGCTGGGCCTTTCGATTGAGGAGCTGCTGCCCGAAGCGATGCGGGCGAAGCATGCCGCTCACCGCGCCGGATACAATCGGAAGCCTGTTCAGCGCTCCATGGGCTCCGGCTTGGAACTGAAAGGACGTCGCAAGGATGGGAGCGTGTTCCCAGTGGAGGTGAGCCTGAACCACTTCATGGTAGCCGAACAGCGGTACGTGATGGCGCTCGTTACGGACATCACGCTGAGACGATTGGCCGAGGATGATCTGGTGCGCACGAATGTGGAGCTGGAGGACCGCGTGGAGAAGCGCACCGCCGAACTGAAACAGGCGCAGGATGG
>DAORNP010000102.1:7138-11450 GCA_035441065.1 Flavobacteriales bacterium | reverse complement strand
CATCGATCTCATCGGCCGCTATACGGCCGACGATGAGAAGGTGGAGAAGCACGTGCAGCGCATCCGCTCGAAGGTGCGTGAGCTCACGGCCATGCTCAATGAATTCCTTTCGCTCGAGCGCATCGAGCTTGGTGTGGTGCAGGCGCAGCCTGCCGAGGTGGACATCGTGCACCAGTGCATTGAGCAGATCGAGGAACTGCGCGGTCTGGCCAAGCCGGGTCAGAGCATCGATTACGACCATGACGGAACAGAGCGATTAGTGACCACTGACCCGCAGATGCTCGGGCATGTGATCACCAACCTCGTGAGCAACGCCGTGAAGTACAGCCCGGCGGGTACGCCCGTGCTCCTGCGCACGCGCATCGCCCATGGCAAGCTGATCATCACCGTCACCGACCAGGGCGTTGGCATCCCAACTGAGGACCAGCCGCATTTGTTCGACCGCTTTTTCCGAGGCAGCAACGTGATGACCATCCAAGGCACGGGCCTTGGCCTCAACATCGTGAAACGCTACCTCGACCTGCTCGAGGGCACGATCAACTTCACCAGCGAACCGGGCCGCACCGTATTCACCGTGGAACTGCCCTTGCGCATCGCCGGTTCCGGCAACTGAACTCTCAACCCTCCTCCCTCCCATGAGAACCATCCTGCTCATCGAAGACGACGCCGATATGCGCGACAACACGGCCGAGATACTCGAACTGGCCAACTACCGTGTGCTGAAAGCCGAGAACGGCCGCCGCGGCGTGGAACTGGCCCGCAAGGAGAACCCGGATCTCGTGCTCTGCGACATCATGATGCCGGAGCTCGACGGCTACAGCGTGCTGCATCTGCTGGGCAAGGATCCCGCGACCGCCGAGCTGCCCTTCATCTTCCTGAGCGCGAAGACCGAGCGCATCGATATCCGCAAGGGCATGGAGCTGGGCGCCGATGACTACCTGACCAAACCCTTCGAGGAAAGTGAATTGCTGAATGCCATCGAGGGCCGTCTGAAGCGCAGCGAGCTCTTCCGCAAAGGATTCGATAGCGGCGTTGATGGCTTGAACCGATTCCTCGACCAAGCGCGCGGCCTTGAGGAACTGAAGAACCTGAGCAAGGACCGCAAGACGCGCAAGCTGCCGGCCAAAGAGGTGCTCTTCCACGAGGGCGACGAGCTGCGCCAGGTGCCCTATCTCATCAGCGGCAAGGCGCGCACCTTCAAGATCAACAACGACGGCAAGGAGTTCGTGACCGGGCTGCATGGCCCCGGCGAGTTCATCGGCTACATGGGCCTGCTCGAAGGCGGTTACGCGCTCGAAGCCGCAGAGACCATGGAAGCCAGCGAGATCGCCCTGGTGCCGCGCGAGGACCTGCTCGCCCTGCTATACAAGGACCGCGACGTGAGCATCCGTTTCATCAAGATGCTCGCGCACGATGTGAAAGAGAAGGAGCAGCATCTGCTGCAGCTCGCCTATGCCAGTGTGCGCCAGCGCGTGGCGCAAGCCTTGCTCCGCATTCACGCGCGCTTCGCGGAGAAGCCAGAGGCCGGCCTCGGCGTGAAGATCAGCCGCGAGGATCTGGCCACGGTGGTCGGCACCGCCACCGAATCACTCATCCGTTGTCTCACCGATCTGAAAGAGGATGGCTTGGTCGAGACGCAGGGCCGCGAGATCATGATCAAGGACAAGGCGCGTCTGGAGCGAGTGGCGAGCCGCTAGGTTCGGTCCATGACTTTCGAGCCCATCCTGTTCTTCCTGCTGCTCTTCGTGGCAGAGGTGCTCGGCACCATCGGCGGCTTCGGATCCAGCATGCTCGTGATGCCGCTAGCGAGTCTCTTCATGCCATTCGATCAAGCGCTGGGCCTCACCGCGCTCTTCCACCTGTTCAGCAACGCGGCCAAGATCATGCTCTTTCGCGATGGCGTTTCCCGCCACCTGCTGCTCTGGCTCGGTGTGCCGGCGGTCATCGGGGTGCTGGTGGGCGCCCGGCTCACCGTGCGTTTCGATGAGCGCATGCTCTCCTTGATCCTCGGCGGGCTGCTCGTCGCCATGGGCGCATTGATGCTGATCCGGAGCGAATGGAAGCTGAAGGCGACAAAGGGGAATGCCATCTGGGGGGGGGCTCTTAGCGGGGCCATTGCAGGATTGGCTGGCACCGGTGGAGCGGTGCGCGGAATCACGCTCGCCGCCTTCGGGCTCTCGAAGAACGCCTTTGTGAGCACGAGTGCTTGGATCGACATGGGCGTGGACCTTAGCCGCTCCGTGGTGTATGCCTCCCAGGGCTTCATGACAGCCACGGTCCTGGCTTACCTGCCAGCCATGGCCGTGGCGAGTTTCGGCGGCAGTTGGGTCGGTAAACGACTCCTGGCCCGAATCGCTCAGGATGACTTCCGCAGGATCGTACTCGGCTTGGTGGTGGCCATGGGTGCTGTTTCCATCTGGAGAGCACTACTGGCCGCTTGAGCCGAAAAGACGGTTCAGCGCGGCTGCACTTTCACGCCTTTAGCGGCCAAGCGGTTTAGGCCCAGCGCCGCATCGGTGTGCTGAGGATCAAGGCGGATGGCCATGCGGTAATCGGCGTGGGCGCTGTCGAGCTTGTTGTCCATCTCGTAGGTGACGCCTCGGCTGTAATACGCCTGCACATAAGTGGGAAGCTTGGCAATGGCCTGGCTGAACTCGCGCCGTGCTTCACCGATGCGCCGCTGGTGCTCCAAGAGGATGTACCCCGTGTTGTAATAGGGTGCGGGGTAATCGGAATCAAGGCCCTTCAGTTGCGCATAGATCGCAAGAGCCAAGCTGTCGCGACCATGCTCCTGGGCGTACATGGCTTTATTGTAAAGCGCCTCCACACTGGTGGGCCTCAGCTCAATCGCGCCATCATAGTAAGACAGGGCCAGATCATTGTCACGGGCGGCATGCAGGATGCCAAGCGAGACATAGGCGTCGTACATCTGAGGATCGCGTTCAATCGCCGTCTGATAGCTGCTGATCGCCAGATTGGTATCGCCGGCGAGGCGATGGATCCAGCCCTTCAGATTATACGTGCTCCCGTTGAGCGGATCGATGCGCAAGGCCTCGTTGGCCAGGGCCATGGCATCGACGTACCTACCTTGCATCAAATACACCTCACTCAGCTTCGCGCGCGCCTCGACGCTCCCGGGATCGACCCTTGCTGCTCGGCGCATGGCCTGTTCAGCATCGAGCACGCGCAACTTGGTGAAGTACAGGCTGCCCAAGGCCACATGCCATTCCGCAGCGGTGCTGTCCAAGGCGATGGCACGCTTCCAATCAGACTCGGCCAGGCGTGCGCTGTCAAGCGCTTCATAGTAGCGCGCACGCAGGGCATACGACTCGGGGTCCTTGGGCCTTTCAATGATGCGCTGCTCGATCCACGCGAGGCTGCCCTCTTCAGGAGCTTCGGCGGCATCGGCATCCGTTCCCGAATGGCAGGCTGAGAGGAAGAACAACGGCAGGGCCGCAAGGCAGGCGATGGAATGTCCCATGGAAAAGCGAAGGCCCCGGTTTCACCATCCGGGGCCTTCAAAAGTAGCGGGGCAACCCATCAGGCCATGACCGGCTGCTCGGTCTTAGCCACCGCTTCCTTGATTCGATGCTCGAGTTCGGCGCAGAGCTCGGGGTTATCCTCGAGCAATTGACGCACGGCATCACGGCCCTGTCCGAGCTTATTGTCCTCGTAGCTGAACCAGCTGCCGCTCTTCTTCACGATGTTCAGCTCCACGGCCATGTCGATGATCTCGCCGGTCTTGCTCACGCCCTTTCCGAACATGATGTCGAATTCTGCCTTTCGGAACGGCGGCGCCACTTTGTTCTTCACCACTTTCACGCGTGTGCGGTTGCCGATCACGTTCTCCCCTTCCTTCAGCTGGGTCACGCGGCGGATATCGAGGCGGATGCTCGCGTAGAACTTCAGCGCATTACCGCCCGTGGTGGTCTCAGGATTCCCGAACATGACGCCAATCTTCTCACGCAACTGGTTGATGAAGATGCAGCAGCAGCCCGTCTTGCTGATGGTCCCGGTGAGCTTGCGCAAGGCCTTGCTCATCAACCGGGCCTGCATGCCCACGGCACTATCGCCCATCTCGCCTTCGATCTCGGCGCGCGGCGTGAGGGCCGCCACGCTATCCACCACCAGAAGGTCGATGGCGCCCGAGCGGATGAGGTTGTCGGCGATCTCCAGGGCCTGTTCACCGTTATCGGGCTGGCTGATCAGGAGGTTCTCCGTGTCAACCCCGAGGCTTTCGGCATAGAACCGGTCGAAGGCATGCTCGGCATCAACGATCGCGCAGATGCCGCCCTTCTTCTGGGCCTCTGCG
>DAORNP010000102.1:0-7045 GCA_035441065.1 Flavobacteriales bacterium | reverse complement strand
CCTAGTGCCAGATCGAGGCCGAGCGATCAGCTGGGAATCACTTCCACTTGCTCGATCGCATCATCGCCGAGTTTCATCACTGCGCCTTTCCCGAAGGTCTTCTCCAACTTGTCCATCGTGAGTTGAAGGGCCTTCAGTTTGTCTTTGTTGATCTCCGTTGCCATGGCCGTATGGGGTTTTGCGTGTCGTAGTAGTGGCTCGTCTGCTTTGACGAATATTCCGTCATTTGCGTGACGCCCAATTAAGCATCTCGACAGGGCCTTTGCCAAATTTCTTGGCAAGAAGTTTTGAACATCACCCCTCAATGACCGGGATTAGGCAGCGCTGAAATGGAGGCGCATTGCCGGTCTGGATTGGCCTCCCTCCGGTCGGCCTTTCCCGTAAGGGGGAGGCTTCAATCCATCACCAGATCGCTCCGCGATCGGTTTCTTCTTTCTGTGCCTTCGCTCAAGCTCCGCTTGGCTCGGCCCTGGAAAGAAGAAACCGGCTGCTACCGCAGCCGGTGAATAGGATTGGCGGAGAGGGAGGGATTCGAACCCCCGTTACCCGTAGGTAAAGCGGTTTTCAAGACCGCCGCATTCGACCGCTCTGCCACCTCTCCGAGCGCGGCGCGAATGTATTCGGCCAAGCGGCACGCCTCTCAGCTACTTTGTCCCATATGCCGGTCGAGCGCGGCGCGTGCCGTTCGCCGCACCTTGCCTCTGATGATGGGCGACCACCCTAGCAACCAACCCACGGCACCCAGCGCCTGCCGGCTCCATCTCCAGAAGCTGAACCCGTCGCGTTGCTGAACAATGAGCCCATCGCGCAGGGCGAACTCGCTGCGGATGATGTTGTGGACCTTGCGACCCGTGGAAGCGAAGGTGTAGTGAGCATGCCATTCGCAAGAACCACTGCGCTCATCCTCGTGCAATACCATGAACGTGATGCGCAGGTCGCGGCTTCGGCTCAAGAGCATTTGCCACATCGCGCGCGCTTGCCCAGCATCCAAGTCGCCGAAAGCAGGGTCGGTGAATCGTGCATCGTCAGCGTAGCACGCGCCCATGGCAGCGACATCGCCCGCAGCGAAGGCCGTGTAGAAACGCTTGATCACGGACATGCAGCTTCCGTACTTGGGTCACGGACGCATGGCGAACCAGAGATGGTGCTTCGTGCCCTTGCTGCCATGCGCATGCACCTTGTCTTCCTTTACGCGGAAACCGGCCATGGCCAGTCGCTTGGTGAAGGGCGCATCGGGATGCGTGGACCATACGGCGAGGATGCCCTGTGGCCGCAAGGCATCGTAAGCGGATCGAAGTCCGCGATGCGAGTACAAGCGGTTGTTCCTCGGTTGGGTCAGGCCCTCGGGTCCGTTATCGGTATCGAGCAGGATGGCGTCGTATGCATCACGCTCGGTGCGGATCAATTCGAGCACATCGCCCACGAACACTTTTGCGCGCGGGTCTTTCATGGGGTTGCCGGAGCGTTCACCCATCGGGCCCTTGTTCCACTCCACCACCTCGGGCACCAGTTCGGCCACCACCACTTCCCCTCTTGCGCCCACGCCCCGCAGGGCGGCGGCCAGGGTGAAGCCCATGCCCAAGCCACCTACGAGCACGCGCGCATGGCTCGTGTCCTTCACCTGTTTCAATGCGAGGTCGGCCAGCGCATCCTCTGAGCCGTGAATCGCCGTGCTCATGAGCTCTCCGGCGATGCCGACCACCTCAATCGCGAAATCCTCACTGCGTTGGAAAAGCCTAAGCTCGCCGCCGCCGTCGGGGATCTGTGCCGTGGCGAGCAGGGTGTTGGTGCGTATGCGCATGGCGCAAGATGGGGAGAATGGCGCGAGGAGCCTTGAAACGGATTGAGCCGTTACTGCCCGCGCATCGAGGGCCTACTTCTTTCGCGCAGAGCGTAATCCGGAAAGTAGGTAGACCATCACCGCAAATAGGAAGACGATGTTCACCGTGCGCGCGAAGGGTGGCGCGCCTGCGGGCCAGAGCTGGCCAAGCAACACTACTGCGTTGAGGACCAGCAGGACGATGATGAGGATGCGTTTCATGGAAAGGTGTTGGGGCGGTTGTTCGCAGGGGGCGAATATCGAAAGTGCTTCTCGAGGGGTCACGGATGGTGACACTCGTTATCGGACATCGTCCTTCTTGTAGCCGATGCGCTTGCGCGGCGGCTTGGCAGGGCCAATCAGCTCCGCGATGAGGTCGTACACCTCCTTGAAGCGTTTGTCGGTCTTGCCTTCAAGTTCCTTCAGTTTGGCCATGATTGCCGAATAGCTCCTGGCCGCCTTGCGCAATGCCACGAACGTGCGCATGATGGCGATGTTCATCGCGATGGCCTTCCTGCTATTCAGCACACTGCTGAGCATGGCCACGCCGCCCTCGGTGAAAGCAAAGGGCTTCGCACCACCCAGATGCGCAACCGATGGGATGAAGCCGTTGGCCACCATCTCATCAATCTCACCCACCTTCAGCGTGAACATGAAGTCAGCTGGGAAGCGATGCTTGTTGCGCCGCACGGCCTGCTTCAGCGCGCGGTTCTCCACGTCGTAGAGTTCGGCCAGGTGGATGTCGAGCAGCACACGTTCACCACGCAAGAGGAGAATGTGCCGGGCCATTCGCGTGTCCACCTCCGGAACGGGAAGCCGATCCTGCGCCGCAAGGGCCTTGCTCATGTGGCCAAACTATGCGGCCAACGCGACATTCCGAAGTGAGAAGGGGTATCACAAATTGTGATACCCCCTGCGATTCCGTGCTTGAAAGAACCCTGCTTGCCAGCATTCGCGTAGATCCAAGGCACGGGCTCGACTTCCCGAAGCCATGAAAGCCATGCAGGACAAGGGATCCAGAAGGACAAGGGGGTATCACAATTTGTGATACCCCCTGCCGATTCTGGCCTTGTGGATGATCTCACGATCTGTGACAGCATCCTAGCCGAGCGTCATTCCAGAGGCTGGGCGATCGCAGATCGCTGGTCCGACCATCCTCCACGGCGTCACTCCGGAGGCCGGGCGTCTGCCGGATGGCAGACGTAGGTCCCGGCCATCCGGGGGCTCACCAAGGCTCATGGGTTCGCATTGGTGAGACTCCGGGTCGCGCTCGCAGGGCCTCGCTTGCCCGGAGTGACGGGCGGGCTGGAGTGACGGAGCGAAGACCGGTCACTCTCCTTAACCGGCCCAATTCAGACTAGTTCTGACGAAAGAGCTTTGCCAGACGAGCCTCATTCGCCTTGTCCACTTCATACCCTAGCTCCTTCAGATCGCTGTACCAGCGGTTCGTATTACTCGTTAGTATCATCTGAATTCCAGACAGTGGTGGAATCGCATGCTTTGACAAGTCTATTCCGCCAAAGACAAAAATCTTCGGCTTCAGTCCTCTTCCAATTGCAGCTCCGACTTCGAGGTGCAACCATGGATTGGTCAGAGCTTCTGGACCCGTGATCAGAACGAACAGATGCTCCATCCCTTGGAGTGCATTAAAGATGCTATCCATCCAAAGCGAACCGGATTCCAATGAACTCCAGTCTGATGTGAGAAACACATCCCGTTCACTATTCAAGGCTATCAATATCTCCTTGAATTCGACCGCTTCCTTGGTAGCTGCAGACAAGTGTGAAACAAAGACAGACCCTTGACTGGACTTCATCCTATCTGAATCCATGGAGCGAAAGTACCGCGTGCAACATCTGTGGAAAACTGATCCACTCCCTTGCCCACTCGCACCGGTAGTTTCGCGCTCCGGCCATGAAGTTCTCCCACCTCCACGTCCACACTCAGTTCTCGTTGTTGGATGGCGCCGCCGCCATTCCCGCGCTCTACAAGAAAGCCGCTGCTGATGGCCAACCCGCGTTGGCGATCACCGATCACGGCAACATGTTCGGTGTGTTCAAGTTCGTGGCCGAGGCCGGCAAGCACAAGAACGCGGACGGCACGCCCAAGGTGAAGCCGATCGTAGGCTGCGAGTTCTACCTGGTGGCCGACCGGCACAAGAAGCAATTCACGCGGGAGGACAAGGACCAGCGCTTCCACCAGTTGCTGCTGGCGAAGAACGCCACGGGCTACAAGAACCTGAGCAAGCTGTGCTCGCTCGGGTACATGGAGGGCTTCTACAGCAAGTACCCGCGCATCGACAAGGAGCTGATCCTGCAATATCACGAAGGGCTGATCGCCACCACCTGCTGCTTGGGCGCGAGCGTGCCGCAGGCCATCATGCGCGCCGGTGATGGCGACCTCTCGAAAGCGGAAGCTGAATTCAAATGGTGGCTCGATCTCTTCGGCGAGGACTACTACATCGAGTTCCAGCGCCACGGCATGCCCGAGCAGGACAAGGTGAACGCCGTGCTGGTGCAATGGGCGCGCAAGTACCAGGTGCCCATCATCGCCAGCAACGACAGCCACTACGTGGACCAGGCGGACAGCAACGCGCACGACATCCTGCTGTGCATCAACACCGGCGAGAAGCAGAGCACGCCCATCGCCACCGATGAGGACGCGAGCACCAAGGGCAAGCGCTTCGGTTTCCCCAACGACCAGTTCTTCTTCAAGACCACCGCGCAGATGGCTGATGCTTTCAGCGACCTGCCGGAAGCGCTGGACAACACCAACCGCATCGTCGACAAAATCGAGCCGCTGAAACTGAAGAAGGACATCCTCCTGCCCAACTACCAGATACCCGACGGCTTCGCGGACCAGGACGAGTACCTGCGGCACCTCACCTATCAAGGCGCCATCAAGCGCTGGCTGGGCGAAGGCAACGGCGGCATCGACTCGCTCGACCCGAAGATCAAGGAGCGCCTCGACTTCGAGCTGTTCACCATCAAGACGATGGGCTTCAGCGGCTACTTCCTCATCACGCAGGACTTCATCAACCACGGCCGCGACATCGGCGTGCTCATCGGACCCGGCCGTGGCAGCGCGGCGGGCAGCGCAGTGGCCTATTGCATCGGCATCACCAACATCGACCCGATCAAGTACGACCTGCTCTTCGAGCGCTTCCTGAACCCGGAGCGCAAGAGCATGCCCGATATCGACACCGACTTCGACGACGAAGGCCGTCAGAAGGTGATCGATTACGTGGTGCAGAAGTACGGGCAGAACCAGGTGGCGCAGATCATCACCTACGGCGGCTTGGCGGCGAAGAGCAGCATCCGCGATGTGGCGCGCGTGATGGACCTTCCGCTGAACGAGGCCGATCGCCTGGCGAAGCTGGTACCGGAGCGTCCCGGCATTGAACTGAGCCGTGTGCTGCATGCGCCGCTCGAAGGCGCCGACAGCTTGAAGGCGAAAGAGAATCTCGGTGCCGACGAGATCGCGGGCGTGAAGCAATTGCGCGAGATCCTCGAGAGCGGCGAACTCACCGCCGATGTGCTGCGCGAAGCGGAGAAGGTGGAAGGCAGTGTGCGCGGCACTGGCGTTCACGCAGCGGGCATCATCATCGCGCCCAGCGACCTCACGGAGATCATCCCCGTATGCACCTCGAAGGAATCGACGCTGCTGCTCACGCAGTACGACGGCAAGGTGATCGAGGATGCGGGCGTGATCAAGATGGACTTCCTCGGGCTGAAGACGCTCACCATCATCCGCGATGCGCTGCGCCTGATCGACCAGAACCACGGCATCCAGATCGACATCGACGGCATCCCGCTCGATGATCCGAAGACCTACGCCCTCTACCAGCGTGCGGAGACCAACGGCACCTTCCAGTTCGAGAGCGCCGGCATGCAGAAGTACCTGCGCGAGCTGAGGGCCGACCAATTCGGCGACCTCATCGCCATGAACGCGTTGTACCGGCCCGGCCCGCTGGAATACATCCCGAGCTTCATCAAGCGCAAGCACGGGCAGGAGAAAATCGTGTACGACCTCCCGGAGATGGAGGAGTACCTGCACGAGACTTATGGCATCACGGTGTATCAGGAGCAGGTGATGCTGCTCTCGCAGAAGCTCGCGGGCTTCACGAAAGGTGATGCCGACGTGCTGCGGAAAGCGATGGGTAAGAAAGATCGCGCCACGCTGGACAAGATGAAGGGCAAGTTCCTCGAGGGAACCGCTGCGAAGGGCTTTGATGCCAAGGTGTGCGAGAAGATCTGGACCGACTGGGAGGCCTTCGCTCAATACGCCTTCAACAAATCGCACAGCACCTGCTATGCCTTCGTGGCATACCAGACCGCATGGCTGAAGGCCAACTACGGGCCCGAGTTCATGGCTGCGGTGCTCACGCATTCGCAGAGCAGCATCGACAAGGTCACCTTCTTCATGGAAGAGTGCCGTCGCATGGGCATCAAGGTCCTGGGCCCCGACGTGAACGAGAGCCAGTTCGCCTTCAGCGTGAACAAGACCGGCCACATCCGCTTCGGCCTGGGGGCTGTCAAGGGCGTTGGAGAGAACGCCGTGGCGGCCATCGTGAAGGAGCGCAATGAGAACGGGCCCTTCACCAGCATCTTCGACCTGGTGCGGCGCGTGGACCTGCGTGCCGCCAACCGCAAAGCGCTGGAGAGCCTTGCCTACGCCGGAGGCTTCGACTCGCTGAAGGTGCAGCGCGCGGCCTTCTTCCACAGCGCGGGCGAAGGCAAGCCCACGTGGATGGAGACGCTCACGCGCTATGGGCAGCAACACAAGGACAGCGCGGACAGCAGCCAGGTGAGCATGTTCGGCGACGCGGTGGAAGGTGCGGGCATACCTGAGCCTGCAGTGCCGCAGATCGAGGGCTGGAGCGCATTGGAGCAGCTGCACTTCGAGAAGGAAGTGATCGGCTTCTACCTCAGCGGCCACCCGCTCGACGACCACCGCTTGGAAATCAAGCACCTCTGCCACCACAACCTGTCGCAGCTTGCAGACCTGAAGTCACTCGAAGGCCGCGATGTCACCTTCGCTGGCATCGTCACCAAGGCGGAGCACCGCATCGCCAAGAGCGGTAAACCCTTCGGCTCGCTAAGCTTGGAGGATCACTACGGCAGCCACGACTTCATGCTCTTCAGCGAGGACTACATGCGTTTCAAGCTCTTCCTGCAGCAAGGCGCGCTGCTCTTCGTGAAAGGCCGTGCCATGGCCCGCACCTGG
>DAORNP010000101.1:13449-14040 GCA_035441065.1 Flavobacteriales bacterium | reverse complement strand
GGCACCCTCTTCCTCGACGAGGTGGGCAACCTCAGCTACGAGAACCAGATCAAGCTGTTGCGCGTGTTGCAGGAGCGCATGATCAAGCGCATCGGTGGCACCAAGGACATCGCGGTCGATGTGCGCATCCTGGCGGCCACCAACGAGGATCTCCTAAAGGCCGTCGCGGAGGGGCGCTTCCGCGAGGATCTCCTGCACCGCATCCAGGAATTCACCATCCACTTGAAGCCGCTGCGCGAACGCAAGGAGGACATCCCCCGGTTCGCCGCGCACTTCATCACCTTGGCCAATGCCCGGTTGGGCCGCACGGTGGAAGGCTTCGACGAGGGCGCCATGCGGCACATCATGGAGTATGGCTGGAGCGGCAACCTCCGCGAGCTGAACAACGTGGTGAAGCGCGCGGTGCTCCTCAGCACCAGGCCGAGGATCACGAGCGATTGCCTGCCTAGCAATGTGCTCAGCGGCGCGGGCCATCGGGAACGTTCATCAGCCGACCCAACGGCGACCACCGTAGCTCCGGATCAAGCCCCAGCGGAACAGGGCCTGCGCGGCGCTGCACAGCAGGCGGAGAAGGAAATGATCCTGAAGGCC
>DAORNP010000101.1:10263-13317 GCA_035441065.1 Flavobacteriales bacterium | reverse complement strand
GAACGGCGCCTCACGAACTACGTGTTCGCCGGCACCGTGCTGCTCATGCTCTTCCTGCTATTCACCACCTTCAGCAACTTCACCGAGTACCGCGACGGCGTGGAAGAGGCCCGGCGCCTGAATCGGTTGAAGAGCTCCGTGGATGGCATCATGAGCAGCCTGCGCGATGCGGAGAACGGCCTGCGCGGATACCTGATCACCCATGATAAGGTCTATCTGGGGCCTTACCGCACAGCCATGCCAGAGTACGTGCGCTCACGCCTCGAAGCGGTGAAGAGCGTAGCGCTGGAAGAACGACCCGGGCTTGATTCGCTCACGTTGCTCGCCGACCAGCTGCGTGAACGATGGGCACTCCGCCTCGCAGCACTGGACGGTGGCCGCGACATCCTGCTCACCCCGGAGCAGATGACGGACGATCGGCTGCTGATGGAACGCGCCCGACGGGCACACAGGCAGTACAGTGATGAGCTGACGGACCGGCGAGAGCGCATGCTGCTGATTGAGAACGAGGTATCGCTGAACGCGCCCCGGATGATCGTGATCATCGCTGCCATCGCGCTGCTTGCGCTCGGCAGCCTGTTCTGGCGGTTATCGACGGCGCTGCGCAATAGCGACCGTGCCTGGCTGGCCACTGAAGCGAAGAACAAGGAGCTCGCCCATGCACTCGACCGCATCGATTACCTGCGCGTTGAGCTCAGGAACGTGCTCGATGCCGCCCCCAATGGTGTGATGACCATGCGCAGCGTGCGCGATGAGACGGGGCGCATCATCGATTTCGAGTGGACCACGGCCAACGCCATGGTGATCGAGATGATGGGCCAGGGCGATCTAGTGGGCAAGCGTCTATTGCACACCCTGCCCGAGAAGCTGGGCCAGGGCAACTTCGCCGAATACGTGCTCGTGGTGGAGACCGGCAAGGAATTGAAGCGAGAGGTTTCACGGGAGTTCCGTGGCGCCGAGACCTGGTTCCGCAAGCATGCCCTGCGCACGGAAGATGGCTTCCTCGCCACCTTCTCCGATATCACCGATGAGAAGCGCATGGAACAAGCACGCTTGGAGGGCGACCGCCTAGCGCTCACCAGCCAGATCACCCGCACCGTGGCGCATGAAGTGCGCAACCCGCTCACCAACATCCACCTCGCCGTGGAGCAGCTGCAAGAGGAGCAGCCGCGATTGGCGGAGGAAGCTCAGCCCTACTTCCGCATCGTGGAGCGCAATCTGCACCGCATTGGCGACCTGATCAAGGGCATGCTCGAATCCACCCGCAAGCACGATCTGCAAGTACAGGCTTGCACGATGAAGGACCTGGTTGAGGATGTGGTCGCGCACATCAGCGACCGGATCGAGCTCAAGCAGATGCGCGTGGAGCTGGAGATCCCCGATGGGCTGCCGGATGTGATGGTCGACAGCGACCTCATGATGCTCGCCATCACCAACATCGCCGTGAATGCCGTGGAAGCGATGCGGCCGGGCCATGGGTTGCTGCGCTTCGAGGCCGCGCGCAGGGGTGAGGAGGTCGCGCTTTTCATCACGGACAATGGGCACGGAATGGCCGAGGAGGGCCTGCAGCGGATTTTCGAGCCCTTCTACAGCGGGCGGCCCGGCGGATTGGGCCTTGGGCTCACTGCCACGCGCAGCATCCTGTTGAGCCACGATGTGCGCATGGAGGTCAGGAGCACGTTGGGCGAGGGCACCACCTTCGAGCTGCGTTTCCCAGAGCGCATCATCCTGGCGTGAACCTCCGCCCGAATTGCCGTCAGACAGAATCCAGAGTATTTGAACCAGCAGATGGGATCGCCGTTTGTGCTGCTGCTTGCGGATCGGGAAGTGCGATCCTGGGGCGCAAGTTCCACAGGGGAATGGCGGATCCACCCCAGTTGAGTAATAGGTCGGCTTCTTCCTGGTTGCTGCCAGGCTGCATGAAACCCTTGTCCGTGTAGGGTTCCCGGGAATCTGATGGTCCAACCGTCGGCAGCACGCGTCTTGGTCCCTTTGTTGTCGTTATGAAGACCGAACATCAAAACCATACTCCCATGAAGACCCTGGCCATCACTGCCTTGCTCAGCGCCGCGCTGGTCATGACTGCTTGCAACGACGAACCGCCCAATCCGGAATTGCTTGCCTCAAGGGTGGATGAAACAATGGCCGACTTCCGCAACGGCAAGGAGCAGGTGACTGCAGAATTGCGCGCACTGCGTGAGGACCTGGCCGTGGAGCGCACCAAGGCCGAGCAGAGGCTGAAGGACCCCAAACTCAATATGGACCAGCGGAAGGAGTGGGAGGCATTCAAGGACGAAGTGGAGGCGCAGATCGAACGGGTCGATCGCCAGCTGGATGATGTGGGTTCCGCAACGGCTGAAACCTGGGAGAAGGTGAAGGCCGCCACGCAAAAGGCAGCGGCAGAGGTCGGCGATTGGTTCAAGCGGCAGGCGGAGAAAGTGGACCGGAAGACCCGCACCGACCGAGTTACCGCAGTTCAATGAGCTTGGAACCCCTGCGAAAGGCGCAGGGCCTGGAAGGAGCGGGCCGCATGCGGGAGCGTGCGGCCCGTTCTTGTTCCAATTGATCCGGCGCAGATGGGCACGAAGCCGCCTATCCCACTACTGCTTCAGCACCAGCTCCGCCTTCCGCACCACCAGGCTCGGGTTCTCTTCGGCGGTAAGGATCGCCTTGAAGGTGTACGCGCCATCCTCCGGCGCGGTGTATTCAGCGTTCTTCCCGGTGAACGACCATTCGGTGTGGCCGTTGATCTCGGTGCGCCGCTCGCCCAAGGTCACGTTCTTCTCCGTTGGATCCAGCTCGAAGAGTTGCAGGTCGGCATCGTCCTTCACCACGCGGACGCGCATGCGCAGGGCGGCCTGGCCATCGTAAGCCATGTCCAGGTGGCTCCAGAGCGCGAGGGCATCGCCCTTCTTCAGGTTGAGCGTAGCCTCGCGCATGACAAGATGATCGGGCGTGCTCAGCGTATCAATGGGAAGCCGCGCCAGCTCTTTGCCGGTGATGGCCTCGCAAGAGGGGAAGAGGAGGAGGAGAAGGGGGAGGTAGAGGAGGGGG
>DAORNP010000101.1:264-10147 GCA_035441065.1 Flavobacteriales bacterium | reverse complement strand
GAGGGCCGAAGGCCCGAAGCGATCTCGTCACGCGCGAAGCGCCAACGCACCCGCCACCAGCGGGCTCACTCTCTCACCATCCCCACCACCTTCTCCACCACATCCTCCACGCTGGGCTTGCTGAAGTAGTCGCCATCGCTGCCGTAGGCCGGGCGGTGCGCTTTCGCGGTGAGGGTTGAAGGCGTGCCATCGAGGTAGCGGTAGCCGCCCTGCACTTCCAGGATCTGCTGAAGGAGGTACGCGCTGGCGCCGCCGGGCACGTCCTCGTCCACTACCAGCAGGCGGTTGGTCTTCTTCAGGCTCTCCACGATCACGTGGTTGAGGTCGAAGGGGAGGAGGGTGCGCGCATCCACCAGTTCCACGCTGATGCCGAACGCTTCGAGTTGCTCGCAGGCCTTCGCGCAGATATTGAACGTGCTTCCGTAGCTCACGAGCGTGAGGTCGGTGCCTTCGCGCACCACTTCGGGCACGCCGATGGGCACGGTGAATTCGCCGAGGTTGCTGGGCAGGCGCTCCTTGCTGCGGTAGCCGTTGAGGCATTCGATCACCAGCGCAGGGTCGTCACTTTGCAGCAGCGTGTTGTACATGCCGGCGGCCTGCTGCATGTTGCGCGGCACGCACACCACCACGCCGCGCACGCTGTTGATGATCATGCCCATGGGGCTGCCGCTGTGCCACACGCCTTCGAGCCGGTGGCCGCGCGTGCGCACGATGAGCGGGCATTTCTGTCCGCCCTTGGTGCGCCAGAGCAAGGTGGCGAGGTCGTCGCTCATGCCTTGCAGGCAGTAGAGCAGGTAGTCGAGGTACTGTATCTCCGCCACGGGGCGCAGGCCGCGCAGCGCCATGCCCATGCCTTGCCCGAGGATGGTGGCCTCGCGGATGCCGGTGTCGCTCACGCGCAGCTCGCCGAACTGGGCCTGCATGCCTTCCATGCCCTGGTTCACGTCGCCGATCTTGCCGGTGTCCTCGCCGAAGGTGAGCAGCAGCGGCTCTTTCTCGAAGAGCGCCTTGAAGTTGTCGCGGATGATGATGCGGCCATCGACCTGCTCATCGGTGGCGTATTCCACGGGCACTTCGCGCACGTTGAGGCAGCTCTTCGCGCTTTGCGAGTAGAGGTGCGAGCCGTAGCGATCGGCATTCAGGTCCATCGCCCGCGCGATCCAATCGACCAGCGGCTGGCGCGCGATCGGGTCAGCGGTAGTGGCGAGCAGCAGCGCACGCCGCGCGGCGCTGAGCACCTCTTTGCGGCCAGGATTCATTTCGGAGCGCAGCTCCTTGGCGATGCCGTTGATCACTTCCGCCGTATTCGAGCCTTCCGGGTAGCGTGCAGCAGCCAACGCTTCGATGAGGAAGGCCACGTCGCTCAGTTCCGTCTTCACCTCATCCTGGAAAGCCTTCCATGCGGCTTTCTGCGCAGCGCGTGCATCGGCCTTGGCCTTCGCTTCCAGTTCGTCCAGTTCCTGCGCGCTGGCGATCAACTCGCCACCGGGACGCGCGTTGAGGATCCACTCGCGGAACTTCACGTTGCAGTCGTACACCTTGTACCACTCCAGCAATTCCTGGCTCTTGTAGCGCTCGTGGCTGCCGCTGGTGCTGTGGCCTTGCGGCTGCGTCACCTCTTCCACGTGGATGAGTACGGGTACCTGCTCGGCGCGACACAGATTGATAGCGCTCTCGTAGGTGCGATTCAGCGAGACATAGTCCCACGCCTTGGTCTTGAAGAGCTCGATGCCGTTGGTGCCGGGCTCGCGCTGGAAGCCGGAGAGCAATGTGCTGATGCTGCCTTTGGTGGTCTGGTACGCTTTGCTCACGCTGATGCCCCAGCCATCGTCCCAAACGCTCATGGCCATGGGCACTTGCAGCACCCCGGCGGCGTTCATCGTTTCCCAGAAGTGGCCTTCGCTGGTGCTGGCATCGCCGATGGTGCCGAAGGCCACCTCGTTGCCGCGATCGGTGAGGTGGGTGTGGCCGTGCAGCGCATCGTTGTTGCGGAACACCTTGCTGGCCTGTGCGAGTCCGAGCAGGCGCGGCATCTGTCCGGCGGTGGGGGAGATGTCGGGCGATGAGTTCGGCTGTGCCATCAGGTCCTTCCAATCGCCGTTGTCATCGAGGCTGCGCGTAGCGAAGTGGCCGTTCATGCTTCGGCCCGCGCTGCTGGGGTCTGCGTTCACATCGGCGTGGGCGTAGAGCTGCGCGAACCACTGCTCCACGGTGAGCTGACCGATGGCGAACATGAAGGTCATGTCGCGGTAATAGCCGCTGCGCCAATCGCCATCGCGGAACTGCTTGGCCATGCACACCTGCGCCAGTTCCTTGCCATCGCCGAAGATGCCGAACTTGGCTTTGCCGCCCAGTACCTCCTTGCGGCCGATGAGGCTCGCTTCGCGGCTCAGCACGCAGAGGGCGTAATCGCGCAGGACTTCTTCTCTCAGCTCGCTCAGGCTGATCTCGGCTTCGGGGGCGGACTTGATGCGTGACATGGCGTTCGTTCGGGTACCGGGCGAAGGTAGTGGCGCAAGGTGAAGGGATAGGCGCCGCGCGACAGTCTCGGCGGCTGATCTTCGCGCCCGTGCCGCAGTCCTCCCGCCTCAAGGTCATACTCGCCTTTGCGGCCATTTATCTCATCTGGGGCAGCACCTACTACGGCATCAAGGAGGCACTCACAGGTTTCCCGCCCTTCATGCTCGGCGGTTTGCGCTTCGCGGTGGCAAGCTTCATCATGTTCGTCATGGCGAAGGCGCAAGGCTTCGCGTTGGTTCCGCCCAGTGGGCTGTGGAAGGTCTTGCTGGTGGGCTTCCTCTTGCTCTTCGTGGGCAATGGCGCGGTGGTGTGGGCGCAGCAAACGGTTCCCAGCAGCGTGGCCGCCATCGCCATCGCGGTGGCACCGCTCTCCTTCACGCTGATCGATAGGCCGCAATGGGGTGTGAACTTCAAGAGTCCGACAACTCTGGTGGGCATCGCGGCGGGCATCTCGGGGGTGTGGCTGCTCTTCCGCGAGCGCCTCAGCGCACAACTCACCGATGACGGCTTCGAGGCCGAGGCCATGGCAATCGCGGTGCTGGCGGTAGGAATACTCGCGTGGCCCGCCGGATCGGTATGGAGCAAGTACAATCCCGTGCAGCTCTCCAACACGGCCAATAGCGCGTGGCAGATGCTTACCGGCGCCGCTTGCTTCCTCTTGGTGAGCGCGATGCGCGGTGAGTGGGAGGGCTTCTCCTTCGCCGATGTGCCGATGAACGCATGGATCGCGGAGGCTTATCTGGTGGTCTTCGGCAGCGTGATCGGCTTCAGCGCATACGTCTGGCTCCTGAGTGTTCGCCCGGCTACCCAGGTGAGCACCTATGCGTATGTGAACCCGGTGGTGGCGGTGCTGCTTGGCGTATGGCTCGGCAATGAGTCCTTGGGGCTCCACGAGATTTCCGGTTTGCTGGTGATCCTTTCAGGCGTGCTGCTCATCAATTGGGCGAAGTACCGCGATCGCTGAGTTTCAGCAGGCTGAGCGCCCAAGCGGCAAACCAGCGAATGTGCGCGGGCAACATCGGCCACCGACGCGCCGTATGACGCGCGTGCTTACGCGGATACACCCCTTCACAAGCCTGGCCGTCCTCCTATCACTGGCCGCGGCCGTGCCCTTTTTCCTCGGCGAACCATTGGTCGCGATCGGACTCCTTGTGCTTGCGCACGCCTTTGTGCAGCTCGAGTTCAAGAAGTACACGAGCAACTACCAGTTCATCCTGATCCTGCTCACCGCGCTGGCCATCGGCATCAGCATCGACCTGCGACACAGCACATGGCCCTTGATCACGCTGGCCATGCTGCTCGCGGGCACGGCCATTATCGCACGGCAAGCCTTCATGCAGCGCTTCACCTATGTGAATCTGCTCTGGCTCGATTCGGGCATGGCGATCACTGCCGCGCTGCTCTGTGCTGGGGGGCTCAAAGGGCAACCCTTCTCGTGGGACCTCTGGCTGGGGCCATTGCTGCCGGTGGTGGGCGCGCTTGGGCTCACCGTCAGCTATGTGCAAGATGGTCTCCGGATCCAGCGAAGCACGCGTTTCGGTTACAAGGTGCAGGTCGGCCAACAAGCCGTCGATTTCGAATTGCCCGATCAATCAGGGCACAACCTGCGCCTTTCCGCCTACCGTGGCCAGCACCCGGTGCTCTTGATCTTCGTGCGTGGCGATTGGTGCCCCGGCTGCCACATGATGCTGCGCACCTACGAGCGCAACCGCATGCGTTTCGCCGAGAAGGGCGTGCATGTGGTGGCTGTCGGCCCCGACGATATCGAAGTGAACCGCGACATGGTGGCGCGCATCGGCGTGGGCTACCGCATGCTGAGCGATACCGACCAATCCGTGAGCAGCCAATACGGCGTGGTGTACAACAACCCGCTGCTCGAACTGGGCGTCGATTACGAGCAGGGCATCCCCTTGCCGGCTTCTTTCCTCATCGATATCGACGGCGTGGTGCGCTACGTATCGCGCCCCGATCGCGTCGGTGAGTTCCTCGATCCCGATCTGATCTTCGGTGTGCTCGACCAATTACCCGCACAGCCCTTACCCGCATGGAACTGACCTTCGGATTTGCCGTCGTGGGCGTCCCTGTGGCACTGCTCGGCGCGGCATCGGGCTTAGCCTTCGCTTATAACCGCTTGCGCGCCCGGCACGACCGCATCGAGCGTGACCGCACCAGCTACCTCGAAGTGCTCGAGGGCAGCAACGACGGTTTCTTCGTCATCAATTTCGTCAACGGGCGCATCTATCAGGCTAACGAGAAGGCCGCGTCGATGTTGGGCTACGCGCGCCATGAGCTCCAGGGCCTCACCATCTTCCAGCTGCACCCGGACAGCATGCTGCACCGCAGCGCAGAGCGCATAGCCGACGCATGGGAGCAGAAGGGAGCGGTGTTCGATGATGTGCCCTTGCTCACCGCTAACGGCGATCTGCTCCAAGTGGAGAGCAGCGTGCGCGTGACCAGCTACGATGGCAAGCCCGCCATCATCCTCTTCATCCGCGATATCAGCGAGCGACTGGCCTTGCAGGCCAAGGTGAGCGAGCAGCAGGCCTTGGTGCAGCGCCAGAACACGGACCTGCTCAGCAGCATTCGCTACGCGCAACGCATCCAGCGAGCCGTGCTGCCCGAGGCCAGTGAACTGGGCGAACTTTTTCCGGAGAGCTTCATCCTCTTCCGCCCTCGCGACATCGTGAGCGGCGACCTGTTCTGGTTCGCCGAGGTCGATGGCCTCAGGGTGGTGGCCGCCGCCGATTGCACCGGCCACGGCGTTCCGGGCGCGCTGCTCAGCCTCATTGCTGCTTCGCTCTTTGAGGAAGTGGTGCTGCAGCGGCGCATCACCGATCCGGCGGCCATCCTCGACGCCATGCGCGATGGCTTCGAACAGGCCCTCAACAAGAGCGATGAGGAAGCCGGGCATCGTGACGGCATGAACCTGAGCCTTGCGGTGGTCGATGGCGCAGGTCGTCGCATCTGCTTCGCCGGGGCCTATCATCCGCTCTACTTGGTTCGCAATGGCGCCATCACCGAGCTGAAGGGCGATCGCATGCCCATCGGCTTGCACGATGGCGTGGCCAAGCCATTCGCGCAGCACGAGCTCCGCTACCAGCCGGGCGACCGGCTGTACCTCTTCTCCGACGGCATCACCGATCAGTTCGGCGGACCGCTCGGCAAGAAGCTGCGCAGCGCCGGGCTGAAGCAATGGCTCGCCGAGACCGCCGACTTGAGCATGGATGACCAGCACCAGGCCATCAGCGACCGCTTCCGGAATTGGAAGGGCGTTGAAGAACAGATCGATGATGTGCTGCTCATCGGCGTGGAGTTGTGATCAACGGCCGAGGTCGTCGTCGATGCCCAGCTGCAGGATGAAGTCTCCCACGGCGATGGTATCGCATTGCGCGATGTGAAGCAGGATGCCCTGGTCGCTGGCCGCTTCGATGGAGCGTCCTGCGGCGATGGCTGCGCTCCAAGCCCGCTCGTCACCTCCAACGAACAGCACACGGCCATGTGGCGGCGCCTCATGCGCGCTGCGGATCCACGAACGCCGATCGAAGCCCGCGCCATGGACGGTGGTCATGCCTGGCACAAGTTGCGGGCAGGCGTAACAGGTGAAGTGCGCGGCGAAGTGCGCTCGATGGTCCACTTTGAGATGCGGCCAGCGGACGGGCACGATCACATCGCAGTCGAAGGCGTTGGCGGTTCCGGATATCACTTTGCAGCGATTGCGAACCACCTCCAAGGGTTCTTCACGCACCCATGCGCATTCCTGTTGGGCGAGTTCACGGCGCACGGTGCTTTCGATCCGAAGAGAACCGATCACGCTGACGATGGCGATTGCCGAAGGGAGCGCCCATCGCAGCCAGCGAGGCACCGTGGCATCGCGCAGCAGCCACGCTAACGCTATGGCCATGAGCAAGGGCAGGCACAGCATCAACCGTGAGAGCGGCAGGAAGATGCTAGCACAGCCTTCGTGCGTTTTCGGCAGGCCCAGCGCAAGCAGCATCACGAGCAGCGCGGCCATTATCGCAAGCCCGACGGGCCATTCGCGCCTTCGCACCAACAGGACCACGCAAGTCATGAGCAAGGCAATCGACAGCCAGCCCATGCTCCCGAACGGATGCATGTACAGCACATGCTCATGGAAGCGCGCAAGGCCGGTTGCCATCAGCGCTGGGTCGAAGGCGAGATCGTCCGGCATGAGCGGATGCACCACCGATCCGGGGCGCGCCGAGTACCACCCCTGTGCTGCAGAGTGAAGCGCCCAGCCGATGGTGAGCGATGCCAGACCCATCAGCCAAAGCGATACGGTCCGCCCTTCGCGCAGCACGAGCCATAGGCCAATAGCGAACGCAAGTGGTGCGGCGTTCGGATTGCAGAGCAGTGCGGCCACCAGCGTGAGGCTGATCAATCCGTATCGGATCAATCTGTTGCGCAGATCGTGCAGCCAGGGGATGAAGGCGAGCAACGCAAGGCCATGCACCCAGCCGCGCGGCAAACTGGTGATCATGCCCCATTCCACGGGCATCAAGAGCGGGGCAGCAGCTAACACGAAAGCTGCCATGGCCGCACCACGCCTCATGCACCAGATGGCAAAGCTCCAGAAGGGCAGCAGTCCGAGCAGTGAGGTGACGATGGGCAGCGCGATCCACGGCGTAGCGCCCAAACGCACGAAAGGCGCCGCGAGCAGTGCTTCCAGCATGGGGTTGTAGTTCTGCCCATAGAGGAAAGGCTCGCGGAAGAGGCCTTGGCCATAGTCGATGGCCACTTGCTGGATCAGTGCGTCGTCGATGCCGATGTGCGTGAAACCGAAGCGCAGCAGCAGCAGCACGCGCTCGACCATGGACAGCAGGATCAGCGCAGAAAGCGCAATGTGAGCGCTGCGGCTATCGGTCTTGCTCAACATGCGCGATCATGGCGGCAAGGTCCGAAGGCGCAACCCAGCGCCATTCCGCATCGCGCCGTAGCCAGGTCACCTGCCGCTTGGCGTAGTTGCGGCTGTGCTGCTTGATAAGCGCAACGGCATCGGCCAAGGAGAGCTGCCCATCGAAGTGGAGGAAGAGCTCTTTGTAGCCGACGGTCTGCAGCGCATTGAGGTCGCGGTGGGGCAGGAGGGAGCGTGCTTCTTCGAGCAGCCCCTCGGTCATCATACGGTCCACACGGGCGTCGATGCGCGCGTAGAGTTCCTCGCGCGGCACATCCATCGCGATGCGGACGATGCGCATGTCGGTGCGGTCGCTCGCGTCCGTTCGCTGCTCGCTGTACGGCTTGCCGGTGAGCAGGCACACTTCCAAAGCGCGGAGAACGCGGTGCGGGTTGCTGGCATCGATCCGGGCAGCGGTTGCGGGGTCGTGGCGCTCGAGTTCATGAAGCAGGTCCGCTAGTCCAAGGGTATCGATCCGTCTCTGCAATCGTTCACGCAAACGCGGGTCGCTGGCCGGCAACGGGTCGAGGCCTTTCACCAGTGCATCGATGTAGAGCCCGCTTCCGCCCACGAGCACGGCGATGCCATGCTTGTTGAGCAGTTCTTGAAGCACCGGCTCAGCTTCACGCGCGAAACGGCCAGCGCTCCACGTCTCATCCAATTTCAGATGGCCGAGGAAATGATGCCTCACGCCGACCAACTCGTGCTCCAATGGCCGTGCTGTGCCGATGCGCATGGCGTGGTAGAACTGCCGCGAATCGGCGCTGATCACTTCCGTCGAGCAATGCCTGGCCAGTGCGATGCCCGCATCCGTCTTGCCCGAGGCCGTGGGGCCACCGACGATGATGAGGGTGCGTTCAGCCATCAGCGGAAGTCGTCGTCACCGCCGCCGTGCCCGAATTCTTCATGCCCTTCGCCTTCATCGCCCTCGTCGCCGAAGAGGTCATCGTCCTCGCCCTCTTCATACTGTTGCTCCTCTTCGCCCATGGCGTAAGGGTCCTCTTCCAGGATGCCGGCGGAAAGGTCGTCTTCCTTGCTATGCTCATCGGGTGCCTCGTGCATGCTCAGCACCACGCGCGGGTAGCTGATGCCTTCCTCCGGTTCGCCGGCGCCGATCAGTTCCACCATGAAGAGCCACATGTGCAGGAAGTCGTAAGCGTACACGAAGCGTTGGGTGGTGCTGCGCATGTGATCGCTGATGCGCACGTCGGGCATCAGCGCGGGCACGTGACCTTCTTCGGCGAAGCCCATGTCGGCCAAGGGGATCTCGGCGCCCTTGTCCCAATTCTCGTCGCTCACATAGAAAGCGGCCATCTCCTGACCGATGAACGCGAAGGCATCCTTGATGGCGTTGTGGAAGTCGAGGAAGGTCTGGTCGCTGCCGATCTCGATGTCGCGGAAGGCCTCGCTGGCGTGGTCGATGAGGACGCGGAAGCGGTAGATGCGCATGGGGTTCAGTGGGCCGGTGGCAAGAGCAGGAGCAAGCGATTTCAGCTCGCGAAACTAACGTTCATGCACCCGTCAGCAGCCATCTTGAGCGGCCCAGCATCACTGCTGCTGGTCCTGTGCCTGACCTATGTCCTCCACGACAACAGGTTCCACCCCCAGCTTCCTCCCGGTTGCCAGCATCAGCTCCCATGCTTGTGAGCGGTCGTTCTGGATCTGGCCATCGAGGATCGCATCCTTGATCACCGTCTTGATATCGCCGATGAGCTTGCACGGCGGGATGTTGAAGGCGCGCATGATGTCCTCGCCGGTGATGGGCGGCTGGAAATTGCGCACGCGGTCCTTTTCCTCCACGTCCTTCAGCTTCTGCATCACCAGCTCGTAGTTGCGCAGGTAGCGGTCCTTCTTTTTCTCGTTCTTGCTGGTGATGTCGGCGCGGCAGAGGATCATGAGCGCATCGATGTCGTCGCCGGCGTCGAAGAGCAGGCGTCGGATGGCGCTGTCGGTGACCTCCTCCTTGGTGAGGGCGATGGGACGCAGGTGCAGCGCCACGAGCTTCTGCACGAACTTCATCTGCTCATCAAGCGGCAGCTTCAGGCGGCGGAAGATCTTGGGCACCATGCGCGCGCCGCGGTCCTCGTGGCCGTGGAAGGTCCAGCCGTGGCCAGGCTCGAAGCGCTTGGTGACGGGCTTGGCGATGTCATGCAGCACGGCGGCCCAGCGCAGCCAGAGGTCGTCGCTCTTCTCGCACACATTGTCCAGCACCTGCAGCGTGTGGTAGAAGTTGTCCTTGTGGCCGATGCCGAATTTCTCCTCGGCGCCCGCGAGTTCGAGGAACTCAGGGAAGAACTCGGCCATCAGTCCGCTCTCGCGCAGCAGGATGAAGCCGGTGCTCGGCTTGGGTGTGAGGATGATCTTGTTCAGCTCGCCGTGGATGCGCTCGGCACTGATGATCTCCAGTCGCTTCGCGTTGCGCTGGATGGCCTCGAAGGTGACGGGGTCGAT
>DAORNP010000101.1:0-251 GCA_035441065.1 Flavobacteriales bacterium | reverse complement strand
GTGGCGAAGCGCACGGCCCGCAGCATGCGCAGCGGATCGTCGCTGAAGGTGATGTCGGGATCGAGCGGGGTGCGCAATAGCCCTTGGTCGAGGTGCAGGATGCCGCCGAAGGGATCCACCAAGGCGCCGAGGCTGCCGGTGTTGAGCGAGATGGCTAGCGCGTTGATGGTGAAATCGCGGCGCTCCTGATCGTCCTTGATGGTGCCGGGCTCCACCTCGGGCTTGCGGCTGTTGCGGCTGTAGCTCTCCTT
>DAORNP010000100.1:12979-14068 GCA_035441065.1 Flavobacteriales bacterium | reverse complement strand
CCCATCATCACGGTGACCTTGGTGCCCTTCTTCCCGCGAAGGCGCTTCATCACATCGCTGTTCTTGAACCCGACGCCTGCGGCATTCTCGCCATCGATGGAGAGGATCCGGTCGCCGGCCCGGATGCCCAAGCGCTCGCTCGGCCCGCCTGGAATGGCATCGACCACCATGATCGTGTCCTTCACGATGTTGAATTGGATGCCGACGCCCTCGAAGTTCCCCTTCAGCGGCTCATTCACTTCTTCCAGTTCCTCCTTGGGAATGTAGATGGAGTGCGGGTCGAGTTCTTCAAGCATGCGCACGATCGCCGCGTCAACGAGCTCCTTGCGGTCAACATCGTCCACATACATGCGGTCGATGTGGTACAGGAGCGACTCCAGTTTGCCGATGGTGGCTGGGTCCTGCGAGGTGTTGGGCGGCTGCGACCAGGCTGTTGCAGCGAAGAGGAATGCCGTGGCAAGGACGGCAATGCGGGCGTGGAACATGCAGGTTGATGGGAATCGGATGACAATGTAACGCAGTGCCGGAGGGCGCGGTTGCCTGGATGAAGGTGCAAGCATCGCGCCGTGGGATCACTTGCGGGTTGAAACGGTTCGGAAGGCAGCCTCGATGCGCGCGCCATCGTCGTCGGTGAGCGTGAGCCTGTGCTCCCCGTCTGCGAGAACGATCGCGAGCTGATGATCGTGGCTCGTGCTGCCGTTGTACTGGCCATCAATGTCCCAGTGGACCGTGGCCTTCGGCATCCGGTGCGCAGCACGCAGCACTAATCGGCCCGATTCGCCGCTCAGTTCCGTTGGGATGAAGAGTGTGGCTCCATGTTCTGGGTAGATCATCTGCATGGGCTTTTCACCCACCGTATTTCCGGCTAGCGATGCTTCCAAAGGAGGGAGCGGGCGATAGCTGGGATGGTGCTGCATGTAGTAGAATTCCATGGCCGGTGGCAGGGCGAACCATGCAAGGCTGCGGGTGTCCGCATCCGGTTGCACACGCAAGCTTCCGCTGGCATTCACCACGATTCGCCGATGATAGGGGCAGGGGGGCGTGCGCATGGCCTCGTGCAAGATGGAGGCTTGCACAGGGGCCGGGCAG
>DAORNP010000100.1:9915-12948 GCA_035441065.1 Flavobacteriales bacterium | reverse complement strand
TTCGAGCGCATCGTGAGGCGGATCGAAGCCTTGGCCTGGCGGTAGAGCACCGAAGACATCGAATAGCAAGGGCGCCGCTGCGAGCGTACCGGTGAGTCCTGGGCGTCCTTCTCCGCTGGCATTGCCGGTCCATACGCCTACAGCGAAGCGGTCGTTCACGCCAATGGCCCATGCATCGCGATGGCCGAAGCTGGTGCCGGTTTTCCAAGCGATGTGCTGTTTCGCTGCGAAGTGCTGCCAGCCCCGTTCTGTTTCCGGCCGGTTCACCTGCTGCAAGGCCTGAAGGGTGTGGTGGAGGGCACCCGGCCCAAGAGCTGGCGCGCCACTTGACTGCAGAGTCGCCCGAGAACAGCCGTTGGCCCGTGCACTGCACCATCCACTGACTGGTCCGTCCCTGCGTATCGCGTGAGCACGCGTGCCAAGGATGCATAAGCCCCGGTGAGCTCCCACAAGCTGCTCTCGCCGCCACCCACGATCAAGGACAGGCCGTAATGATTGGCGCTGCGGTTCAAGCGGCCCATGCCTATGGCCACGAGCATGCGCCGCGTGCGCTCAACGCCATGCTCGCGCAGGGCGCGCACAGCCGGTACGTTCAGTGAGCGCGCCAGTGCTGCTGATGCGGGCACGGCGCCGGTATATCGGCCATCGTAATTGCGTGGTGAGAAGCCATCGATGCTGATGGGCAGGTCGGCCACGAGTTGATCGGGCATGCGCTCGCCGGCTTGCAGCATGGCAGCATGCAGGAATGGCTTCAACAGGCTTCCGGTGCTGCGCGGCGCACGTATCAGGTCCACCTCGCCATGCTGCTCGGCATAGGGCAAATTGCCCACATAGGCCAAGGCTTCGCCAGTGGCCACATCGAGCACGAGCACCGCAGCATGGTGGACCTCGTTGGCGCGGAGGAGTGATGCGTAGCGCGCAGCAAGATCGGTGATGCGTGCCTGCAATGCGCGGTCAACCGTGCTGCGGATCCGCTTGCCCTCATGGCCCTGGGCCTGAAGTGTGCCGAGCAATTGGGGGGCCAATCGAGGAAGCGGCAGAGGAGCCTCGGGCAAGGGCTCTTCCTTGCTCAGCGACCATTCCATGCGGTCAATGGCCCCCACTTCGAGCAAGCGGTCCAAGAGGCGGTCGCGCTTAATCCGTAGCGCCGTGCGATTGCGGCCCGGATGGATGCGCGATGGAGCGTTGGGAAGCACAGCGAGCGTTGCGCTCTCGCTCCAACTCAACTCGTGGGGCGCCTTGCCGAACCAGCGCCAAGCTGCGGCTTCGAGGCCCACCACGTTGCCGCCGAATGGCGCATTGGCGGTATGCAAACGGAGGATGTCATCCTTCGAGCAGCGCAGTTCCAAACGAAGCGCGAGTCCCATCTCGAGGAGTTTGTTCCACACGGTGCGCTTCTTCCTGCCCAGCGCCATGCGCGCCACCTGCATGGTAATGGTGCTTCCACCGCTCACGGTGCGGCCCTCGCCGATGTTCTGCCGCGCCGCGCGGAGCAACGATGGAATGCGGATGCCGAAGTGCTCGCGGAAGCGCCGGTCCTCGAATTCGGTGAGGCAGCGCTCGAAACGCCCGGGCACACTATCGGGCGCGGGCATGCGCCATTGTCCATCGCGCGCCACGGTGGCAGCCAGGAATGCGCCGTCGCGGTCGAGCAATAAGGTGCTGGTGGGCGCATCGAAGAGCGGGGTCATGGGCCACCAGCGTGCCCAAGCCAGCACTAGCACCATGGCTAGTATTGGCCAACGAAGGCGAAGGGCCCATCGCCTCAGCACGGCTTTCATGCGGTCGGGCAGGTTTCCATGGGGCACAGGCGCAAGTTGCGGTGCGCTGATCAACGGCTCGCCTACTTTCGCCCGATTCATCACTAGAACCATGCGTGCTCTCTTGCTCTTCAACGTTGGACTCCTCGCCTTCGTGCATTCGGCCCATGCCCAGGAAACAACAGGAGCCGTGCCCGCCAGTATCCGCATGGGGCTTGGCCACACCAATTTGCCCACGGTGCATGCTCAACCGTTCGATGCCATGCTCGCATCAGAGGCTGATGCTGCCCGCGAACTGGCTGGCAAGGTTCCGCTCTATGGCCGTTTCGTGGGTTGCGAGGCGGCATTGCACACGCAAGGGGCATGGACCGAACTGCCCGGAGGCGACCGGATCTGGCAATTGCGTGTTGAATCGCCGGGTGCGCTGGCCACGGAACTCTTCTTCGAGGAGGTGAACCTGCCAGACGGTGCGCAGTTGCACGTGCTCGCAGCCGATGGTGGAACCTGGTTCGGTGGTTACACATCTGCCCATGTGCGCGGCGAAGGCCTGCTGAGCACTGATCGCATCCTGGGGGATGCATGCATGATCGAGTACCATGAGCCTGCCAGCGCTCGTGGCGAAGGTGCATTCGTGATCCGTCGCCTGGCGCATGCCTATCGAATGGAAGGAGCGCTCTCTGGTGAATGCCAAGTGGATGTGGCATGCTCAGAAGCGAATGCATGGCAGGACCAGGTGCGCTCCGTGATGCGCATCCGCGTTGTTGACCCCGCTGGTGTTGGTTTCTGCACCGGTGTGCTCATGAACAACAGCGCACAGGATTGCAAGGGCTATGTGCTCACTGCGAATCATTGCACAATGGACAGCAATACGGGCAACTTCTCCAGCTTCCAGTTCCGCTGGAACTACCAGCAGAGCGTGTGCGATGGAACGGCCAACGTCTCCGGCTTCAATGTGGTGGGTTGCGTGCGTCGTGCTGATAGCAATGACAATGGGGGGGCTAGCGGCTCCGATTACACCCTCGTGGAACTGTCCGCTGCGATTCCGGCCTCTGTGAATCCATATTGGGCAGGCTGGGACGCCAACAACACAGCGGTAACCGGTGGGGTCAGCATTCATCATCCCGACGGCGACTACAAGAAGATCAGCACCTTCAATGGGAACACGGTCAGCACCACGTGGCAGAGTGTGAGCGGAACGCATTGGCGCGTGCAATGGTCGGCAACGACCAATGGGCACGGCGTCACCGAAGGCGGCTCCTCCGGCTCGCCGCTC
>DAORNP010000100.1:9533-9751 GCA_035441065.1 Flavobacteriales bacterium | reverse complement strand
ACAACGCTCAATGGCAGCAGCAATCCATGCGCGACCATCGGCATCGACGAGCGCGCTCTGCCCTCACCGCAAGTGGCTCCGAATCCTTCGGCCGAGCTCTTCACGGTTGATCTGCCCGAAGCACTGCAAGACGCGCAGGGATGGGAGACTCGGGATATCACAGGACGTTTGGTGGACCAAGGACGCGTGGCCGGCGCGCGCTTCGTGATCCATGCGGG
>DAORNP010000100.1:0-9520 GCA_035441065.1 Flavobacteriales bacterium | reverse complement strand
CGAAGGCGCCTATGTGCTGACACTGCTTGGCGCCAACGGGGCCATGTGCGCTGTGCGCGTGGTGAAGCAATAGCGCGTGTTCATGCATAGGTAGCGCCTTATGACGGCTAGTGTCCAAGTGTAGCCGAACGGATTTGTGAAGTGATTCGAATTGGTGGGATTAACCACCGCGCAGATGGCTTCATGGGTATAGGCCAGTCTTCGGCCTTCCGCTATCTTGCCCATCCCAAACGCCCCATCATGCGCGCACTCCTACTCGTAACGTTTATTGCAGCAACGGTCACCGCTTCGGCGCAAACCATTCTCTTCTCCGAGAATTTCGAAAGCGCTCCGGCCTTCGCGCTGAATACGGCCGACCAAGGCGGGGCCACTGCTTCGGGAGACAACACGTGGTTGATCAACAACGTGTATGCAGGAGGCGCTGGATCGGTGATCTGCTTCGGTTTCCCGCTGCCGTTCAACGTGGGCAATACCCCCAGCCAGCCCGGAGGCATCAGCAACGCCAATGGCAACTACATGCACATCACCAGTGTGGCGGCGCAGAACAGCGGCATCCTCAGCTGCTGCTTCCTGGCTGCCGATGGCCTCTGCGCGAATCCCGCGAGCCATTTCGCGCGAATGACAACCGATGTGGCCACTGGCCCGGCCGATATCACCTTGAGCTTTTGGTGGCTGTGCGCCGGAGGGACGAACAACTACGGCGAGGTGTACTACAGCACGAACAGCGGTTCGTCATGGAACCTGATCAACACACCTATCAGCCAGTACCGGAACCAATCGAGCTGGGTGCAACAGAGCATCACCCTGCCTGCCTTCAGCAATCAAGCAACCTTGCGCTTCGGTTTCCGCTTCTTCAATGGCACGACCACGAGTGCGCAGGACCCCGCCTTCGCCTTGGATGACGTGGTGATCACCTCTGCCGTCGCGGTGCCGCCGAGCATCACCACCAGTGCGATCACAGGCACCACCTTCTGTCAGGGTGCGGGTCTCAATGTGCCCTACTCGATAACCGGCACGTTCAGCGCGGGCAATGTGTTCACGGCGCAACTCAGCGATGCAGCGGGAAGCTTCGCGTCACCTACCGACATCGGGGCGGTATCGAGCACAACGGCAGGGAGCATCGCTTGCACCATTCCCGTTGCCGCATCTGTTGGCAGCGGTTACCGCATCCGCGTGGTGAGCAGCGCGCCTGCTATCACCGGCAGCGACAACGGCGTCAACATCACCGTGAGCGCCGCACCCTACGCCGGGCCCGATGGCAGCGTGACGCTTTGCAAGAACTCGGGCACCTATAACCTGTTCGACTACATGCCCGGCGCTTCAGCCTGTGGCGCTTGGACCGGTCCGAATGCGCAGCCATTCAGTGGGGCGCTGAACACCTTCACGGATCCAGGCGGCGTGTACACGTACAACACCAACTGCCCTGGCGGCTGCCCGCAGGACCAAGCCACGCTGACCGTCGCGCTCTTGAACCCCGCGAATGCCGGCTTGGATGTGAATGCATCGCTCTGCACGAGTGGTTCCAATCCGCCTCTGGTGAGCTATGTGAACGGTGGGGATGCAACTGGCATCTTCTTCCATAATGGTCAGCCAACCACGAATGCACTGCTTGCAGCACCGGGCACCTACAATCTGTTGTACGTGGTATTCGGATCGGCGCCATGCATCAACGACACGGCCGAATTCCTCTTCACCGTGAACCAAGCACCAAACGCCGGCAGCAGTACGAGCGTGACCCTTTGTCAGAATGCGCCTGCCACGCAGCTCATCACCTTGCTCGGTGGCACGCCCGATGGGGGCGGGGTGTGGACCAATCCTGTCGGTACACCGATCAGCGGGATATTCACCCCCGGCACGAGCCAACCGGGCCTGTACACCTACACCGTGACCGGCCTGCCGCCGTGCGCCGATGCGCAAGCCTTCGTAGCCGTGGTTGTTGACCCCTGCGCGGGCATTGCAGAAAGCGCTGGCCGCGAACCCATGCGTTATTTGGGGCAACAAGGCACCGAGCACCTAGTCGAGATCTCGGAGACTGCTCACAAGGGCTTCCTGGTCCATGATGCGTTGGGCTCGTTGGTGGCATCGGTCAGTGGGCCATTCACTGCTGGTGTAGCGCGGATCGACATGGGCACCCGGAGCACCGGCATGTACTTCGTGCGGCTGGCGGGGGGGCAGGATGGACAAGTGCTGCGCATCATGCATATGGGGCGATAGCGGAGGGCTGTGCAGAAAATGTGAATAAGCCGAGGCTGCATTTATTGCCCACGGAAAAGGCACCGACTAGGTTCGCCTCACCGTAGTTCTTTTCATCCCCCCTGACGCAAGAAAGGGCAGCTTGGAGCGAATGCAGCACGACGCCGGAAGCGCGAAAGCGCGGCCACACCTGGTAAGAGGTCATGCGATTGTGCGGCACGAGTGCATGCCAGACGTGCAACGAGCTTCAACACTCTAGGATAAGCCGCTTTCAGCGGTGAGGCCTATTCGGGAGAAAAGCAACGGGCATGCGATAGGCCACGGCCGAGTCGCATGGGAGCGGGGGTCGCTGTGAAGCGGACCCCGCTCCGCATTTTCTGCCAGTCGAAAAGGAGCCTTTCAGATTGTCAATGAATGAACAAAGCCCCTTTCGGGGCTCTGTCCATCGGTGGTCGGTATGTGCTCAGGCGATGCTGATCTCGCGGGCCTTCGGTTTCACCACTTCGGCTTTTGGAATGTGGACCACGAGCATGCCATTGATGTGCTCCGCGCGGATGGCTTCGGCATTCACCGTTTCGGGCAGGCGGAAGCTGCGGGCGAAGGAACTGCGCATGAATTCGCGGCGGGTGTAGCGCTCGTTCTCCTTCAGCTCTTCGGTCTTCTTCTCGGCGCTCACGGTCAGCGTGCCTTCCTCAACGTTGAGTTTCAGTTCCTCTTTGGCGAAGCCGGGTGCCATCAGGTGCAACTCGAATTCGTTGGCGCGCTCCACGATGTTCACGGCAGGCGCGCTGCGGTGCGCATCGTCGTGGCCGAGCATCTGTCCGATGTCGCGGCCGAAGAACTCATTCACGAGCTCACTGAAGGGGCTGGTGAGCACAGCCTGCGGACGGTACTTCGCAATCGTCATGGCGTGTGAGGGTTTGTGTGGTTTGCAATTCATGCTCGCCGTCCGTCAATGCCAATGCCGATGGTATTCTCAACGACGGAATGGCGCGGTTGTTAAAGCAATCGCGACAAGTTTTCCGAAGTGCCTGCGGGGCCGCTGACGGAATTTCCGCTCTTGCTTATTGCTTCACGAACCGGAAGGTGATCAGGCCACGCTGAAGGTCAGCAGCACTGGTGCTCGCATTGAAGGGCGTCTCCCTAGCGGATTTGAGTGCAAGCTCCAGCATGCACTCATCCGCGGTGTTGGTGGAAGCTTTATCGAGCTCGGCCTTTCGCACGCGGCCGCTGCGGTCCACTTCAACGCGCACGCCCACGCGGCCCTGTTCCTTGCAGAGGTATCCGGGCTTGCCATCGCCGCGCACCCGATGCGCCAGATCGTGCTCCACCAGAGCCGCGCCTTCCACCTTCACCGGCTCAGCCGGTTTGGAGAGGTATCGCTCATGGTCCCACTTGCTCGGATCGAGCTCCGGGATCTCAGGCTCCTCCTCACCGCGGGCACGACGTTCCTCGGCAAGCCGGTCGAACTCCTGCTGCTCCAAGCTGCGCAGCTCGTTCTCCACGCGCTCAGCGAGTTTCGCCTGGCTGAAGTTCGGCTTCACTTCAGCGGTGAGATTGCTCGTGAGGCTCTGCACGCGTTCGGGAATGCCCGCCTCCTGTTCCATGATCCGCTGCTCGATCTCTTCTGCTTCCACATCGCTGATCACGTCTATCCGCATTTCGCTGATCTCATGTTCACGTGGCTGACTGCGCAAGAAGAACAGGGTGCTGGCGAAGAGCAGGAGCGTGTGCAGCGCAAGCGTGCCAATGATGCCAGCCTTGTGCTCTTCGAACCAATCGAGGAATGCGGTGAGCATCGGTTCCGTCAGTGCTTCGACCAAGGTACAGTAGGGGCATCACTGCGCAGCAAGCGCAGGCGCCATGTCGCTGGCCATCGGTTGTTCCAGCGCGTTCCGGCGCCGTGCATCCAGCCCAATCCGAATCCGCGGAAGCTCGCGAGCGCCAGGCCCTCAGCGCCGCGAGCAGGGAGTGCCTCGCCGCGCAGGTAGCGCAGCGCATCGGGCTGTTCGAGCTCCATCACTTGCACGGCACGTCGATCGAGGCCTGCCGAAAGAGCCGCGGCTGCATGCGGCACCCAGGCATCGCCTTTGCGCTCAGCGAAGGGTATGCCGGGGGCGACAAGACGCATGGCTGCTCCGATCCGCCCCAAGTGAGACGACCAATGGAATGGCTGTGCATACTGAACGCCCTCGCGTTCGATGCACTGCAAGCCTGTTGCGGGAATCAGCCAAGGCCAGGGAGAGGGTGCCGAGGTTGCGTCAGCCAGTTTTCGCACTTCCAGCCCCCCCGGCTTACGCACAACGCTCATGAAGAAGCCTTCGCCGCGCACGCGATGCGGATAGCAGCGATAGCCAATGATGCCATGCAGTTCACTTCGCTCGATGCCCCACGCCGAATCGAGCTTCAATTCCATGCATTCGCCGCCCAAGGCCACCAGCCCGGCCACTTGCGCCTCGTTCTCCATGGGTTCCCAGGTACAGGTGCTGTACACCAGTGCACCGCCAGGGCTCAGCGCATGCCACGCATTGTGGATCAGCTCGTGCTGAGCAGCGGCGCACTGCTCTACCAGATCCTCCGACCATTGGGCGCGCGCGAACGCATCCTTGCGAAACATGCCCTCGCCGGAGCAGGGCGCATCGAGCAAGATCAGGTCGAATTCGCCAGGGAGGGCCCCTAGGTCAGAGCTGCGACTGCCCCCGATGACCACGTTCAGCGCGCCTTGCTTCCAGCAATTCTCAGCTAGGATGGATCGGCGCTGTGGATGCAATTCGTTCGCAACAAGCAAACTGCCCGGCGTGAGCAGGGCCAGCAAATGGGTGCTCTTGCCACCCGGCGCTGCGCAGAGGTCGAGTGCGAGCACATCACGCCCATTCAAGCCAGTTGCGAGAATGGCCTGTTCGAGGAGCATGCTCGATGCCTCTTGCACGTAATAGGCACCCGCATGGAGAAGCGGGTCCAGGGAGAAGGAGGGCCGTTCCGCGAGATAGCGCCCCCCATCACACCAAGGCACCCGTTCAGCATCGAGCGTGAACGGCTTCAGCGGATTCAGGCGGATGCTGACCGGCGAAGGCGTTTCGAGCGCGTTGATCAGCGCATTCCGCTCAGCTTCATCGCGAAGCGGCAATCGTGCGGCGAAGTCAGGCGGGATCGCGCTGCCATCGCTTGCGCGGTGGTCGGGCGGTCCTTTGCGCTTCCGCCGGGCCATTTGGCTCAGGCCGTTGCCGCTGCTTGCCGCAAGATGGTCTCAGCGCGGTCTGGTCCCAGCGATATCAAGGTGATGGGGACGCCGACCGCTTGTTCGATGGCCGTGATGTATCGATCGAGCGCCTCTGGCAATTGGCCATCGGCGCTGGCGGCCTTCCAGCCTGGCATATCGGTATACACGGGTTCGATTCCCGTGCTCACATCGTAGGGCATGCGTTCTGTGAGGGCGCCGTTCACGCGGTAATGCGTGCAGATTCGCACCGTGTCCATGCCGTTGAGCACATCGGCTTTCATCATGGCCAGTTCGGTGATTCCGTTGATCATGACAGCATACCGCAACGCTGGCAGATCGAGCCAGCCACAACGGCGCGGACGACCGGTGGTGCTGCCGAATTCATGACCTGCCTTGCGGATGGCTTCACCTGTTTCGTCATTCAACTCGGTAGGGAAGGGGCCGCTGCCAACGCGCGTGCAGTAGGCCTTGAAGATGCCCGTGATCCGATCGATGCGATTGGGAGCTACCCCGAGCCCGGTGCAGGCGCCAGCGCAAATGGTGCTGCTGCTGGTCACGAAGGGATAAGTGCCGAAGTCGATATCGAGCAATGTGCCTTGCGCTCCTTCGGCCAGCACGCGCTTGCCCGAGCTGAGCGCGGCATCGAGGTAGTGCTCGCAATCCACCGTGCGGAATTCCTTCAGCTGCTGAACGGCATCCATCCATTCGGCTTCAGCCTCAGCACTGGCTCCGCCATGGTCATACAACGAGAGCAGGCGCTCGTGCTTGCGGCGCAGTGCGGCCACGCGGTCGCGGAGGTCCGGCAGGAAGAGGTCGCCTACGCGCAGGCCGTTGCGGCCGGTCTTGTCCATGTATGTCGGGCCGATTCCCTTCAAGGTGCTGCCAATCTTGAATTTGCCTTTATCCGCTTCGCTTGCGGCGTCGAGCGCACGGTGGGTGGGCAGGATCAAGTGCGCCCGGTTCGAGAGCAGGAGCGTGGCCCGGATATCGACGCCAGCGGCTTCGAGCGCTCGAACCTCCTTGAGGAAGATCACGGGATCCACCACCACGCCATTTCCGACGAGGTTCACGGTACCGGGGCGGAAAACACCGCTCGGAATGGTATGAAGCACATGCTTGGTTCCCTCGAAGATCAGCGTGTGTCCGGCGTTGGGGCCGCCTTGGAAACGCGCGATCACCTCGTATTGCGGGGCAATGACGTCAACGACCTTGCCTTTGCCCTCGTCGCCCCATTGCGCGCCGAGGAGCACATCCATCCGTGCGCCCGCCACTAGCCTTTGATTTTAGCGATCGCCACCTCCACCGTATCGGTGATGATGAAGACCGAATCGAGCTTGGTGACCACGAAGAGCTGGCGCACGCTGTGGCTCACGCGTGCGATGAGCGTGTCGCCGCCTTTGTTGCGGGTGGTGGTGAGCACGCTGATGAGGATGTTGAGGCCCGTGCTGTTCATGTATTGGAGCTCGCCCATATCGAGCACGACCGAAGAGGGCCCCTTGGCCAATTCAAGGTCGAGGGCCTGCATGAGCCGATCCGCCTGCTGCTGATCCATGAGCCGGCCCTTCATGTGGAATACTGGGACGCCTTGGTGGTCATTGATCTCCAGGTCGAATGGCGGGCGCTCGGTTACGGTCATTGGGGTGTGTTTTTAGCTTGGCAGGAGGCACAAAGTCCGTGGATGTGCAGGGCGTGGCGCGCGGGCTTGAAGCCGGTTGATTCGGCCACGGTGTTCTTGATCTGCTGAATGCGCGGATCGCAGAATTCGGTAACGCCCCCGCAGCCTTCGCAGATCAGGTGGTCGTGCTGGCGGAAGGCATGGGCCTTCTCGAAGCTGCTGCGATCTGGGGTGAAGCGGTGGCGCCGCACCAGGTCGCAGTCGATGAGCAGGTCCATGGTGTTGTACAGGGTGGCACGGCTCACGCGGTATTTCTTGATCTTCATGCGGCCATAGAGCCGCTCGATGTCAAAGTGGCCGTCCTGCGCGTACACCTCGCTGAGGATCGCGAACCGCTCGGGGGTCTTGCGGTGCCCCTTGCGCTCGAGGTACTCGGTGAAGATGCGGTGTACGCTGGCCTGCTGCTCAACCGGATTCATGGTGCCGTCGCCGTGGCGATGCGCAAATGTAGGCGCGGCGCGGGAGGTGCGGCCTATTGCTCCACGCGCTCCACCATGCGCACGCCGCGCACGCGCTTGAGCTTCTCGATCAGCGCTTTAAGGTGGTCGGTATCATGCACATAGGCCATCACTTTGCCTTCGAAGATGCCGTCATGGCTCTCGAAGCTGATGGCCCGCATGTTCACATTGTGCTCGTGGCTGATGATGGTGGTGATCTTGTTCACCAGTCCCACATCGTCGATGCCGCTGAACTTTATGCCGGCGAGGAACTCGATGTTCTCCTTGCCCTTCCAACGTGCCTTCACGATGCGGTAGGCGAAGTTGCTCATGAGCTGCACGGCGTTGGGACAGCTCACGCGGTGGATCTTGATGCCCTCGCCCACGGTGATGAAGCCGAAGACATCGTCGCCAGCGATGGGATTGCAGCACTTGCTCAACTGGTAGTCGATCTTCTGCAGGTCGTCTCCGATGAGCAGGGCGCCGGGAGCGCTCCCGCGGATCTCGGCCACCACTTCCTCCAAGCTGCGTTCATCAGCTTGACGAACCACTTTGGGGAGGTTCAGGCGCCCTGCGCGAACCTCAACGCCCTCGATATGCTCCAAATGGTGCTTTCCGCGCGCCACTTGGTAGTAAAGGTCCATGGCGCTGCGGGCGCCGAAGTGTTCGATGAGCGCATTGATGCTGGCGGCATCGGCCTTGGCGCCCCACTTGCGGATCATGCGCTGCACTTGCTCGCGACCCACCACGGCGAGCTTCTTCTTCAGGTCGCGCAGGCTCTGCTTGATCTTGTGGCGCGCCTTCGCGGTCTTCACGTAGCCGAGCCAATCCTCCTTGGGCTGTTGCTTCTTGCTGGTGATGATTTCGATTTGGTCGCCGCCCTTGAGCGGGTGGCTCAGCGGCACCAGCTTGTGGTTCACCTTGGCGCCAATGCATTGCCTGCCGATGTGGGTATGGATATCGAATGCGAAGTCCAGTGCAGTGGCGCCGGCGGGCAGGCTGCGCATCTCGCCCTTCGGCGTGAAGACCACGATCTCGTCGCTGAAGAGGTTCAGCTTGAAATCGTTCACGAAGTCGATGGCGTCGGTGGTGGGGTCGTCCAGCACCTCGCGGATGCGGTTCAGCCACGCATCGAGCGCGCTGGCATGCTCCTGATCGTCCTTGTAGCGGTAGTGCGCAGCCAGGCCCATTTCGGCCACTTCATCCATGCGGCGGCTGCGGATCTGGACTTCCACCCAACGGCCGCCGGGGCTCATCACGGTGGTGTGCAGGCTCTCGTAGCCGTTGGCTTTGGGCAGGCTGATCCAATCGCGCAAGCGGTCAGGGTTGGGCTGGTAGTAGTCCGTGACGATGCTGTACACTTTCCAGCAATCGGCCTTCTCCAGTTCCTGCTTGGTGTCGATGATGATGCGGATGGCGAACACATCGTACACCTCCTCGAAGCTCACGTTCTTCTTCAGCATCTTGTTGTAGATGCTGTGCACGCTTTTCGGGCGGCCCTTCACCTCGTAGCTGAACTCTTCGCGATCGAGGGCGCGCTTGATGGGCACCACGAAGCTGTTGATGAAGCGCCGGCGCACGGCCTCCCCCTTCTTCAGCTTATTGCTGATGTCCGCATACACCTCTGGCTCTTTGAATTTCAGCGAGAGGTCCTCCAATTCGCTCTTGATGGTGTACAGGCCCAGGCGGTGCGCCAGCGGTGCATAGAGGTAGAGGGTCTCGCTCGCGATCTTCAGCTGCTTGTCACGCGACTGATGGTCGAGTGTGCGCATGTTGTGCAGCCGGTCGGCGAGCTTCACCAGGATCACGCGCACGTCCTGCGCCAGGGTGAGCAGCACCTTGCGGAAGTTCTCGGCCTGTATGCTGTCAGTGGCGAATTGCAGTCCGCTGATCTTGGTGAGTCCGTCGATGATCGTAGAGACCGTGGGGCCGAAGAGGTCCTTCACGTCATCGAGCGTGAGGTCGGTGTCCTCCACCGTGTCGTGCAGCAGCGCG
>DAORNP010000099.1:0-14362 GCA_035441065.1 Flavobacteriales bacterium | reverse complement strand
CAGCGGCTCCGCCGCCGATCCGCAATGGCGGAGAGAGAGGGATTCGAACCCCCGTTACCCTTTCAGGTAAACGCACTTTCCAGGCGCGCGCCTTCAACCACTCGGCCATCTCTCCGGTTATGCATCGGAAGGCGGTTCCAGGGCCTTCCGAAGGGCGGCCAAGGTAGCAAAAGGTCTTTCCGGCAAAAGGCGCGGCGAGCAGCGGCGGAAGCGGACCGGATAGCGGTTCAGGGAGCACGTTAACCCAACGTCAACTCACCAGCGATCGGTTCGGCCATTCGTTGGGCGAAGGCCCCCGCTGGCTGATCAGCCGCCAGCAGGAACATGGCCTTGGCCAGCGTGGCCTCCACCGTCATGTCGGCGCAAGGAATCACGCCCATCTCCGCGAACGCACGGCTGGTCACATAGCGCCCCTGCTCCACGCGGCCGCCCACGCATTGGGTCACATTCAACAGGTGGATGCCGCGCTCGCGGGCCTCACGGAGCGCTGCGATGAAGCCGCTATCCGTGGGGCCGTTGCCGCTGCCAAAACTGGTGAGGATGGCCGCGCGCAGCCCCGGTGTTGCCAGCGCATGCCGCACCCAATCGCCGGAGATGCCGGGGAAGAGCCGCACCACGCCTACTTGCTCTTCGAGCTGCTCATGCACAACGAGCGGCCTGGTTGGGTGCGGCAGGATAGCGCCCCGATCGTAGCGCAGGTGCACCCCCGCTTCGGCCAGTGCCGGCCAATTAGGCGAGCGGAAGGCCTCGAAGCGCTCGGCATGCACTTTCACGGTGCGGTTGCCGCGCAGCAGGCGGTACTCGAAATACACGGCCACTTCAGGAACCATGGCACGCCCCGATTCATCCTTGGCGGCGGCGATCTCGATGGCGGTGATTAGGTTCTCCTTGGCATCGGTGCGGATGGTGCCGATGGGCAGTTGCGATCCGGTGAGGATCACGGGCTTCGCGAGGTTCTCCAGCAGGAAGCTGAGCGCGCTGGCGGTGTAGGCCATGGTGTCGCTGCCATGCAGCACCATGAAGCCATCGTGCTTTTGGTAGTTGTGGCCGATGATGCGCGCGATGCGGACCCAATCCGCGGGCCGCATGTCGCTGCTGTCGATGGGCGTATCGAAGGCCACGCTGGCCAACCGCACGCCAACGCGCTCCAACTCCGGCACCTGCTCCTCGAGATGCTCCAGGTCCATGGTGCGAAGCGCGCCGGTGCGCGGATCGGCCCACATGCCAATGGTGCCGCCGGTGTAGATCAGGAGGACGGATGGCTGGCTCATCGGTTGAAAAGCAGGTTGGCGTTGGACGTGGTGATGCGCGCGACCTCTTCGATGCTATTGCCTGTTGCCTCAGCCAGCTTGGCGGCGATGTGCGGGATGTAGCTGCTCTCGTTACGCTTCCCGCGATAGGGCACAGGAGCCAGGTAAGGCGCATCGGTCTCCAGCACGCAATGCTGTGCGCCCACATCGCGCATGGTCTCAAAAAGTCCGCCCTTCGGGTAGGTGATCACACCGCCGATGCCGAGGCAGAAGCCTTTCAAGGCGATTACGCGCTGCGCCTGCTCCACGCTTCCGGTGAAGCAATGGAACACACCGGTGAGCGATTCGTCATTCTCCTCTTCCACGATGGCGAGCACTTCAGCGAAGCTCTCGCGGCAATGGATCGCGATGGGCAATCGCAGCTCTTTCGCCCAGCGAACCTGCTGGCGGAAGGCCTCCTGCTGCTGAGCGAGGTAGGTCTTGTCCCAATAGAGGTCGATGCCGATCTCGCCCACCGCGCAATAGCGGCCCGTGCGCAGCAGGCGCTCCACTTCTTCCAGGGCGGCCACGTTATCGGCGCCAACGGAGCAGGGGTGAAGCCCCATCATGGCGAAGCAGCGATCGGGGTGCGTCCCTGCCAACGCATCCATCGCCGCAATGCTGTCATGGTCCACGTTCGGCAGGAAGAGCTTGGTGACACCGGCTTCCGCTGCGCGTGCCAGCATGGCCTCGCGGTCGGCATCGAACTGCTTATGGTAGAGGTGGGCGTGGGTATCGGTGAACACGGGCCGAAAGTAGAGGGTGCGTGGATGAGCATTCGAGCGTTAAGTGTCAACGCGCACCTTTACCCCGATGAAACTCCTCGTCCTCCGCTTCTCCTCCATCGGCGACATCGTGCTCACCAGCCCGGTGCTGCGCTGCGCCAAGGAGCAGCTGAAGGATGCCGAGATACACTTCGCCACGAAGAGCGCCTTCGCGGACCTTTTGCGCTACAATCCGCATGTGAGCAAGGTGCATGAGCTGGGCGATGACCTCGGCGACCTCATCGGGCGGTTGAAGCAGGAACGCTTCGACGCCATCATCGATCTGCACCACAACCTCCGCACGGCACGGATCAAACGGGCGCTGGGTGTGCCTGCACAAAGCTTCCCGAAGCTCAACATCGAGAAGTGGTTGCTGGTGAACCTGCGCATCGACCGCATGCCCCGTGCCCACATCGTGGACAGGTACATGGGCACGGTCGCGCATCTCGGGGTCAGGAACGACGACAAGGGATTAGAGCTCTTCATCCCTAAGGAGCGCGAAGTGCCGATCTCATTACTGCCTGCATCGCACCAAGCGGGCTACACGGCGTTTGCCATCGGCGCAGCGCATGCCACCAAGCGTCTGCCGCAGCACAAGCTCATCGAGCTGGCGCGCCTGATCGACGGCGCCATCGTGCTCATCGGCGGCAAGGAGGATCAGCCCGTTGCGCGTGCCATCGGCGATGCGATCGGCGCGCGCGTCTACGATGCCACTGGCAAGCACGACATCCTCGCAAGCGCCTCGCTGATCAAGCAATCGCGCAGCGTGATCGCCCACGACAGCGGGGCCATGCACATCGCCTGCGGTTTCAGCAAGCCCGTGGTGAGCGTATGGGGCAGCACGGTGCCGCTCTTCGGCATGGGGCCTTACCAGCCGCAGCACCCGGAGCGCGCGGTCATCAGCGAGGCGAAGGACCTGCCGTGCAGGCCATGCAGCAAGATCGGCCACGATCGATGCCCCAAGGGGCATTTCCGGTGCATGGAGCAGCAGGATCTTCGCCGCATCGCGGAACTCGCAAGGCCATGAGCTGGGACATCTTCATTCAGGACCTGCCGGATGTGCCATCCATCAACGATGTGCCGGTTGATTTCAAGCCGAAGCCCATCGGCACGCGCGAGGAGCTCCTCCGCGGAATCCGGGAGGCCATCCCGTTCGCGGACCTCGTCGACAGCGACTGGGTCTTCGTGAAAGGCGACGACATCGATATCAGCATACAGCTGCACATGGAGGATGCGCTGCAGGTGCGTTACATGGTGGCGCATGTGCACGGTGGCGAGCAGAGCGCGGCTTGCATCGGTGCCCTGCTGCGGCACCTCGGCCTGCGCGCGCACGACACCGCCACTGGCGATCTATTCGATGGCTTCAGCCTGGACGAAGGGCTCTGAGCTACTCGAACAGCGCCTTCAGCTCCGTCGCTTGCTCGGGCTTCATGCGGCCACTGAGGATCAAGCGCAGCTGCCGACGGCGCAATGCCCCATCGTAGCGCTTCCGCTCCTCGTCGTTGGTGGGCACGGCCTCGGGCACCTGCATGGGGCGACCGGCGTTGTCCACCGCCACGAAGGTGTAGATGGCGCTGTTGCACGGGATCTTCTCGCCGGTCTGCTGGTCCTCCACGAACACATCGCTCCACACCTCCATGCTGCTGCCGAACGCGCGGCTCACATGGCTGTGGATGGTGACGAAGTCGCCGAGCTTGATGGGGCGGTCGAAGCCCACGTGGTTCACTGCGACAGTGACCGCCGTGCGCTTGCAGTGCCGGTGCGCGCTGATGGCGCAGCTGATGTCGAGCCATTGCAACAGGCGCCCGCCGAAGAGGTTGCCGAGCGTGTTGGTGTCGTTGGGGAGCACCACATGCGTGGTCTCCGAATAGCTGTCGCTGATGGGGCGTGATGCGCGGTTCATGCGGGTCCGAAGGTAGGCGCGCACAGGAGCCTACCTTGGTGGCATGGAAACCCCAACCACCGATCTGCTACCGCTGCTCAAGCTCATGCACCTGCTCGCGCTGGTGGCCTGGTTCGCGGCGGCATTCCATCTCGCAAGGCTCTTCAATGCCCACCGTGCAGCATTGCGCCTCTGGGAACCCGAGCGGGGCTTGTTGCACGAGCGCTTCATTCCCATGGAGCGCCGCGTGCTCTTCGGATTGGCGTGGCCCGCACTGATCCTGCTCGTGGTCTTCGGCATCTGGCAATTGGTGCGCATGCCGGCTTTGCTCGCATCGCCCTTCATGCACTTGAAGCTCGGCTTGGTAGCCGTGCTCGTGGTGTACCAGTTGCTGCTCCATCGCGTGCAGGCGCGATTGCAATCGGCATCGCTCACGTGGAGCGGACCTGCGCTGTGGCTCTTCGGCCAAGGCGCTTGGGCCTTGCTGGTGGCGCTATTGGCCACGGTGGTCTTCCGTGATCGCCTCGGCTGGACCTGGGGCGCGCTTGGCCTGCTGGTACTTGGTTCGGTGATCGGCTACGCCGTGGTGAAGATGCGCGGGGCACCTGCAGAGGAGAAGAAACCTGAATCGAACCCCTAAGGCAGCTTGTAGAAGAGCACGCGGCCGTCGTCCGTGCCGGTGATCAGCCATTCCTGCCAGATGAGCATCGGCGCCAGGTGGTGCTGGTCCTTGTTCTCCGGCACCTCGATGCGCTGAATGGTCTTGCCTTCATTGTCCGCCACCTCGATCACGCCATGCTTCACGGCGCCCAGCGTGTAGCTGCCATGCCGCGCTTCCTTCTGCTGGTAGAAACGATCGAAGGTGCTATTGCTCATATCGAGCCCCATGGCCTTTACAGCGCGCGGGTCGGGCACCCAGCGGTGCTGCTGCAACGAGGGTTGCGCCTTGCCATCCTTCATGCTGTATACCACGCGCTTGCCACTGTGGCCGATGAGCACGGCGTATTCGCCATTGTCGTTGAAGGCGCAGTAGTACGCCGCCATGCTGCCATCCTCGTTGTAGGGCAGCGTCATCAGCTTCTTGCCGCTCTCGAGATCGATCAGCTCGGCGCCCTTGTTCAGGCCAACCAGGATGCGATCGCCCTTGGGCGCAACGGCCAGGCAGGTCACTTCCGCCTTGCTCGCGCGTAGCGTACGCTCGGCAGCGCCGAATGGTTGCGCGTATGCAGCTTGAAGAAGAAGGAGCGAGGCGGAAAGGATGAGGGTGCGGAGCATGTTGCGGGTTCAGTTCTCCAAGAGGTGGTGCTGCGAGCGAAGCCAATCGAGCGCGCTCTGCTGGTCGCCGAACATCTGGATGGGCCGGCCGGGCTTGTGGTGGCGCACGAACACGTTCGCGGCGAGCTGATGGCCGAAGTCGCGGACGATGATCGCATCAGCAGCGATATGCTTCGACGATTCCGGCGATTGCGCAGCGAAGGCGCGCGCCTCGTTGCTCATGGTGGTGTTCAGCCCCACGCTCACCATCAACAGTGCTTTGCGGCCCTTGCGTTCAGTAGCGATCGCATCGAACATGGCCTGCACGTCTTCTACGCTCACCAGGTGATCATCCTTGAAATGCGTGTGCACGATGTCGTCATCCATGAAGGTGACAGTGCTAGCTGGAAGCTCAACAACGTGCATGATACAAATGAAAGGGGGGCGAAAATAGGCCCTTACGGAGCGGGTTCGTCAGCGCACGAGCAACCAGGCTGAGCGCCCACTGGAGGCGCGCACTTGATCCAGTGCGGAAAGGGCTTCTGAGCGGGTCGCATAGCTGCCGTAGGCCACCGGATGAAGATCGCCGCGCTTGCGCAAACGGCGAGCAGGAAAGCCTTGCGAGACCAGGTCGCTGAGCATGCGGTCCGCGTTCTCCGGTTGCGCGAAGCAGCCGCCGATCACATGGAAGCGGAAGCTGGCCTCGTCGGTGATGGTCGGCTTCAAGGCCACGTGCGTGGTATCAGCGATGGCCACGCTTGGTGTGGGGAGCCCCACGCTCACCTTCATGCGCACATCGGTCTCTTCATCGAGCACAACTTCGTGCACGCCGGTGCCAGCGGTCGGCAGGGTGAACGGGGCGAGCGTTTCAACCGGGGCGAAGCCGGCCTGAGCAGGAGCAGTGTATGCAGGCTGTGGACCGCCCTTCCAGGGTGCCCAGCCGCTCCACTGCCCGTTTCCTTCGGGTGCGTTGCTGAATGCCCAGATAGCAGCAGCGCCGATCAGCAGTATGCCTGCGCTCGCTGCGGCCCAAGCCAGATATGGGCGTTTGCTGCGCTCGGGTTCCTCAGCGATTGGCTGCGCTTTTTTCAGCGGAAGAACAACAGGTTGCGTGCGCATCGGCTCCAAGGCCACCGCTGGCAGCGGACGCAGGCCGTACGCATCACGCAGGTAGTTCGTGCGCTTATCAGGGTCGAATTGCAGGTTGTGCTCGGCATCGCGGTAGAAGATCCCGATGCTGGGCAGTTCCAAGCGGCCGCTTCGGTCCAGCGCCAGTCGCCAGCCCGCCACTTCGGCATCGATGCGGGCCGTGGCCTTGTCAAAAGGCAGCCCCTCGCGTTTGGCCAGCCGGTCGGCGAGCAGGCCGTCGTTGCGCACCAAGTGGCGGTTGAAGCTCAGGTCCTTGGCGGGCGGATGGATGACCTGCCGGGTCTCATCAAGCCGCGCCGGGCGGTAGTGCGTGAGGAAACCGCCCCACTGCGGCACGATCACGCAATCGTGGCAGATGAGTAGGTCATGCAGGTCGCGTTCGAGGCCCATGGGAGGCCAAATCTATTGAGATGCCACCCGATGACGTGCTTCCTCAAGATCGGCGGGGGTGTCCACGCAGAATGAAGGATGCTCCGTGAGGCCGATGTGCACCTTGAAGCCATTCTCCACCCAACGCAACTGCTCGAGCGATTCAGCCAGTTCGAGCGCGGATGGCCTGAGTCCCACCAATCGCTCCAGCACCTCATTGCGATAGCCATAGAGACCCACATGCTTCAGGTAGCGGAAACGGGCATGCCTGGGTTCATGAGCAGCGTCCCTGAGGAAAGGGATGGCTGCCCGGCTGAAGTAGAGCGCATCCATGTTCACGTCCACGGCGATGAGCACTTCGCCCGGATCGTCGAGGTCGCGGTCATCGGTGACCATCTGTGCCAAGGTGGCAATGCCGCCCGGCGCCTCTTGCAGCGCGGCGCACAGTTCATCGATCTGCGCGGGTTCGATGAAGGGCTCGTCGCCTTGGATGTTCACCACGGCATCGTACTGGTCGCGCCCGGCTATGGTGAGTGCCTCGTAGCAGCGATCGGTCCCGCTCGGATGCTCAGCCGATGTCATCACGCATTGGCCGCCATGGGCGATCACATGGTCCATCACGCGCTGGTCGTCGGTGGCCACCACCACGGCATCCAGCGCAGCCGATCGCTTTGCCTGCTCCACCACGCGCATCACCATGCTGGTGCCGCCGATATCAACCAGCGGTTTGCCCGGCAGCCGGGTGCTGGCATAACGAGCGGGGATGACGCCCAGGATCCGCATATCGGGTCACAGCGTGGCGCTCAGTTGCACCTGCACGGTGCGCGGCGCTTCGATGCTCAGGGGGCGCAGCGAGTACACTTCGTTGCTGAGGTTGTTCACCACGATCGTGGCGCGCAATTGCTTGCTCAGGTCCAGGCCGGCGCGCACATCCACGATCCAGTTGCCGGTGCGGTTGCGCTCCATCCAGCCGGTGATGCCGGTGGGCAGTTCATCGGGATCGGGTGGGCCGGCATCCAGGTCAACGAAGGCCTTATCGATATTGCGCACATGGCTGTTGTAGCGCACGCTGAAGCCAGTGAAGACCTTCTTGTAGGCGATCTGGATATCGTTGCGGAAGGTCTGCTGGATGCGGAACTTCAGGATGTTGCCGTTGGGATTGTAGCTCGTGTTCGTGAAGGTGCTCGGAGGCATGAACACAGTGGAGTCCGTTGCGCCGGGGAAGGGCAGTGGCGGTCCTGGGCGAGGCCGTGCATACACTTCATCGGGTGTGGTGCTCACGGGGTTGGTGCTCGTATAGCCCATGAGCGCCGTGATCTCGACCCCGCCGATCTTGCCCTTGCCGGTGAGCTCGAGTTCGTAGCCGCTCACTCTTGCCCTTCCGGTATTCACGCTCTTGAATCCGAAGCCGTAGAAATCCTGATTGACCGTGGCCCAGTTGAAGGTGCCCCATTGGCCGAAGGTGAACTCCACGTAGTTCTCGAAGTCCTGCTGGAACCACACCGCATCCACATAGCCCATGAAGTTGCCGATCTTGAAGCCTTGCTTGATGCCCGCTTCGGTATTCCAACTGCGCTCAGGCTGCAGGTTGGGGTTGGGGTAGATCTTGAGCCGGCCTACGCTGGTGCTGATGTAGCGCTCGCCGATGGTGGGGAAGCGGAAGCCTTGTCCGTAGCTGGCGCGGATGAAGGTGGCGCGCATGGCGCGGTAGGTAGCTCCCGCGCGCACCACCGGCTGCGCCGCATCGGCCTTGTTCACGATGAATTGCTCGTAGCGCACGCCAGCGCTCAGGGCCAGCTTCTCCTTCAGCAGCTTCTTGTCAACCTGCAGGTAGCCGGCCAGGTTGCGGGCCATGTTGCGCTCGTTGCCCTCGGCATTGCCCACGTACAGCTCGGCGGTGCTGATCACATCGCGCAGCAGAAGGCCTCCAGTGAAATTGGTCTCGCCCAGCAGATCCACTTTCTGCTGCACTTGGTACTCGGCATGCCAAGTGGCGTTGCTGTTGCTCTGGTTGTTGTCGTTGTCGAAGACCTGGCGGTGATAGCGGGTGCGCAGGCTGTGGCGCGCGCCACCTTCAGTCGCGTAGGTCACGAACGGGTCGATGTAGTACTGCGTGGCCTGCGTGCGCGTCACGGTGCCGGGGAATGGGCGGAAGAGGCCGCGGTCGGTGTCGTTCCAGATGAAGACGCTCGTGCTCTTGCCCTTCTGCGCGTTGCCGTTGATGCCAAAGGTGAGGCCGGGTTTGCTCTTGCTGCGCCAGCGCAGGTTGGCATTGAAGCGGGCACGGTGGTCGTAGCCGCCGGGTCCCAAGCGATAGGGGTCGGCCGCGATGGTGTCAGCGGGCAAAGGTTCGGGCCCGACATAACCTTGGTCGGCCACGCCGTTGCCACCGATCACCAGATCGAGCTGCCCGAATTGCTGGCTATGGTAGAAGCTGGCTCCGCTGATGCCGGGGTTATTCTGGTCCCACCATTTGGCGGGCGCATGGCCCGGCGTGTCGTACACGCCGGTGAACACGGTGGCCCGCGTGCGCGGTTCGCTGCGCGGGTATGCGGTGCGTATGTTGATCACGCCGCTGAGGGCCGCGCTGCCGTAAAGCACGCTGCTGGCACCTTTGATCACTTCGATCTGCTCCAGGTTCTCCAGTGGGAGGAAGGACCAGTTGGGCCGGCCGATGTCACCGCTGAGGATGGGGATGTCATCCACCAGCACCATCACGCGGCTGCCAGCGCCGTAGCTGAAGCCGCTTCCCGCGCGGATCTGCGGCTCCTCATCCACGATCACCACGCCGGGCACTTGATCCAAGGCCTGCTCCACACTGGTGATGTTCTTGTTCAGGATGATGTCCGGGCGTAGCACGCTCAGGCTCTGCGTCACCTCGCCGATGCGCTGCTCATAGCGGCCGCCGCTGATCACAACGGTCTCCAGTTGCGCGTTGGCAAGCGCGAGCTTGATGTCCAGTGTGCGTCGCTCACCGGGGCCCAGTGTCAATGCTTCCGTGCGAGGCGTGTAGCCCACGTAGGTGAAGGTGATGCGCGCCTCACCGGCTGCGAGGTCGAGCCTGTATCCGCCATTCACATCGGTGGCCACGCCCTTGCCTGGCGCGAAGGTCACGTTCACCCCGATGAGCGCCTCGCCCGTGCTTGCATCGGTGACCTTGCCGGCAAGGATGGCGTCCTGCGCGCACAGAACGGAAGGAGCCGCGACGATCATCGCAGCGAGTAGTGTTCGCATCATGCGTTGGGCGATCTTGGGGCCGTCGCGATCGACAGGATCCATGACGGTCGGGCGAATGTAGAAGAAGGACTGAAAGAACGAGGACCAGCACGATGAACACCGAACCAGCGCTGATGAACCGCCAGTCGTGGGAAGCTGCAAGGCGATGCCATCCTTGTATCAGGTTCGAGGTTCGCGACGATTCGCTGCTTCTCTGACATGCCATTCGCTTATGCAGCCGTTCGCTGTTGATTCGCATTCCCACGCATGACCGACCAGGAACTCATCCATCGCATCGCGCTCAGCATGCTCAAGGGCATCGGGCCAATGAACGCGCGCAACCTCGTGGCCTACTGCGGCGGCGTTGATCCGATCTTCTCCGACAAGAAGCTCAAGAACACCCTGGAGAAAGTGCCCGGCATCGGCCCCAAGCTCATCGCCAGCATCACCGACAAGAAGGTGCTGCCCGCTGCCGAGAAGGAGCTGGCCTACGTGCGCAAGAACAAGCTGCGCATGCTCTTCTACCTCGATGCAGAATACCCCAAGCGGTTGAAGCAATGCGAGGATGCCCCGGTGATCCTCTTCGCGAAGGGCGATGCCGACTTGGATGCTGAGCGCATGGTGAGCATTGTGGGAACACGCACGCCAACGGAGCCGGGCAAACGCCTCTGCATCGAATTGGTCGAAGGATTGAAGGACGTGAATGCCACCATCGTGAGCGGTCTCGCCTATGGCATCGACATCGTTGCGCATCGTAGCGCACTGAAGAACGGCCTGCCCACCGTCGGCTGCGTAGCGCATGGGCTGGATAAGCTCTACCCCGGAGATCACGCCGCCACTGCGAAGGAGATGGTGAAGCATGGCGCGCTGGTCAGTGAACTACCCAGCGGTTCGCCATTCGCGCCCGGCAACTTCCCGGCGCGCAACCGTGTGATCGCGGGCCTGAGCGATTGCACCATCGTCGTCGAGAGTGCCAACAAAGGAGGCTCACTCATCTCCGCCGACCTCGCCAGCAGCTACGACCGCGAGGTATTCGCCTTCCCCGGGCGCCCCACCGACCCGAAGAGCGAGGGCTGCAACAAGCTCATCCAGCAGAACAAAGCGGCCTTGGTGAACAACGCCAAGGATGTGATCACCCTGATGGAGTGGCTGCCGAAGAAGAAGAAGGCGCCGGTGCAGGCCGCGCTATTCATCGACCTGCTGCCAGACGAGCAGCTGCTAGTTGATCTGATCAGGGCCAAAGGCAAGCTCCACATCGACGAGCTCTGCATGCAGAGCAAATGGCCGCAGGGCAAGGTGGCCGGGTTACTCCTCAACATGGAATTCAGCGGGGTGATCAGGGCGTTGCCAGGTAAGCTCTATGAGCTGAATTGACCCGCAGATCCGGTCAATTGGGCGCATGGAACCCCCGCCTACATTTGCGCCCGCTTAACCCAAAGCACAACAAAACATCCCGCGATGGCAAAGTCGAACAAGGCCGTTGATGCCTTCATGGCCGAAGTGAAGAAGCGCAACGGCAATGAGCCTGAATTCCTCCAGGCCGTGCACGAAGTGGCCGAGATGGTTATCCCTTTCATCGAGGCGAACCCCAAGTACAAGGGCAAGATGCTCTTGGAGCGCATGGTGGAGCCTGAGCGCACCATCATCTTCCGTGTGCCATGGGTGGACGATAAGGGCCAGACCCAGGTGAACCGCGGCTTCCGCATCGAATTCAACAGCGCCATCGGCCCCTACAAAGGCGGCCTGCGCTTCCACCCCAGTGTGAACCTCAGCATCCTGAAGTTCCTGGGCTTCGAGCAGACTTTTAAGAACAGCCTCACCACGCTCCCTATGGGTGGTGGCAAGGGCGGCAGCGACTTCGACCCCAAGGGCAAGAGCGACGGCGAGGTGATGCGCTTCTGCCAGAGCTTCATGACCGAGCTGTGGCGCCACATCGGCCAGTTCACGGACGTGCCCGCGGGTGACATCGGCGTGGGCGGCCGCGAGATCGGCTTCATGTACGGTCAGGACAAGCGCCTGCGCAACGAGTTCACCGGCGTGTTCACTGGCAAGGGTGCCACCTGGGGCGGTTCGCTCATCCGTCCGGAAGCCACGGGCTACGGCTGCGTCTATTTCGCAGAAGAGATGATGAAGCACAACAAGACCAGCTTCAAGGGCAAGACGGTTGCCGTGAGCGGCAGCGGCAACGTGGCCCAGTATGCGATCGAGAAAGCCACGCAGTTCGGCGCTAAAGTGGTAACCGCTTCAGACAGCGATGGCGCCATCTACGATCCAGCGGGTATCACGGGCGAGAAGCTCGCGTTCCTCATGGAACTGAAGAACGTGAAGCGCGGCCGCATCGAGGAGTATGCGAAGAAGTTCAAGGGCGTCACCTACAAGAAGGGCGCACGCGTGTGGGACGTGGTGGCCAAGTGCGATGTGGCACTGCCCTGCGCCACGCAGAACGAGCTCGATGGCAAGAACGCCAAGGACCTGGTGAAGAAAGGCGTGAAGTACGTGGCCGAAGGCGCCAACATGCCCAGCACACCCGAGGCGATCGAAGTGTTCGCCGCAGCGAAGGTGGCCTTCGCGCCCGGCAAGGCCAGCAATGCCGGTGGTGTTGCCACCAGCGGCCTGGAGATGAGCCAGAACAGCCTGCGCCTGAGCTGGACCGCCCAAGAGGTGGACCAGCGCCTGCACGCCATCATGAAGAACATCCACGCCGCCTGCGTGAAGCACGGCGCCGAAGGCAAGACGGTGAACTACGTGAAGGGGGCCAACATCGCCGGCTTCGTGAAAGTGGCCGATGCGATGCTGGATCAGGGTGTGGTGTAAGCCATCTCGCTTGAATAGCATGAAGCCCCGGTTCTCGCCGGGGCTTCTTCTTTTACCGCTGCGACGCGGCGAACAAACTGAAGCGAGTGTAGGTCGATTCATTGGTGCCATAGTGTCTCCGCAGGCCGGAAACGGAGGCGGCGGCACCCTCCCGGGCACCGCCGCTCCTTCACCAAAACCGGGGACCATGGCAGCGCGGGTCCCTAGCGCGTATCATTCAATCAAGCCAGCCCTAGGTGCCGGGCGCGCAGCCCATGCATCAGGCGGAGTGCTTGCAGGTAGCGGTCAACATCGCCAGCGAGCAGAAGGGCTTTCGCGGCATTCTTCAACTTCATGTAGCGGTTCATGTTCTCGGAGGTGTTGGTTCCTGATGGATAACTGCCAACCGCCGTGCCAAAGTGTGCTGGCCGAATCGCGACTCCTACTTTCGGCGTCCCCGAGAACGGGACAATTCAAATGCAACGGGCCGCCTACTTGGTAGGTATAGCAGGAGGCAGCGGGTCGGGCAAGACCAGCCTGGTGCGCGCACTTCGCGAGGCATTGCCGCCCGGCATGAGCTGCACCGTTTCTCAGGACGATTATTACCATCCGAAGGAGGAGCAAGCCATCGACCCCAATGGCCGCATCAACTTCGACCTGCCCACCGCGGTTGACCTGGATGGACTCGCGCGGGACCTGGAATCGCTCGTGAACGGTGTGCCCATCCTACGCAAGGAGTACACCTTCAATACCGAGGGCAAGGAGCCGCAGCTGATCGAGCTGAAGCCAGCGCCCATCATCCTGGTGGAAGGCCTCTTCGTGCTGCACCACCAGCCGGTGCGCGACCTCTTCGACCTGCGGGTGTTCATCGATGCCAGCGAGGCCAGCCAGCTGGAACGTCGCCTGAAGCGCGATGCACGCGAGCGCGGATACGGGGAAGAAGATGTGCGCTACCAATGGGAGCACCACGTGTTGCCGGCCTATCGCGAGTTCCTGCTTCCATATCGCCACCTGTGCGACCTGCACGTGGTGAACGAGCTGGGCTTCGAGCGTGCCGCGCGTGTGCTGCGCGATCATTTGGTGAACGCCGCCCGGCAAACCGAGCCGATGCCTCAGCTTCGATAGAGTCCGTGCTCGCGGATGTAAGCCGCTACTGAAGGGGCAACGAGGTTGCCGATCAGCGCGCCACCGCCCACCAGTTCCCGCAGCTTCGTGGATGAGGTGTCCATGACCGGCGCATCGGTGATGAGGTGGATGCGCGCATGTCCATGGAATGGGCTCATTGTCCCGTGCATGTCGGCGCCCGGCCTCGGATAAACCAGCACACCGTGGTGCGCGAGGATCTCGTCCGGGTCTTTCCAGCGATGCAGCGATTGCAGGTTGTCGCTGCCGATGATGAGGCAGAAGGCATGCTCGGGCCAGCGCAGGCGCATGGCGCGCAGGGTGTCCACGGTGTAGTTGGGCTGGGGGAGGCCCAGCTCGAAGTCACAGGTTTCCAATCCGGGATGCCCTTGGGTGGCCAGCTTCACCATGGCGAGCCGGTGCGCGTCGGGGCTGATGGGCTGGTGCTGCTTGAAAGGATTGAGCGGGGTGACCACGAGCCAGACGGCCTCCAACCCCTGCGTGCGCAGCATATGCTCCGCGAT
>DAORNP010000098.1:0-14404 GCA_035441065.1 Flavobacteriales bacterium | reverse complement strand
GTTGGCATCGGGCACATCCATGCGGAAGAGGATGATGCTGGCCCATTCATCGAGGGTGATCTCATCGCCTGCCGCGTAGAAGTTGCCGTGGACATCGCTCCAGCATTGGCCGGGATCGCCGGGCACGGTGAACGAGGCCCCTGCGTTCATGACGTGCTCGGTGCCCGGCAGTGGGCAATTGAAGCGCAGGATGTGATTGGGTTCCACCTCCGAGGCATAGTAATCCGGGTCGAGGGTGACGATGTCGGTGCGGACGTGGTCGATATCGACAGTGGTTGATCCGGAAAGCGCTCCCATGCCACGCTGCGCATTCTGGAAGGAGATGGCGAAACGGTCCGCGCTGTTAGGCCCTGTGAGATTGATGAGCGCCTCTTGTTGCGACCAATCTTGCGTGAGACTCACATACGTGGATGGATCGATGGCCAGCGAGTTGACGTTAACGAGCGGCGCGAGGCGGATAGCGTCGGTGGTGTTGGATCGCGCGCTGAAGGTGATCCTGTACAATTCACCAGGCGGCGTGGCGCTGCCCGTGGTCACGGCGGTCACGCCCGGAAACCCGCTACCAGCCCAGCGCTCGCAGAAGTTCAGGTCCACGAAGCGCTTGTAGTGGCCATCCACTGAACCATCGCCGGGAAGTGCATCGGCGTTGGACCATGTGGCATCAGCAGGCGTGCATTCAGTCGAATGCGTTGCCACCACTGCCGGGTTGCCCAGCACCGCATAGTCTTTCAAGCGCAAAGGGCTCCGTGTCGAAGCGTCGGTTGGTTCCACCAAGGCACGCCAGCTCTGCAGGGTGAATGGCACGTCTCGTGGTTGGGCAAGGGAACCCACGTAGTTGCCCACACCGCTGAAGTCGTCTCGGAAGAACCCCATGTAATGCGTGATATCCGAGAAGGGGTTGAAGTAGAAATTGCCGTTGAAGCTGCCGAAATCGACGCGCGGCCTGCTTCCGCCTTGCCAGGCGAGGGCCTTCACCTGCAGGATGTCCACGGGGTGCTGCTCGGCCTTGGTGCAATACAGGATGTTGCCATGGAAGTTGCTGCTGAAAGCCGGCTCGTATTGATTGCCGCCAGGAATACCTCCATCGAACAGGTTGAGCTGTGCGCCACGGCACGCGAATACCGTGTTGCCCGAGTAGGTGTTGTTCGCATGTTCGGGCGCATGGTCCACGTTGATGCCAGTGCCGACACCGGTTACGATGTTCCTCACCAGATTCACGTTCTTCACTGGTGCGACGTAACCGGTGTAAATGCCAACCGTCCGGTCCTTTTGGAAGTCGCCTCCGGCAGAGGTTTCGGAGTTCCCCTCCATGTCCACCACGATGTTCTCCCTGATCAGAACGGATTCGCATTTATCGAAGGTGATCGCACCGTGATCGTTGAGGGTGAGCAGTCCGGGATTCAGGTAGTTGTGCTCCACCAGGTTCGCTTCCGGCCCTCCGCTTACCTGCGCCACAGGGCCAACTGCAATGCCTGAGCCGCCCAAGCCGATGAAGCGGTTGTGGCGCACCACGAAACCATCCGAGGCCACGATCAGGGCCACATTGAAGCCGAAGTCGGAAAAGGCCTGGCCCGGCACACGTGCGATATCGAGGAAGGTGTTGCGCTCTATACGCGCGTCGTAGATGCCGCAGCGGATCGCGTTGCTGTACACGCGTTGGAACGTATTGTCCAGATACGACATATCTCGCGCGTATTCCGCAGGCATGAAGTTCTCGATTCCGAAACGCAGGTCGCTGAAGACGCAGTGCTCAATGGTGATGTTCTTGTGCAATCCGCGGTCGATTCGGATGCCGGTGCCACGCGGGTAGTTCGCCGAATTGTTGCGGTATGAGTCGATTATGTACTGCGAGTCGAGGATGGGCGGGTACAGTTCATCGTCGAAGTGCTCGAAGCGCAAGCCGCGGATGGTGACCCATTCGTTCGCCATGCTGCCGGGCTGCAGTTTGTTCATGAGCACTCCCCAGTTCTGGATATTGCTCGAAACGCGTATCGCGGTCGGCGACGTGCTGCTGCTTCCGTTGTTGTAATAGAGCACATTCGGCTGTGCCATACGGTCGTGGAACCACTCGCCCGGTGCATCCAGGAAGTCGAGCCTGTCAAGCAGGTTGTAGCCCCATGTGCCGTTCCAGGTATCAGAAGAAACTACGGTGGGGAAATGAAGCCTTGGCTGGTTCGATGCATTCACGTCGTGGTCGGTAACAACTGCATACGCATAGCCCCAGTTGGCGTAGCGATACAGGATGCGCGCGCCTGTCAGGTCCTCCGCGCTGGCTAGCGGCAAAGCAGGGTCCACCAATGTGCCGCTACCAGGAAAGAGCGCTTGTGGCTGATAGAAGCCGTTGTTGTTCCGCTGTGCGAGCTGCTTCAACTCATGCGGGCCATTGGCGCCATCGTATAGGTTGTGTATGTGGGTAAGGTCGGATGGCAGGTCGGTGGTCTTCCAGCAACTCACAGTATTGTCCCAGGTCCAGCCGGTGTTCACATCGCGGCTGCCGGTGAAGACTACCTCACCTTCGTCATGCGGCTCCAGAACAATGGGCGTGCTCTGGGTGGCCACCACCCCGCTGATCGTGAGCTGGCCCTCGTACCTGCCCTCCAAGAATTTGTAGGCCGTGTTGGTAGCAAGAGCTCCGCTAGCCGCGAACGATTGGAAATTCGCATAGCTCCAAGGCGTCGATGGCGAATTGCCATTCCCGTTGCTGCTGCCGTTGTGGATGTACTTGGTATTGGCCGGCTGCGCGACAGCTGCCATTGCCGTGCAAGCGCAGACAATCAAAGCGAACAGGGGCCTTCGCCACGCCGGTCTTATCGCGCGCCTCAGCGTATTTGCGCGGGGGGGGGGGGGGGGTAAACCTATTCCAGGACGTCCGCTCGTCCATCCTCACCGGATCGGAAGTTCCACTGTACTTCATGGCTTGGGGTATTGTGCCCAAACAACGCGCTATTGCTGCGCTGGCATGGGCGGGTGCAGGGAAAGAACATGCTGCGGCTGGGGTGCTTGCAGCAGTGGCGAAAGAAGTTCCCTGCGCAAAGCGCAAAGGGGGTTGTTTTCGCTGGAAAGGGGGTCGTTAAAAGGGGTGTTCATAAGCTGTTCATGGCACGATGCGTGATGGCCGTGCGGCCGTTTCGGGGTGATGCGAACGGGGTGGATCCTCGCCCTTCACGCACCTTAACACCCTCCCCGTCAGCCCTTTCGCGCTAGTTGCTGTGGCGGGATACCTTCGCCCGGCCCAGCAGGTCCATACCAAGCGCCAGCTCCACTCGTTACGCAGCCTATGCTCCGCAGCCTTTCGACCCTCGTGCTCATGGCCTGGTGCCTGTTGGCGGGCGCACAGGTGAACGAGATCGGCTTCACCATCGGCGCCGCCTACTACATCGGTGACCTCAACCCCTACAAGCACTACCCGGCCGATACCAGATTGGCGGGCGGCCTGGTGTTCCGCCACAACCTCAACGACCGGTACGCCCTGCGGCTGCAAGGGCTCTACGGCACCCTGCAGGCCTACGACAGCAACAGCGACGACCCCGTGCAGCGAACGCGCAACCTGCATTTCCGCGCGCCGCTCTTCGAGGCGGCCATGCTGCTGGAGGTCAACTATTTCCCGTACCGCACCCGCGGCAAGGACGGCAAGAAGTGGACGCCCTTCATGTTCGCCGGACTGGCTTACTTCCGCGCCAGCCCCCGCGCCCAGTTGGACGATAGCTGGTACGAGCTGCAGCAGCTCGGCACCGAAGGGCAGGGCACCGTGCAAGGCCCCAAGCTCTATCCGGTGGACCATATGGCCATCCCCTTCGGCGCGGGATTGAAATTCAACGTTCGCCGCATCGATTTCCAGCTGGAATGGGGCATGCGCCGCACCTACACCGATTACATCGACGATGTCAGCGGCACCTATTTCGACAATGCCCGGCTGGGCGTGGAGAACGGCCCGCTCGCAGCGGCCATGGCCGACCGCAGCGGCTTGGAGCAGAGCATTCCCGGCCATAGCAACACCGGCCGCGCGCGCGGCGATGCCAACACGCGCGATTGGTACGTGTATTCGGGCCTCACCATCACCTACATCCTCAGCCGCTTCAGCGACTGCGACGAGCAGTACAATTGGATGAAGCGCAAGCGTTGAGCGCCTTCTTCGCACCTTCGCCGCCCCTTTTGGAGAACGCAGCACATACCGAAGCGCTCAAGGCCCGCATCGACCGCGAGCGGGTGCCGCAGCACGTGGCCATCATCATGGATGGCAACGGCCGCTGGGCCGAGCAGCACGGCGAAGCGCGCATCGTGGGCCACATGAACGGCGTGCAGGGCGTGCGCGAATCGCTCACCGCAGCCAGCGCCATCGGAGTGAAATGGCTCACGCTCTACGCCTTCAGCACCGAGAATTGGAACCGTCCACGCGCAGAGGTGGAGGCCCTCATGGACCTGCTGGTGCGCACCGTGGTGCAGGAGATCGATGAACTGCACGAGAACAGCGTGCGTCTGCGTGCCATCGGCGACATCGAGAGCCTGCCCGAAGCCTGCCGCGCCACCCTGGAGCAGGCCATGGCGCGCACGGCCGGCAACACGCGCATCACGCTCACGCTCGCGCTCAGCTACAGCGCACGTTGGGAACTGGTGCGCATGGCGCAACAGGTGGCCAGTGATGCCATCGCGGGCCGTATCGCCCCGGAGGCCATAGACGAGGAGGCCGTGAGCGCGCGCCTGGCCACCAGCGGCATGCCCGACCCCGAACTGCTGATCCGCACCAGTGGCGAGCAGCGCATCAGCAATTTCCTTTTATGGCAGATCGCTTATGCCGAGCTCTGGTTCACGCCCGTGCTCTGGCCGGATTTCCGCCAGGAGCATTTGTTCCAGGCCGTGCTCGATTACCAAGGGCGCGAGCGCCGCTTCGGACTCACCAGCAAGCAAGTGACCTCGCCGTGAGCCGCTGTTCAATGCTCATCCCTACCGTGGCTGCGCTGTGCCTGGCCATACTTGGCGCGGCGCCGATTGCCGCGCAGGAGCAGCGCCCGGTCATGGACCACACGCTGCCGCAGACCTACGAGATCGGCGGCATCACCGTGAGCGGTACGCGCACCGTGGACCCCAGCGCGGTGAAGCTCTTCGCTGGCCTGCAGGTGGGCGACAAGGTGGAGGTGCCTGGCGAGCGCATCAGCCGCGCCATCCGCAACCTGTGGGATCAGAAGCTCTTCAGCGATGTGGCCATCGAGGCCGCCGAGGTGCGCGGCCGCACCATCTTCCTGCACATCATCGTGCAGGAAAAGCCGCGCCTCTCCCGCTACAAGTACCGCGGCATCACCAAGGCCAAGGCCGATAAGCTCGACGAGGAGGTGGGCCTTTCGCGCGGCCAGCAATACAACGAGGCCACCGAGCAGCGCGCGCGCCAGATCATCCGCAAGCATTACGCCGACAAGGGATACCTGTTCGCCGACGCGCGCTTCACCCAACTGCCCGATACGCTCAAGGGAGCGCTGAGCGATGGTGTCGTCGTGTTCATCGATGTGGATCCGGGGCCTCGCGTGAAGATCAAGGACGTGGTGATCACAGGGAACACCGCCATCAAGACGTCCAAGCTGCGGCGCAAACTGAAGAAGACCAAGCGCAAGCTATGGTACAACGTCCTGGGCAGCAGCAAATTCATCAAGGACGACTACAAGGCGGACAAGCTGCGGCTGATCGAGACGTACAACAACGAGGGCTACCGCAATGCGGCCATCGTGCGCGACACCATGTATCGCGTGGCACCGAAGCGCGTGCGCGTGGAGATCGACCTCGATGAGGGGCAGAAGTTCCATTTCCGCAACATCACGTGGACGGGCAATACCAAGTACCGCAGCTCGCGGCTCGACAGCATCCTCAACATCCAGAAGGGCGATGTGTACAGCAAGAAGGTGCTCGACAGCCGGCTGTACATGAACCAGACCGGCCTTGATGTGAGCTCCTTGTACATGGACGACGGCTACCTCTCGTTCTACCCGGAGCCCATCGAGATGGTCGCAGAGGGCGACAGCATCGACCTGGAGATACGCATCCGCGAAGGGCGCCAGTACCGCATCCGCAGCGTGATCATCAAGGGCAACACGAAGACCAATGAGCACGTGATCCGGCGGGAGATCCGCACCAAGCCGGGCCAGCTCTTCAACCGCAGCGATGTGATACGGACGCAGCGTGAGATCGCGCAGCTCGGCTACTTCGATCAGGAGAAGCTCGGCGTGAACCCGATCCCCGATCCGCGCACCGGCCTCGTGGACCTGGAGTACGCGGTGGAGGAACGCCCGAGTGATCGCTTGGAGCTGAGCGGCGGTTACGGCGCCCAGCGCGTGGTGCTCAGCCTCGGCCTATCATTCACCAACTTCAGCCTGCGCAAGATCTTCGATCCGAAGGCCTACCAGCCGCTGCCCGCCGGCGACGGACAAACCCTGAACCTGCGCGCGCAGACCAACGGACGCTTCTTCCAGAGCTACAGCCTCAGCTTCGTGGAGCCGTGGCTCGGCGGACGCAAGCCCAATGCCTTGAGCTTCTCGGCCTACCTCACGCGCCAGACCAACGGCGAGGCGCGCACCATCCGCACCGCTGATGGCAAGGAGGCGAACCCCCGGCTGCAATCGCTCGACATCATCGGTCTCACGCTCGGCCTTGGGCGCAGGCTCACCGTGCCCGATGATTATTTCATCCTGCGCCAGAACGTGAGCTACCAGAACTACCGGCTCAACAACTTCAACTTCGGGCAGGTGGTCTTCGATTTCGGCAAGGGCACCAGCAATGTGCTCGCCTACAGCATCCAGCTCTCACGCAATTCGGTTGATGCGCCCTTCTTCGCGCGCAGCGGCTCCGATGTGACCGTCTCGCTGAAAGCAACGCCACCATGGTCGCTGATGCAACCCGATCGCGACTGGGCCGTGCTGCCCGCCGCCGAGCGCTTCCGTTGGGCCGAGTTCCACAAGTGGAAGATCACCACCCAGTGGTTCAACCGCCTCACGCGCTCCAAGAGCCAGCATGACCTGGTGCTGATGGTACGTGCAGGCTACGGCCTCATGGGCCGCTACAACAGCGCCATCGGCGATGCACCCTTCGAGCGCTTCTACCTCGGTGGCTCGGGCCTTACCGGCTTCCAGCTCGATGGCCGCGAGATCATCGCGTTGCGCGGCTATGATGAAGCCTCGCTCTCACCGCGCACCGGCAATTTCATCGTGGGCAAGTACACCGCCGAGCTGCGCTTCCCGGTATCGCTGAATCCGCAGGCCACCATCTACACCCTGGCCTTCGCGCAGGCCGGCAATACCTGGGGCAGCGGCGAGCGCTTCGACCCCTTCAAGATGTACCGCAGTGCGGGCTTCGGCCTCCGCATCTTCCTGCCCATGTTCGGCCCCATGGGCCTCGATTACGGCTGGCGCCTCGACGATGTACCCACGGCCCCGAGCATGGCCAAGAGCCAGTTCCATTTCACCATCGGCATAGATCTTGGCGAACTCTGATCCTGCCGCCTACATTCACGCCCCTCGCATGCGCACCCTGTTGACCCTCGCCCTGGCGGCCCTGCTTTCAGGCAATGCCGCCGCGCAACGCATCGCCTTCGTGAACACGAAGTACATCCTGGACCAGATGCCCGAGTACGCCACCGCGCAGAAGGAGTTGGACCGCTTGAGCAAGCAATGGCAGGAGGAGATTGACGAGCGCCACCAGACCATCCGCCGCCTGCGCGAGGCCTTCAATGCGGAATCGATCCTGCTAACCGATGAGATGCGCCGCACGCGCATGGAGGAGATCGAGACCAAGGAGCGCGATGCCCGCGACCTGCAGAAGCGCCGCTTCGGACCGCAGGGTGATCTTTTCAAGAAGCGTCAGGAGCTGATCCAGCCGATCCAGGAGCGCGTCTATAACGCTGTGAAGGAAGTGGCGGGCACCAGCTACGTGGCCGTGTTCGACCTCAGCGGTCAGAACGGTGGCAACCTGCTTTTCGCCAGCGATAAGTTCGATAAGAGCGATGCCGTGCTGAAGAAGCTCGGGATACGCCCGAAGCGCGATGGCGGCGGCGCGGGCAAAGACGATGAGTTCGGCAAGGACCCCGACGAAAATCCTGACGACGGCAAGGATGGCGGAAAACAGGAGCCCCCGCCCCAACGCGACGGCGGCCGTGACGGAGGGCGCGACCAGAAACCACCTCGATAGAAGAACACCATCAAGAACATGAAGCAACTCGTAATCACCCTCGCGCTACTCCTCAGCGGTGCGCAGGCCGCCATGTCGCAGGCCCTCAAGCTGGGCCACATCGACCGCCAGCGCCTGCTGCTCACCTTGCCCGAGCGCAAGGGCGCTGAAGAGAAGATGCAGGCCTTCGCCAAGGTGCTGGACGAAAGGCTGAAGGCCATGGGCGCTGAATACCAAACCAAGGTGGCCGATGCGCAGGCCCGCGCCGAGACCATGACGCAGACCGAGCGGGAAATGATCGTGCGCGAGATCAATGAACTGGAGCAGCGCATCCAAGCAGCGCAGGAGAAGGCCCAAGAGGACCTCGCCAAGCAGGAGGAGGAATTGCTGAAGCCCATGATCGAGAAAACCAACAAGGCCATCAAGGAGTCGGCCGACGAGAACGGCTTCACCTACATCCTCGACGTGAGCACCGGCATGGTGCTCTACTTCGACAAGGGCGAGGACATCATGCCGCTGGTGAAGGCCAAGCTCGGCATTCAATAACCGGAGCGTGCCCGCTGATAATCGTCCAATCGGCATCTTCGATTCCGGCATCGGCGGCCTGACAGTGGCCCAAGCGATTCGGCAGGCGCTCCCCAGGGAGCGCCTGCTCTATTTCGGGGACAATGCGCACATGCCTTATGGCGCGCGATCGCTCGACGAGGTGCGCGGCTTCAGCGAGGCCATCAGCGAAGCGCTGATCGCGCACGGTTGCAAGCTCATCGTGATCGCGTGCAACACCGCGAGCGCTGCGGCATTGAAGGAGGTGCGCGAGCGCTGGCCCGATTTCCTCTTCGTGGGCATGGAACCTGCGGTGAAGCCGGCCGCTGAGCACACGCGCACCGGCGTGGTGGGCGTGATCGCCACGGTGGCCACGTTCCAGAGCGAGCTGTACGCGTCGGTGGTGGAGCGCTTCTCGCATGGCGTGGAAGTCCTGCATCAGCCCTGCCCCGGATTGGTGAAGCAGATCGAGGCCGGTGAATTGGATACGCCGCGCACCGAAGGGATGCTGCGCGGTTGGCTCGAGCCGATGGTGGGACGCGGCATCGATGCACTGGTGCTGGGCTGCACGCATTACCCCATCGTGCGCCCGCTCATCGAGCGCATCGTGGGTCCGCACGTGCGCGTGATCGATCCCGCACCGGCTGTGGCCAGACAAGTGGCACGCGTGCTCAATGAGCGAGGCATGGACGCCGATGCGGCCGCAACAGACGGCATGCGCGTATGCACCAGCGGCGATACGAGGACTTTCGCGGAGATGATCTCGCGCATGGGCATACCATCCCACCAGGTGGAGCAAGCCGCGTGGGTCAACGGCTCGTTGCGGCTTCCGGAATAACCGCGCGTATCGGATCAGCGCTTCTTCGCAACGGCTTTGCCTGCCGCAACGGGCTTCGCGCCGTTCTTGCTGGGCAGGGGTTTCAAAGTGCCTTTCTTCAGCGGCTTCATGGTCTCTTTGGCCAAGGCTTTCTCTGAGGACTTGCCCATCAGCTCGTGCGTGCTCACCGAAGCCGGCTTCTCCATGGGGAAGAGGCCGTGGATCTCGGCATCGATGCGGTTGATGATCCGGCCGAGGTCCTCCGGATTGGTGTGGAAGGCATTGTCCTCCACATCGATCACCAGCAGCTTGCCTTTGTCGTACTTCTCGATCCAAGCATCGTAGCGCTCGTTGAGCCGCTTGAGGTAATCGATGCTGATGCTGGCCTCGTAATCACGGCCGCGCTCGGCAATCTGCTTCACGAGCTTCTCCACGGGTGCCTGCAGGTAGATGAGCAGGTCGGGAGGCTGGATCGCGCTCTCCATGTTGAGGAAGAGGCGATGGTAGTTCTCGAAATCGCGCGTGGTCATCAGCCCCATGGCGTGCAGGTTGGGGGCGAAGATGTACGCGTCCTCGTAGATGGTCCGGTCCTGGATCACGTTGCGCCCGCTGCGCCGGATCTCGAGGAGCTGCTCGAAGCGCGAGTTGAGGAAGAAGATTTGGAGGTTGAAGCTCCAGCGCTGCATGTCCTTGTAGAAATCGAAGAGATAGGGATTGTTGTCAACGGCCTCCTGCAGTTGCTCCCATTTGTAGTGCTTGGCGAGGAGCTGCGTGAGCGTGGTCTTGCCGGAGCCGATGTTGCCTGCGATCGCGATGTGCATCTGTCCCTGATAGGTTGTGTTTTCCTTCGTTGGTGGTCGGATTGCACGAACCATCAACGGCTGGCGAAGATACCCGGGCACCGCACCCGGTGAGGGGTTGTGGAAAACTCGTCGCAAGCGCCTTCAGGGCGCCAAAGGGATCACGGCGATGCGGTCGGGAAGGAGCACATGCGCTGCCCCGCGTTCGATGCGCAGGTCACGTGCTTCGGTGAGTGCGATGGGAACAGTGATGGGCGTGAGCGAGAGCGTGCGCATGTCGTAGCGCCACGCGCCGCGCGCATCGAGGACGATCAAATCGCCGTCGCGCACCTGCATGCTGCGCGCGTTGGGCAGGGGAATGGTGCGCATGTAGGTGCCGAAGAGGTCGAAGACATGGATGCCCCGCGCAGGGTCGTTGAGGTAGAGTCGGCTCTCGTGCTCGTGCATGGCGATCGGCTCCGGCGCGAAGCCGAGCAATTGATCGAGGCGACCGGTGTTGGCCAGTGGCCGCAGCTGGGCATCCACGCGGATGAGCGCCAATTCGCGCTGATCGAAGAGCCAGAAGCCGTTCTGCACGCTCATGCATGCCAGCACGGCCTGCGGGTATCCGCCGCGCGTCAGGTTGATCACGCTGCCCTGCACCGCGAGCGTGTTGTCGAGCACCGCCACTTGTCCTTGCTCACGCGCGAAGACCATCGGCTTCATGGAGTAGAAGGCGTCGATGGTGCTGATGCGGCCGAAGGTCTTGAGGCTGTTGCGCAGCCAGGAGCGGCCCTTCTTGTCGAAGAGCACGAGTTCATCGCCTTGCAACGCATACACGTTGCCGAGCTCGTCGGTGGTGAAAGCATCGAACCGGCCTTCAATCGCATGGCCCGGCGGAAGCGTGTCGGATTGCGCGATGAGCAAGACCGGCAGCAGGAGCGAAAGGAGGGCGATGGCCTTGCGGATCATGCGTGTGCCGGTGCGAGGATCGATTCGATCAGCGCGCGGTCGTTGCAAAGGCGGGGTACCTTGTTCTGCCCTCCGAGCTTGCCGCGCTCGCGCATCCACGCATGGAACGTGCCACGTGCCAGGGCATGCACCAGCGGCCTGCGCAGCGCCATGTCGCCGCGTCGCTTGGCGTCGTAATCGCTGTTGAGGGCGCGCATGGCGCCATCGAGCGTATCGGTGAAAAGGTCCAGGTCGTTGGGCGCGGCATCGAATTCGATGGCCCACTCATGGCCGCCGCGCGCGCTGCCATCCATGAACACGGGCGCGGCGGTGTACTCGCGCACGATCGCCCCGGTGGCCTTGCACGCCGCTTCGATCCCGCGATCGGCATTGTCAACGATGAGCTCCTCGCCGAAGGCGTTGATGAAGCTCTTGGTGCGGCCGCTCACCTGGATGCGGTAGGGCGCCACGCTGTTGAAGCGCACGGTGTCGCCGGGCATGTAGCGCCAGAGCCCGCCGTTGGTGCTGATCACGAGCGCGTAGCTCACGTCGGGCTCCACTTCGTTGAGCAGCAGGGTGCGTGGCGAGGAAGTACCCAATTCCGAGAGTGGCATGAACTCGTAGAAGATGCCGTAGTCGAGCATGAGCAGCATGTCGTCCGCGCCGAAGCGGTCCTGGATGGCGAAGGATCCCTCGCTGGCATTGTAGCTCTCGAGGTAGTTCATCTGCGCGTTTGGTATGAGCTCGCGGAACTGCTCACGGTAGGGCCTGAAGCTCACGCCGCCGTGCATGAAGAGCTCCAGGTTGGGCCACACCTGCATGATGTCGCGCTTGCCGGTGAGCTCCAGGATGCGGTGCAGCAGCACGAGCGTCCAACTGGGCACGCCGGCGATGCACCGCACATCTTCGCGCATGGTCTCTCGCGCCATGCGCTCGATCTTCTCTTCCCAGTTCTCCATCAGCGCGGTCTCGATCACCGGGGTTCGCTTCACCTCGACCCACACCGGCAGGTTGCGGATGATGATGGCGCTGAGGTCGCCGGTGTAGGCATCGGCGCGCAGGTGCTCAATGGCGCTGCTGCCGCCCACCACGAGGCTCATGCCCTGGTAAAGCTTGCTCTCCGGGCGTTGCTGGTAATGCAGCGCGATCATGTCCTTGCCGCCCTTGTAGTGGCAATCCTCCAGCGCCTCGCGGCTCACCGGGATGTACTTGCTGCGGTCGCTGGTGGTGCCGCTGCTCTTGGCGAACCACTTCATGTCGGTGGGCCAGAGAAGGTTCTGCTCGCCCTTGCGCAGGCGCGACACGTATGGCTTCACGGACTCATAGTCCTGTATGGGCACGCGCGCGCGGTACTCATCCACCGTGGTGATGGAGGTGTAGTCGTGCTGCCTTCCCCATTCGGTGTAGCGGGCCATGCGCAGCAGCGAGTGGAATTGCTCGAGCTGCGCCAGGTGCGGGTTGTCGCGGAACAGCTCGATCTGCTGCAGCCGCTTCTTGATGAGGAATCCGAAGAGCGCGTTCAGTGGCATGGTGGGGGAGGCGCCTATCTTCCGCCGAAATGTAGAGATCGTTTCCGATGGGTGAACCTGGAGAGCCTTTACTGAAGATGCGCACCGCCCTGGGTGCCGATGGCGCCGTGCGCTATGCACTGCCGTTCGCCGTGCCGGTTGACCTATCGCCCTTCATCGGCCAGCGCCTCACGCTGAGAGCCACCGGGGCCCTGAGCTGCGTGAGCTGCGGCAAGCGCGTGAAGAAGCTCTTCCAGCAGGGCTTCTGCTACCCCTGCCTAATCAGCGCGCCCGAAGCAGCCGAGTGCATCGTGCATCCGGAGCTATGCCGCGCGCACCTCGGCGAAGGACGTGATCCCGATTGGGAGCGCGAGCACCACTTCATCGAGCACGTGGTGTACCTGAGCTACACCGGCGATGTGAAGGTGGGCGTCACCCGTGCCACGCAGGTGCCCACGCGGTGGATCGACCAGGGCGCTGTGGCCGCGCTGGTGATCGCACGCGTCCCATACCGCCAGCTAGCCGGCGCGATCGAGGTGGACCTCAAGCGCGTGTTCGCCGACAAGACCAATTGGCGCGCGATGCTCAAGGAAGTGAGGCCCGATGAGGATGCGCTGCGCGCTGCTCGTGCGCAAGCGATCGGTGCGCTGCGAAGCGACCTCCAGGAGCATTTGCTGCACGATGAGCAACCGTTGGCGATCAAGTACCCCGTGCTGGCCTATCCACCCAAGGTCACCAGTGTTTCGTTCGAGAAACAACCGGAGATCGGTGGCGTGCTCATGGGCATCAAAGGGCAGTACTTGTTGTGGGAGGATGGCCGCGTGGTGAACATCCGCAACCAGAGCGGCGTGCATGTGGTGGTGGAGGCGAGTTGAATTCCGTGCTTGCCGCAGAGGCGCAGGGACGCTGTGAACCCATTTGGCGTTGGTCAGCCCGAACGTGCCCGCAAGGACGAATGACCCGCGACCAATGCACCGCTGTAACCCTATGCTTCCGCCCCCGTTACAGCACCCGGGTTTTGGTTAGATCAGGCAACTGATCACAAAGGGCAAGCGGGCGGTCGCCATATGGCGGCCGTCCGTGCTTGTTCCCTGCCATACCGGTTACTGGATGATCAGCTCGAAGGGCATGCGCGCCTGAATCCCGCTATAGCCCTTGGCTTGGCGCGCCTGCTTGAATTGCTCCAGGAGTTGGGCATCGGCGCCGAGGTATTCGCGCGCCACCCATGCCTTCGCATCGGCGTTCAGGTCCTTGAGCAGCTTCTGGAGGAATTCCTCCTGCTCGGGCAGCTCCACCTGCCGGTAGTCGGTGAGGTTGGCGAGCTGCGCGGCGGCCTTGATCGCATCCTCCAATCCACCCAGCTCATCCACGAGGCCGCGCTCCTTGGCATCGGTGCCGGTCCATACACGGCCCTGGCCGATGCTGTCCACTTGCGCGGTGGTGAGCTTGCGCCCTTCGGCCACGCGCGCGATGAAGCCGTCGTAGAACTCATCCACCCACACCTGCATCATGGCTTTCTCCGCCTCGTTCAGCGGACGGCTTACGGTCATCATGTCGGCGTACTGGTGGGTCTTGGCGCCATCGAAGGTGATGCCGAGCTTGTTGTTGAAGAAGCCCTGCATGTTGGGGATGAGGCCGAACACGCCGATGCTGCCAGTGAT
>DAORNP010000097.1:8600-14987 GCA_035441065.1 Flavobacteriales bacterium | reverse complement strand
CCCTCGACCGCTTCGGCACCGGATCGGGCGCCAGCCGCCTGGTGGTCGGCAGCCGACCCGTGCACGACGAGCTCGAGGCCGCCATCGCCGCGTGGCAGGGCGAACCGCGCGAGCGGCAGGCCATGGACCAATTACTGCGTGAACGCACCGGCCCCGTGCCGCCGCCGGGACCTGTGCGCGTGCGCCGCATGAAAGGACTCAGCGCGGACAGCATCTCGCCGTTCGACCATCACTTCCGCGAACAGACCAGGGGCATGAAGGTCGATTGGCGGCTGCTGGCCGCCATGGCTTGGAAGGAATCGCGCTTCGATAGTTCGGTGACCTCGCACAAAGGCGCCAGCGGCATCATGCAGATCATGCCGCGCACTGCGGCACGTTTCGGCTTGGACACCGCCAGTGCCGTTGGGGACCACATCCGTGCCGCCGCCCGTTACATGGCCAAGCTCGATACCATTTGGTACCGTGCTGTGCCCGATCCCGAGCAGCGGCTGCGATTCGTGCTGGCCAGCTACAATGCCGGGCCGGGCCACATCATCGATGCACAACGCCTAGCCGCGCAATTGGGCCTTGCCGATACCCTTTGGGAAGGCAACGTTGAGCGCGCCGTGCTGCTCTTGGCCAAACCGCGCTATTACCTCAGGCCCGGCATGAAGAACGGCTATTGCAAGGGCAGCCAGGTGTTCCACTACGTGCGCGGCGTGCTGGCCATCCACGAGCAGATGTCCGCGCGCACCAAGCGATGACCGCGATCGGGCGGCGCCAATGCGCACTTGGTCGATGCTGTATATGACGCAGCACCACGCCCATCTAACTTGCCGCTCCTTTACAGTTGCCATGACCCGTTCCACTGCACTCGTACTCCTCACGTCCCTTGCATTCTCGCTGCTCATCCAGCAGCGGGCCATCGCGCAGGACCTCCCGCACCAGCTGGCGCCGCATGAAGCACCGCTGATCCCGGCTTATCGCGATGGCTTGGCCGGGAGCGCTCGCGGCATCACCACCCCACCCGATTTCGTGCCGCGCACCATGGCGGAATGGGAAGAGGTGCAGACCCTGGTGATTACGTGGACGAGCTTCCCGAGCATCCTTAAGCAGATCGTGCGCTACGCCAAGGACGAATGCGAGGTGCTCATCGTATGCAGCGACCAGAACAGCGTGATCAGCACCTTGCAGAACAGCAGCGCTGGCGGGCCCATAACCGACCTCGACAACATCACCTTCCTGGAGGCCCCATTCAACAGCATCTGGGTGCGCGATTACGGCCCGGAAACCATCTACCAGAACGAGGTCGATTCGCTCTTCCTGCTCGACTGGATCTACAACCGCCCGCGCCCGCTGGACAACGCGCTCAGCGATGTGATCGCCACGACCAAGAACATCGGCATCTATAGCACCACATCCGCACCGTGGGACCTGGTGCATACCGGCGGCAACTTCATGTCCGATGGATTCGGCACCGCATTCAGCAGCAATCTGGTCCTGGAGGAGAATGGCCCGAACGGTGACTACAACTCCACCATTCGCGATGCCGGCGGCGTGGACAATGTGATGACGCAGTTCATGGGGATCCAACCCGGCCGCTACGTGAAGATGACGCCCCTTCCCTATGACAACATCAACCACATCGACATGCACATGAAACTGCTCGATGAGGAAACCCTCCTAGTGGGACAGTTCCCGACCGGAGTGAGCGATGGGCCGCAGATCGAGCAGAACATCCAATACGTGCTCAGCAACTTCAACTCCGTCTTCGGCACGCCGTACCGCATCGTCCGCGTGCCCATGCCACCAAGCACCGGTGGCGCCTTCCCCCCGACCGGCAGCTACCGCACCTACGCCAACAACATCTTCATCAACAAAACGGTGATCGTGCCCACTTACCGCGAGCAGTACGACACCACAGGGCTGCGGATACTTCGTGAGAATCTGCCCGGTTACCGTGTCGTGGGAATCGATTGCGACGACAGCGGCAACAACATCATTAGCCAGAGCGGCGCCATCCATTGCATCACCAAGACGATCGGCGTAAGCGATCCACTGCTGATCCGTCACCAGCGCCTCACCGACACCTACGAGACCGTGGCACCCTACAATGTGGAGGCTTACATCCGCCACAAGACCGGCATCGAATCAGCTGAGGTGTACTGGACCACTGACACCACAGCGGGATATGCGCCGGTGAGCATGAGTCCAGGCCCCAACAACACCTGGAACGCCGCGATACCCGCGCACCCCGCCGGCACGCTCATCTACTATTACATCCACGCTGCTGCCAATAGCGGCAAAGAGCAGGTACGCCCCATCACCGCGCCTCATGGCTGGTGGCGCTTCCGCGTGCTCGACCTCAATGCGGGCATCGAAGCGCAAGGGCCGGTGGTGATGGAGGTATTCCCGAATCCCACCAGCGATGTCCTGGCGATCAACGTGGGCAACACCGGCAGCCAGCGTGTGCGGATAACCCTGCGAGATGCATTGGGTCGCGAGGCCATGCTTATACACGATGCGCCCATGCACGCTGACGGCCGTGCCTTCGCCGACCTGAGGTATTTGGGCCCAGGTGCTTATCATCTGGTGGTAGAGAGCAGCACTGGCCGCCGCAGCGTGAAGGTGGTGAAGCGATGAGGCGTTGACAAGCAGCGGCAGTTGCCTTGAAACAAGAAGCCCCCCGCTTGTGGCGGAGGGCTTCGGTGCTTCGTTGTGCGGTTAGCCGCGCTTCACTTGCACGGCGTTGGGGCCTTTCGGGCCTTGCTCCACTTCATAGGAGACCTGGTCGCCTTCGCGGATCTGGTCGACGGTGCCCGTCTTGTGAACAAAGACGTCTTTGCCACCTTCGTTAGGGGTGATGAACCCGAAACCTTTCTCCGTATTGAAGAACTTCACTGTACCACTTGCCATTGAACTTGGGGAATCGTGCGGCGGTTGAATGCCGCGTGTTGACCTTGGTAAAAGCACCAAGGGGCGCAAGATAGGGCAAGAGCGATGGTTCCGGGCATTCGAATCGAGCGTGCTGGACGGCCACGCGTCCTGAAACAGCCCGATTGAATCGTGTCCGTCGCCATAACATGCAGTCAATCATTGGATTTGGCCGTTTCGACGGCCCTGCTACTTTTGGATTCGCCCAACCCTACCCTGTCATGCGCGACGATCGTGAGGATGTGTACTCCAAGGCCGTAAGGGCCGGTAAGCGAACCTACTTCTTCGATGTGAAAAGCACACGCGGCCGTGACCTCTTCCTCACCATCACGGAGAGCAAGAAGCACACGCACGAAGACGGCACCGCGCACTACGACAAGCACAAGATCTTCCTGTACAAGGAAGACTTCGACAAATTCCTCGATGGCCTGCACGACACCATCGCCGAGATCGATCGGCTGCGGGAAACCGGCGATTTCAGCAGTGGCCCCGAGCAAGCTCCGCGCGCGGACGATGCGGACGCTCCTCCCTTCAGCGATGTGAACTTTGAGGACTTGGACCGGAAGGATATTTGACCTGGTAGTTACCGCTCAAGCGCACCTGCGATGTCGGGCTTGAAATAAGCCGGCCCCTTCATCACCTTGCCGTCGTCGCGGTAAATGGGCTTGCCATCGGTGCCCAGCTTGCTCATATTGCTGCGCTGGATCTCGCGGAACACCTCGTCGATCTTGTGCTCCAGGCCATGCTTGAGCAAGGTGCCGCAAAGAATGTAGAGGATATCGCCCAGCGCATCGGCCACTTCCACCAGATCGCCGCGCAGCGCAGCCTCCAGGTATTCCTCATTCTCCTCGCGGATGAGCTTGTAGCGAAGCAGGGCATCGCGATCGCCGATGGCCCCGACGGGCGCCGATGAATTGGCAATGCCGAACGCATCATGGAAGTCGCGCACATGCGAGGTGGCCTCGGCGAGCGTGAGTGGCTTGGTGGTGGTCTCCATGCGGCCGAAGGTATCCGGACATGGGCACGCTCTTGATCCACTTGATGGGCCAAGTGCATGTCCTTCGCATTCTGCTGGTTAACACGCTTTAACGGCGGGCCTCTAGCGCCCCGAAGGCCCCCCCGGCACCTTTGCCTTCAGTCAAGAATCAACATGGAACCCACCATCACGCAATCGCCGCAGGCAGTCACCTCGGAGAGCATCCGCGCGCTGAACGACCGAATACAGCAAGCAAGCGCCTTCGTTGACCTGATCGACCACGAGATGGAGAAGACCATCGTGGGCCAGAAGGACATGGTTCAGAAACTGCTGGTGGCGCTGCTCGCCGACGGCCATGTGCTGCTCGAAGGCGTTCCCGGCCTTGCGAAGACCCTCGCGATCAAATCGCTGTCGCGCACCATCGATGCAGGTTTCAGCCGCATCCAATTCACGCCCGACCTGCTTCCCGCCGATCTCATCGGCACATTGATCTATAGCCAGCGCAACGAGGAGTTCACCGTGAAGAAAGGCCCGGTGTTCAGCAACTTCATCCTCGCCGATGAGATCAACCGCGCGCCGGCCAAGGTGCAGAGCGCACTGCTCGAGGCCATGCAGGAGCGGCAGGTCACCATCGGTGCCACTACATACCTATTGCCCGAGCCATTCCTGGTACTGGCCACCATGAACCCGATCGAGCAGGAAGGCACCTACCCGTTGCCTGAGGCGCAGACCGACCGTTTCATGCTGAAGGTGGTGCTTGATTACCCGCGACCGGAAGAAGAGAAGCTCATCATCCGCCAGAACACGCGCGCAGGCAATCAGGCCGAGCCGCAGCGCGTGGTCACGCCAGCAGAGATCCTGGCCGCGCGCCAGCTCGTTCGCGAGGTGTACATGGATGAGAAGATCGAGCACTACATCGTCGATATCGTGCATGCCACGCGCAAGCCCGACCAGCACAAGCTGGGCGACCTCACCAGCATGATCGCCTTCGGCGGCAGCCCGCGCGCGAGCATCAATATGGCGCTGGCCGCGAAAGCACTGGCCTTCACCAAGCGGCGCGGCTACGTGATCCCCGAGGATGTGCGCGCCGTATGCCCCGACGTGCTGCGCCACCGGATCGGCCTCACCTACGAGGCCGAAGCCGAGAACATCACGGTGCATGAAATCATCGACCGCGTGCTGAATACGGTGGAGGTTCCTTGAGAAGCGAACAGCAGACAGCCTGCGTTTGCAGTACCCCTCCGCGCTGCGAACAGCCCTTTGCGAACTGCCGACCATGCCACGATGAGCCAGTCAGTGCAACACACCAAGGAGCTCCTGAAGAAGGTACGGCTCGTGGAACTGAAGACCCGTGGCCTCAGCGAGCACATCTTCAGCGGCGAGTACCACAGTGCCTTCAAAGGACGCGGCATGACCTTCAGCGAAGTGCGCGAGTACAGCCCCGGCGACGAGGTGCGCACCATCGACTGGAACGTGACCGCGCGTTTCGGTCATCCGTTCGTGAAGGTGTTCGAAGAAGAGCGCGAGCTCACCGTGATGCTCCTGGCCGACCTCAGCGCATCGGGGGATTTCGGCAGCACGCAACAGCTCAAGCGCGAGCTGGTCACTGAGGCCTGCGCCACAATCGCCTTCAGCGCCATCAAGAACAACGACAAGGTGGGCCTGCTGCTCTTCACCGATAGCGTGGAGAAATTCATCCCGCCTAAGAAAGGCCGCGCGCACATCCTGCGCATCATCCGCGAGCTGATCGAGTTCACGCCGAAGGGCAGCGGCACCGACATAGCGGGGGCCTTGCGCTTCCTCAACAGCGTGATCAAGAAGCGTAGCATCGCCTTCTTGGTGAGCGACCTGCTCGCCACGGGCTATGAGGATGCCCTGAAGATCGCCAACCGCCGCCACGACCTGGTGGTGCTCCGAACCACCGACCCGCGCGAGACCGAGCTACCGGATATCGGTCTGGTGCGCATGGCCGACCCCGAGACCGGCGAGCAGCGCTGGATCGATACCAGCAGCCGGCGCGTGCGCAATGCCTACCGTACGGCCGGCCTCAAGCATGCGCAGCGATCGCGCGAGATCCTGCGCCGAAGCGGCGTTGACCACGCGGTGATCGGCACCGACACGGGCTACGTACGGCCATTGATGCAACTCCTCAAGCAGCGCGAAGGCAGCCGATGAAAGCGCGCTTCGCCATAGGACTCTCCGCTTGGCCGATGCTCTTGCACGCGCAGGATGCTTCATCCGTGCGTGCCAGCCTTGAGCCGCAGCGGATCCGCATCGGCGAGCACGCCGTGATCAGCATCACCGCTCGGGCAGATGGGCCAACCTTTCAATGGCCCGCCATCGGTGATTCGCTCAATGCGCACGTTGAAGTGATCGGCAGTGCTGAATTGGATACGGTTACCGTCGGCGCAGATGCATCCACGCTCGTGCGCCGCATCACCATTACCTCATTCGACACCGGCTACTGGGCCATTCCGCCATTCGTGCTGAAAGCAGGT
>DAORNP010000097.1:8184-8590 GCA_035441065.1 Flavobacteriales bacterium | reverse complement strand
GGAAAATCGCTGGAAACCGAACCGCTCCTGCTGCAGGTCGATGGATTCCCGGTGGATGCTGCTTCCGTTCCTGCCGACATCAAGCCCATCCACCGCCTGCCCTTCAGCCCCCTATGGTGGGCCATGCAGCATTGGACATGGATCGCTGGCGCCCTGGCAACAGCCTTGCTCGCAGCAATCATCGTGTTCCTCGTTCGGCGTAAACGTGTTCCAACAGAAGCCGCAGCACCACAAGAGGCCCCTGTGGCTTTGCATGAGCGCGTGCTGGCGCAGCTCGATGCATTGGAGCAGGAGCGCCTATGGCAGCAGGGCCTGCACAAGCCCTATCAATCGCGCCTCACCGACCTGCTGCGCGGCTACATCGAAGAACGTTATCAAGTGCCCGCCTTGGAGCGCACAACGGATG
>DAORNP010000097.1:0-8093 GCA_035441065.1 Flavobacteriales bacterium | reverse complement strand
GCCCGGCCCTCAAGAGAATGAGCAGCTCATGGTCTCCGCGCGCCGCTTCGTGATCGCAACCGCTTCTACCAACGATGCGCAAACGCAGGCCTGATATCGATGCCGCCTTCTGGGCATGGTGCGCGCTTGCATGCGTGCTGGCTGGCGGTGCCGCTTGGTACGCGACCCGGCATTTCACCCTGGTGCATCCCAGTTTGCTCTGGCTCTTCGCATTGCTGCCCATCGCTGCTGCGCTGCAAGCCTGGCGCGATAACAGACGAGCAGGGCTCACGCGCCTGAGCACCTTGACCGCGCATCTGCAAGGCCGCACCGGCTGGAAAGCCCCGTTGAAAGCCATGCCGCTCGCCTTCAGCTTGGCCGGCACGGGCCTGCTGATCGTGGCCATGGCACGCCCGCAGAGCTACAACACCAAGGAGAACGTCCATCAAGAAGGGATCGACATCGTGATCGCGATGGACATCTCGGGCAGCATGCTCGCCAAAGACCTCAAGCCCGATCGCCTCGAAGCAGCCAAGCGCACCGGCAGCCGCTTCATAGAAGCGCGGCCAAACGACCGCATTGGCTTGGTGGTGTATGAGGGGGAGGCCTTCTCGCAATGCCCGCTCACCACCGACCATGCTTCCCTGAAGCAGCTCTTGGCCGAAGCCCGCAGCGGGTTGATCGAGGGCGGCACCGCCGTGGGCATGGGCCTCGCCACGGCCGTGAACCGCTTGCGCGAGAGCGATGCGAAGAGCAAGGTGGTGGTGCTCCTCACCGATGGCGTGAACAACACCGGATCGGTGCAGCCCATCGATGCCGCGCATATCGCCGAGGCCATGGGCGTGCGCGTGTACACCATCGGCGTAGGCACGCGCGGCAAAGCGCTGTCGCCCGTGGCGCGTTATCCCAACGGCCAGTACAAGTTCGAGTACATCGATGTGGAGATCGACGAAGCCACGCTGCAAGAGATGGCGAAGCTCACTGGCGGCAAGTACTTCCGGGCCACCGATGAGCAGCGGCTGCGCGCCATCTACGAGGAGATCGATCAGCTCGAGCGCACACGAATCGAGGTGGAGCAGTTCACCAGCCGCAAGGAAGAGTTCCATCCGTTCGCGCTCTTGGGCGCGGGCCTGCTCTTCGCCGGCTTCCTGTTCGACCGCAGCCTTTTTCGCGGGATCGCATGAGCGCCAGGACCACATATCACTGGGGCATCGTGGCGTGGACAGCCATCGCGTTCGAGCTGATGCTAACGGCTGCCGCAGTGGGCGCGTGGTGGTTCATCGATCATTGGGTGCCGTCCTTCCATCTGGCGCGAACCGATTTGCTGCCCGTGCTGCTGGCCGGCCCTGCCGCCTTGCTGCTCTTCATCCTCAACACGGCTTGGCGCGACCGCGCGCTTCGACGATTCGCGCAGAGCGGCACCTTGTCGCGCATGATGCCCGGCGTGAGCGCCGCCCGCAACCTGGGCCGCTACCTGCTGATGCGCATTGGAGTGGGTTTGGCAGGCATCGCATTGCTTGCACCACAGCTCGGCTCGCGCCCCGAAACCGTCAGGAGCAAGGGCATCGATCTGATCCTATGCGTTGATGTGAGCAACAGCATGGAGTGCGAGGACCTGCGCCCCAGCCGCATGATGGCCACGCGCCGCGCCATGCTGCAGATGATCGATCGCTTGAAGGGCGACCGACTCGGCCGGGTGGTCTTCGCTGGTGAAGCATACATGCAACTGCCGCTCACCACCGACCGCAGCGCAGCCAAGCTCTTCATCCGCACCATCGGCACGCAGTCAGTGTCCACGCAAGGCACAGCCATCGGCGCGGCCATCGATCTGGCGCGGCAGGCCTTCCAAGCGGAGAGCCCTGCCGGCAAGGCCATCATCGTGATCAGCGATGGGGAGAACCACGAGGACGATGCTGTGAGCGCTGCTGAGCAAGCGGCAGCAGAAGGAATCGTGGTGCATACCATTGGCATCGGCACGGCCAATGGCGCGCCCATCCCGATTCGCAAGAATGGCCAAGCTCAAGGCTTCCGCAAGGACCAGCAGGGCCGCACCGTGGTGACGCGATTGAATGAGGCGTTGCTGCGACGCATCGCTTCGGCCGGGAACGGCTCCTATGTGCTCGCCTCCAACAGCAACATGGGAATCGTGGAACTCGTGGAGCAGCTCAAGCAAATGGAGCAGGCCGAATTGGGCAGCGTGCGCTACACCGCCTACGACGACCAGTACCAATGGCCCTTGGGCGCCGCCTTAGCGTGCTTCGCATTGTACCTGCTGCTCGGCGAGCGGCGCAATCCCCGCGCGGTGTGGCGCGCATCCGCTGCATGAAACGCATCATCCCCATCGGCGTGATCATGTTCGCTTCCTGCGCAACGCCTGAGGAGCGCTTGGCTGAGCGCGCCTTGCGAATGGGCGCCAATGCCTACGACGCGGAAGACTACGCAAAGGCCGATAGCCTCTTCGCCAGTGCGCCCTTTGATGCTCGGGCATTGTACAACAGCGGCAACAGCAGCTTCCGCATGGCCAGATGGAGCGACGCCATCGCCCGCTTCCGTGAATCCCAGCACCTCGATTCCTCCGCGACCCACCGCCACAACGTGCTGTACAACCTGGGAGCAGCGCACCTCGCCGATGCCCGCGATGCCGACACGAGCATCGTCCGCCTTACGCGTGACCTGGGCGCCTTACGGATCGAAGGGCACGATATCGCGCAGGATGTGAGCACCTTCGTGCTGCGCGACAGCCTGCGCCGCGACCTCATGCGCCTCGAGAGCTCCATCGATTCATCCTACGCCGCGGCGATCCGCTGGAACAAGGCCGCCCTGCGCATGAACCCCGGCGATGATGACGCGCGACTGAATCTGGTGCTCGCCAAGCGCGCGTACGATGCGCGCAAGCGGGTGCGCGATGCCCGCGACCAGCGTGACAAGGACAAGGACAAGAACCAGGAGCTGAGCGTGCGCGCGCAGCTCATCATGCAGCAAGCCGACTCGCTCGTGGAGCAGTACCGATTCAACAAGGCGCTCGAGCTCATGCATCAAGGCCTTCGCGAGGACCCCAGCCTCAAGCAGAAGGAAGAGTACATGAAGAAGCTCGAGACGGTAACGAACGCCGCACAGGCCTCATGAACAAAGGCTCCGTCATAGCGACCCTCGCGCTGGCCTCCCTGGCATTGAACGGCCTTGCGCAGACCGACACCACGGGCACGCACTCCGCCGAGGGATACTTCAATCGCGCATCCCGGCAATACGTGAAGGAGGATAAGAGCAGCGCCATGCGCATACTCGATGAGGGCCTGCGCGCGCATCCGGGTGATGCGAAGCTCCTGAAGCTCGCGGAGCAATTGCTGAAGGAGGAACGGCAGAACCAGCAGCAACAACAGCAGCAGCAACCGGAGCAGCAACAGCAGCAACAACAAGAACAAGAGCAGCAACAGCGGCAAGGGCACGAACGCGAACAAGGACAGGAAAAGGAACGAAGCGACGAAGGCATGGACAAGCGCGATGCTGAGCGAATGCTCGACGAGTTGAACCGCAAGGAACAGGGCGTGCAGGACCGCGTTCGATCCCGGAGCACGCCTTCCCGCAAGCCGAAGCCCGCAAAGGATTGGTGACATGAAAGCCCTGCTCACCCTATCGCTCGCCCTCCTCGGGTCATTCATCGCGCCAAGCGCGCTGGCGCAGGAAATCACCTTCACCGCGCAGGTCGATCGGAACCAGATCGCAGCCGGTGAACAGGTGAAGCTCACCATCACGCTCACCAATGCGCAGGATCGATTCGAGGCACCGGACCTTGGCGGATTGGTGATCGTGCAGGGGCCTTACGAGAACAGCAGCTACAATTTCATCAATGGGCGCAGCAGCAGCAGCGTGAGCCGCACATGGGTGCTCACCGCCACGCGGCCGGGGCGCTATGTGATTGGTGCAGCGAAAGCACGCGTGGGCAATGGCGTGATCCAGACTACGCCGATCACGATCGAAGTGGCCAAAGGCAGCGCCGCTCCGCAAGAGCCGGCTGTTGCCCAGGGGCAGCACCGCGACCCCAACCTCTTCATCGCACTCAGCTTGAGCAAGAGCAAAGCATACGTGGGCGAGCAGGTCGTTGCCACCTATCAGCTCTATAACCGGTACGCCGGATTGGAGGCGCCGCAGATGGACCCTCCGAAGCTCAATGGCTTCTGGAGCGAGGAGCTCGATGTGCAGAGCGCGCGCTGGGAAGAGCGTGTGGTGAACGGCTTGGGCTACCGTGTGCTCACCATCAAGCAGCAACTGCTCATTCCGCAGCGTTCCGGCACCTTGCGCATCGACCCCATGGGCCTTACCTGCATCGTTGGTCGCAGCTTCTTCAACCGCGGCACCACCATCGAGGTGAAGAGCAATGCCGTGGAGCTCGCCGCCCTGCCGCTCCCCGCCAACGCCCCAGCCGACTTCAACGGCGCCGTGGGTGAACTCGAGCTTTCCGTGAAGGCCGATCGCACCGACGTGACGGTGGATGATGCGATTGAGGTGGAAGTCCGCCTCAGCGGCCGTGCCAACCTCAAGCTCATCGAGGCGCCCAAGCTGGCATTCCCTGCCGACTTCGAGGTGTACGAGCCGCGCGTCACCGACCGAATCACAGTCAGCGCCAGCGGCATGAATGGATCGCGCGGCTTCCAATACACCGTGATTCCCCGGCACGATGGCGGCTTCGACCTTGGTTCCGTGAGCCTGAGCTATTTCGACCCGAAGGCCGCTGCTTACAAGACCCTGCGCAGCGCGCCGATGACCATCCAGGTAACCGGATCACCCGGCGCTGGCCAATCCGGCAGCACCAATCGAGTACAGCGCTCGGAGGTGACAACGCTCGATAGCGACATCCGCTACATCCGCACTGGCGACATGCACCTGCGCGAAAAGGACCGCTTCCTCTTCGGCACATGGCCATGGGCTGCCGGCATGAGCGCTCCGCCCCTCGCATTCGCCCTGCTGCTCCTCTGGCAACGCAAGCGCGCGCGCGACCTGTCAGACACTGCCGGCACGCGGCGGCGCGCTGCTGAAAAGATGGCCCGTAAACGGCTACGAGAAGCAGAGTCCGCGCTCAAAGGCAACGATCGCAAGGCGTTCCATGGGGCACTCTCCAAGGCTTTGCACGGCTACCTCGCCGACAAGCTGGGGCTCGGGCTTGCTGAGGCCTCTGCGAGCCGCATAGCAGAACGCCTCCATCCACATGCCGACGCGAATGCCATTGCCACGGATGCCACACGCATCATTGCGGCATGTGACATGGCCCGCTTCGCACCGGTTGACCAGCAGCCTCAGCAGACCCTGTTCAACGACGCCCTTCAACTCATTCAGCGCATCGAGCGCGCCGCTCACGCATGATCCGTGCATCGCTCCTCATCTGTGGCTGCATCCTCTTCACACAGGCTTCAGCGCTTAACCGATCCGAGGCCGATTCGTTGGTTGCTGCTGGCCAGCGCGCTTATGCCGAAGGGCGTTATGAAGAAGCGCGCGCTGCTTTCGACAGCACGGCGCGTGACTTCCGATCCGCTTCGCTGTGCCTTGCGCTCGGCAACGCGCATTACAAGCTGGGCGATGCCGCCCATGCGATCCTCTGGTACGAGCGCGGGTTGCGATTGGCACCGAACGATGCCGACCTGCAAACGAACCTCGACCTGGCCAATGAGCAGATCCGTGACCGCATCGCTCCCGGTAGCATAACAGGACTCGGGAAGACCTGGAGCATGCTGCGCGGCAACGACCCCGACGCATGGGCGCGCTATGCGCTCTTCGTATGCCTCCTTCTCTTCATCATGCTCGGCCTGGCCAGGCTTTCGCAAGGATTGAAGCGACAAGCGGCTTATACGCTCAGCGGCGTCATGGCCATCGCCCTCATCACGTGCTTGACCATCGCTTGGTCAAGCCATCGTGAGCTACGGTCCGATTCCGAGGCCATCATCCTGGTGGCCAAGGTCGAGGCGCTATCTGAACCGCGCAGCACGGCGAAGGCGCTATTCGTGCTGCACCGTGGAGCCAAGGTCCAAGCCGCTCCAGAGACCGATGGATGGTGCGCTGTTCAATTACCCAATGGAACCACCGGCTGGTTGCCCAGCAGTGCGCTTGAGCGGATCTGAAGCGCCTACTCCACGATCAACTTCCCGCGCACCGCTCGTTCGCCGTTGATCGCCTCGTAGAAGTACATGCCCGCCGCCCGGCCACTGGCATCCCAAGGCAACTGCAGCGTGCCGCTCTCCGGCGCCTCACCACGATAGATCCAGTTCACCAGCGCTCCGCTCAGGTCGAAGATGCGGACCTCGAGCGGGGCATACGGATCGAGACCGCTGAAGCTGATGGTGGTTTCACCCAAGGTGGGATTGGGGAAGGCCGATGCGCGCAACTCGTCCGACTCCGACCAAAGGCCATCGCCCTCTTCGAAGGTGAATGCTGACAAGGTGGGGCAAGCGAGCAAGCCACTGTTCATCACGCCGCCCTGATAACCGGCGTTGATGTTCCGGACGATGGTGTTCACCGTGTTGAACGTGTACTGCGATGAGCATCCGCCAAGTGTCTGATCAGCCAGATCCACCACTTGCTGCACGGTCCAGCCGGCGAAAGTGCCTTGTGCGACCAGCATGTTCTTGAGCAACACGGCGGCCGGACTGAAGGCGGCGTTCACTTCATCGAAACGGATGTTCAGCTTCAGCGCAGCGACATTGCCCAGGAAGGCGTTGTTAATGGCTCCTACTGGATTGACCGTAGTGCCAGTGGGCAACAGCGCAAAATCACCATAGAGCGGAAGGGCATCGGCCACGGCTTGAGATGAAGTGAAGCGCACGAGCCGCTGTCCGCAACCAATCGTCAGGTGATTCGGAGCTGGGAATGCACTGGTTGGCGTGCAAGTAGGCCACGACGGGTGAGCTGGTGCTGACGGACCCCCACGAGTTCTGCGTCTCCGTGCGGATCCCCACACAGCTACCGCCGGTCAGGGTGATCGTGGAAGAGCATGTGGCGCTACAACCATTCGCACCCGTTACAGTGGCGGTATAGGTGCCCGAAGCATTTACCGTTGCCGTGGCGGAGGTCTGCACGGGCGAGGTGCTCCATGCGTAAGTGTACGGTGACTGGCCACCAGTGGCGGTCACGCTCACGGTGCTCGTTCCCGCATTCGACGAGCAATTGACCACAGGTGCAGCCTTCACTGAGACGGATGTTGCGGCCGAGGTGGCACTGCAGCCTCCATTGGCCACCACTACCGTATAGGAGCCGGTGAGCGTCGCGGAATAGCTGCTCGCCGTGGCACCCGTGATCACCGCACCGTCCCGGCGCCATTGATAGGTGAGCCCCGAACCTGTGTTCGCGCTGAGCAGCACGCTGGAGCCAGCGCAGAAACTCGTGAGTCCGCCCGCAGTGATCGTTGCCGAGGGCGCGGCACTCACCGTGACCGTGGTGGCTGCGCTGGTTGCACTGCATCCGCCGCTGGTGACCACTACCGTGTATGTGCCCGCAGTGGTTGCCGTATAGCTGCTTGCCGTCGCACCGCTGAGATTCGTACCGTTCCTGCGCCATTGGTACGCGTAGCCGGTTCCGGTCGCAGCGGTAAGCACCACGTTGCCGCCGGTGCAGAAGCTCGTGGGACCTCCCGCCGTGATGCTCGCGGTGGGTGATGCATTCACCGTGACCGTGGTGGCTGCACTGGTGGTGCTGCAGCCGCCGTTGGATACGACCACTGTGTAACTCCCGCTCGTCGAGGCAGTGTAGCTGCTGGCCGTGGCGCCGCTGATGTTATTCCCATTCTGGCGCCACTGATAGGTAAGGCCAGTGCCTGTGTTCGCCTGAAGCGACACGCTGCCGCCGCTGCAGAAGCTGGTGCTGCCGCCCGCCGTGATCGTGGCCGAGGGCGCTGCACTCACCGTGACCGTGGTGGCTGCGCTGGTGGCACTGCATCCGCCGCTTGTGACCACCACTGTATAGGTACCGGCCGTTGTCGCCGTGTAGCTGCTAGTCGTGGCACCGCTCAGATTCGTGCCGTTCCTGCGCCATTGGTAGGTGTAGCCGGTTCCGGTCGCAGCGGTAAGCACCACGCTGCCGCCGGTGCAGAAGCTCGTGGGACCTCCCGCCGTGATGCTCGCGGTGGGTGA
>DAORNP010000096.1:9304-15029 GCA_035441065.1 Flavobacteriales bacterium | reverse complement strand
CTGAGCTCTCCAACGGATGAGCAATGCCGCGTATCAGCGATGGCGAGGCTCACGCCAGCACCCACACCGCCCCAAGCGAACCGAAGACAAGCACCACGAAGTAGAGCACGAGCAACGCCAGGAATGCGAGCACCTGCCTTCCTGCCGGCCGCAGGAACGCCCGGCGCAACGCCAGGTACACGTACACCAGCACCCACAGCAGCAGCACCACCACAAGCACTTGGTTCACGGCAACAAGCCCGCCTTTCACCAAAAGCTTCGATACCACGCCATACACACCGAAGACCAGGAAGACGAACGAATGGAAGTGCGCCGAGAAGATGAATGGCTTCACGAAGGTGCCCCCCTTCTCCCGGTGCAACAGGTGTACAAGTCCCGCGAAAAGCGGCAGAAAGAGGAAGAAGAGCTTGGGCAGCACCGATGCGAAGTAGTTGTCCCAGAACAGCTGCTCACGCAACAGGTCGTCCTCTCCATCCGCATAGGATGACTTGCCCCAGCCCACCACCAGGAAGAAAAGCACGCTGAGGAAGATGAACAGTCGCAGCGGAGGCATGTAGCGCTGGCGCCGGCCACGCATGTACTCGAGCGTGAGTTCGCCCGGAGTGAAGAGCAAGGGCTTAAGGCTTCTCGTGATCTTGCTGTCGAAGGTGAAGTAGTCCCCGAGGAATTGATGGAGGAAATGCCCGAACGTGTTGTCCCCCAAAGCGGCTTGGCCGCATGCTGCACAGTACCCCGCGCCATCAGGCATCGCTGCTTCGCAATTCGGGCAGGTGGCGGCGGCCATGCGTAGCAATGTTACTTCCCGCTTCCGAATCCGCCTCATCCTAGCGCAGCCTGCCACATGGATAAGACTCCAATTTCGCCAGCCATGCTGCGGAGATTGGATCGAGGCTTGGCATGGCGCTGCTTGTCGGCAGTGGTCATTCTCGGCGGCACTGTTCAGGTACGTGCGCAAGCGCCGCCGCAGGCGAACAAGCCTGAGACCAACCCCAAGGCGGCCGCAACCGACAGCAGGGCCAAGACCATGGACACCGGCGAGAGCCTCGGCTTCATGGGCAAATCACTGTGGTTCGAGGTGCGCCGCCGCCTAAACCTCACCACCGAAGAGGAAGAGAATAAGCACAAGGCCGAAGCGAGGCAGGTGAAATTGAAGGTGGGCAGCTTCCAGGTCTCACGAGAAGCCGCATCGGACCCAGAGACGGCTCCGGATGCGAGACGGTGATTCGGCATCAGCCCGCCAATCGCCCAAGTACCTCCGCGATCATCCGGTCGATGGCCGCGTGGTGGTCCTTGCTGTACTCTTTGCGCAGCCGGTTGGCCACCACGCAGCACACCGTGCAGGCGCGATGGCCCAGCATGCCGCCGAGCCCGTAGAGCGCGCTGGTCTCCATCTCGTAGTTGGTGGCCCGCAGCTCCTCATGCGCGAAGGAGCTGATGCGGTCGTTGAGGCCATCGACAGAAGGGACAAGGCGCAACTGGCGGCCTTGCGGGCCATAGAAACCGCCTGCCGTGAAGGTGATGCCCACCGTATTGCCATGGCCGAGCCGCTCGATCAGTTCCTTGTCTCCAGCGGCCACGTAGGGCAACGGAAGGTTGTCGGGCCATTCAGCATGAGCGAGCAGCGCGTTCAGCAAGCGCGTCTCCGCATCGGTGCTCTCGTAGGCGTAATAGTGCAGCACATTGTCGAGGCCCACTCCGTAGGCGCTCACGACCAGGCTGTCAACGGGGATGTCCTCTTGCAAGGCGCCGCAGGTACCGAGGCGGATGATGCGCAGGCTCTTTTGTGCGCGCTTCGGTGTGCGCGAGGGAAGATCGATGTTCACCAGTGCGTCCAGCTCGTTCAGCACGATATCGATATTGTCGGTGCCGATGCCGGTGCTCAACGCGGTGATGTGCGTGCCGCGGTAAACGCCGGTATGCGCCACGAACTCGCGGTTCTGCACGCGATGCTCGATGCGCTCGAAGTGCTGGCTCACTTTCTCCACGCGTCCTTGGTCACCGACCACGAGCACGGTATCGCCGAGTTGCTCAGGGCGAAGCGCCAGATGGTACACGGAGCCATCGGGATTGAGGACGAGCTCGCTGGGTTCCAGCACAGTGCCGGGTTCGGTGAGGGTGATGGCGTGCATTCGGATGGGTTGAAGGTTGCGGATTAACCGTTCGGCCGGTTGACGGTGACTATTGCGCCGCGAACACTTTCCGCAGCAAATCCGTGGCACGCGCTAAAGGATCCACGCGAATGCGCTTCTCCTCCTGTGCGAGCACGGTGAAGAGGCCAGCGAGCGCCTTGTCGGTCACGTAGGCATTGAGGTCAGGGTTCACGGCCTTGCCGCCGGTGATGAACGTCGCGGTGTTGTAGGCCGAAGCTATCGGCTGCCAGTAGCTGGTGAGGGCCACTTCCTGCGTGGCGCGCTCCACCACGGGCGTGAACTTGGCACGCAGCGCCGCGCTGGTCTTCTCGCGCAGAAAGTCAGTGGCAGCGCGCTCTCCTCCGCGCAGGATCGCGAATCCGTCGCTGATGCTCATGCCCGTGATGGCGTCAACGAACACGGGAACGGCTTCCTTGGCCGCCCGCTCCGCCGCCGTGTTCAGGACGCGCTCGAAATCCTGCACAGGCTGGTTGATGCCCAGATCGGTGAGCGTGTTCTTCACCTTGATGGCTTCTTCGGGGAACGGGATACGGATCAGCTGATTGCCCCAGAAGCCGTCGGTTGCGCTGGTGCTGCTTACCGTGCGCTCAGCACCCAATCGCAAGGCTTCCTTCAGGCCTGCGATCACTTCATCGTTGGTGAGCGCCGGGCTTCCACCGGTGGAACCGAGGATGGTCTGAAGGTCCTGCGGTGAGCAGGCCGCGAATGCGATGCTGATGATTCCGACAAGGGCGTGCTTGAGCTTCATGATTCACTGAGTTGTGCAAGCGCATTGCGCCACTCCTGCGGCAATTCGATGGATCCGTTCGCAGCATAGTCGAAGCAGACCATCACACTCCGCCCTTCGGCGCAGATCTCCTCCTTGCCCTCCTTCTCCCGCACGATGCGGTAATGCAGGTCGAAGCTCTTGGACCCGATGCGGCCCGCTTGGCAATGGCCTTCGATCCGGTCATGCAGGTGGATGGGCAGGCGGTAGTCCACCTCGTTGCGCGCAAGGATGAGCCCCTGCTGCTTCCAATCGTGGCCGGAGGGGATGAAGCGCCGCAGCAATTCCATGCGCGACAGCTCGAACCAATGCAGGTAAACGGCATTGTGCACATGATGCGCCATGTCAAGATCAGCGAAACGGATCTGGATGGGGGTGATGACAGCAGGCATGGGGCGAAGATGGCGTGAAGGGAAGGCGATCAGGACGAAGCCATCGCTTCACCGATCCGGAATTCGCGCGCTGCCATCTCTGCGATGTGCCCTCCGATGGCCAGGGCGGCGGTGGCTGCGGGCGAAGGCGCGTTCAGCACATGGATGTGGTTCCCGCGACGCTCGATCCGGAAATCATCGACCATGTTGCCATCGGTGCCCAGGAGCATGGCGCGCACGCCGGCACGCCCGGGCTCGATGTCGCCCATGGTGAGCGAGGGGATCAAGCGCTGCAGCGTCTTCAGGAAGAGCTTCTTCGAGAATGCGCGACGGTACTCATTGATGCCGTAGCCCATGTTGCGCATGAACAGCTTCCAGGTGCCGCCGTAGGTGAGCGCATCCACGGTGTCGCGCAGGTCGAAGTCGGTTTTGCCGTAGCCCTCGCGCTTGAAGGTGAACACGGCGTTCGGCCCGCATTCGATGCTGCCATCGGTCATGCGCGTGAAATGGACGCCGAGGAAGGGGAAGCGCGGATCGGGCACCGGATAGATGAGGTGCTTCACCTTGTGCTTGCCCTGCTCGGTGAGCTCGTAATAATCACCCCTGAAACCGACGATGCGCTCACGGACCACGGCGCCATCGGCCTTGGCCAGCCGGTCGCTCTGCAAGCCGCCGCAGAATATGGCATAGCGCGTCCGGTAGTTGCCTTTGCTCGTGCGCACCTGCGAGGCGCCGTCGCTGGAAGCGATGCCGAGGAACTCCTCCTCCAGTGCCACCCTGCTCTCGGGCTGCAACGCCAGGGCGAGCTCTGCCATGGTGCGCGTGGCCCCGCGGAAGTCGATGATGCCCGTGCAACCCACATGCACCCCGGCGATGCCCGTGCAATGCGGCTCGATGGCACGTATCTCATCGGCGTTCACCTCGCGCATGTCCTCAATGCCATTTGCGAGTCCGGTCCTGTAGATCTTCTCCAGTCGCGGCAGCTCTTCCTTGTCCGTGGCTACGATCAGCTTGCCGCAGATGTCGTGCTTCACCTTGTACTGCTTCGCGAAAGCCACCAGTTCGCGCCGGCCATCCACGCAATTTTTGGCCTTGAGGCTGCCAGGCTTGTAATAGATGCCGCTATGGATCACACCGCTGTTGTGACCGGTCTGGTGCCCGGCCAGCTCCTGCTCCTTCTCCAGCAGGAGGATCCGGAAATGCGGGAACCGCGATTGCAGCTTGTGCAGGGTCGCAGCGCCAACGATCCCGCCGCCCACGATCACGACATCCCAGATGCGTTCATTGCTCATGGGGGCGAAGATCGCGCGGTTAGCTTCGCCGCCATCCATGGCGCAGCGCACCACGCCCGAAGTGAAGAACCGGAAGGCCGGCTTCGAGTACCACCTGCTCGACAGCTACACCTGCGGGATCATCCTGCAAGGCAGCGAGATCAAGAGCATCCGGGCGGGGGGCGCCAGCATCAACGAGGCCTTCTGCGCCTTCGTTGGCAACGACCTGGTGGTGCGCGGCATGCAGATCAACCCCTACGGCACCAACCCGCATTTCGTGCATGAACCCAAGCGCGACCGCAAATTGCTTCTGCACACCACCGAGCTGGCCAAGTTGCGCCGCAAGCTGAAGGATGCCGGCATGACCATCGTGCCGGTCCGCCTCTTCATCGGTGAGAGCGGCTATGCCAAGCTTGATATCGCGCTGGCCAAGGGCAAGAAGGCCTTCGACAAGCGCGAGAGCATCAAGGCGCGCGATGTGCAGCGCGAGATCGACCGCGACCAGTGATGGACTGGCGCGCCCACATAGCACGGTACGGCGCTACGCTCCTGCCCGGTGAAGCTTGGGCGCGCAGCCTCTTGTTGGTCCTGGTGCTCCTAGCCGCAGTGCTCCGCTTCTGGGACCTCCCCCATCTGCCGTACACGCATGACGAGCTCAGCGCGATCACACGCCTCTACCCTACCCTTGGGCAGACCATCACTGACGGCGTGATCGCCAACGACACGCATCCGCCCGGCGTGCAGGTATTCGAATGGGTCTTGGCGCGCGCCTTCTCGCTGAATGAGGCGGACATGAAGCTGCCCTTCATCCTCATGAGCCTGGCGGCCATCGTGCTGCTCTACCGATTCGCATCGGCCTGGACAGGCACTGGTTCGGCATTGCTCCTGGCCACGCTCATGGCCTCTTTGCAGTACAGCGTTTTCTACGGACAGCTTGCGCGGCCGTATGCGGCGGGCCTCTTCACCACTGCCTTGCTCGCCGATCAGCTCACGCGTTGGCTCGCCTTCGGCCATCGGAAGGCGCTCATCGTTTCGGCGCTCGCGATGGTGGCCAGCGGATACGTGCATCATTTCAGCTTGCTGCTCGCCGCACTCATGGCTTTCACCGGCTTGCTGCTCGCTTCTTCCGCCAAGCGCACGGAATGGCTCATGGCATGCGGCATCGCG
>DAORNP010000096.1:1236-9225 GCA_035441065.1 Flavobacteriales bacterium | reverse complement strand
TGCCGATTGGCTTCCGCACTACGCCGCCTATATCGCGAATTGGTCGCCGTTCATGGGCGGTGCGCTCGTTGTCGCCGTCATCATTTCCGTCACGCTTTCAATGCGCCATGGATCGCTGACCGCACCATCGAAATGGATGCTGCTCGTTTGGGGCATGTTGCCCTTGGCTATCGGCTACGCGTACTCCGTTTGGCGCGCGCCGGTGCTGCAATACTCGGTGGTGCTCTTCAGCTTCCCCTATCTGGCGCTCTTCTTCCTGCAAGGGCTCAGGCATTTGCCCAGGCGCACGGTGATCGCCGGCACCATCATCGTGTCTTGCGTTAGCGTGCATTCATTGGTCCATGCGCGCAAGCACTACACGGTCACGTATGCGTCGAAGTACGAAGCCATGCTGCGCGAGGCCATCGATGCCACCAAGCAGATGGGGCGCGAGCAGGTGCTGGTGCTCTTCGAGACCGAATGGCACATGGTCGATTTCTACAAGCGGCACTGGGGAGTTCCCGTTGACGAGCTGAACGCGACCAACATCCTCGGCATGCCGCAAGCGCGGGTCGATTCGTTGCTGGCCGCGCACAATGGCGATCATGTGGTACTGGGCCGCAGCAATGGCGGCATGGATGAAACCGCGGCACTGGTGCAACAGCGGTTCCCGCGCCTTGCCTTGCGGCGCGACCTTGTTGAGGGCCAAGTGCTGCGCTTCAGCCGCCCACCGGTCACCATGGAGCGCTTCGACCGCGATACCATCGCGCATCTGGAGCTCGGTCGTGCACGTGGCCCGTGGGAAGTGAGCGAGTGGATCGCGCGCAACGCATCGGGCTGGGACATGGCCGGGCATGAGTTCGGAATGCTCATTGAATTGCAGCTCGACTCCATCGTGAATGATTTGCACGATGTGATCGAAGTGATTGCGCGCGTCGATGGCTTCGACCGCACGGCCGATGCTGCGATTGTAACTGAACTCTATGGTACGGACAGCCTTTCCTTCTACCGCACTGGTGAATTGCACGCGCAGCAACGTCCCGACGGAACGTGCCATCTGGTCGTCGCCCTTTGCCCATCCTACGCAGGCGCAGGCACGAGTGCAAGGCTGCGCACCTACCTGCACAACCGCAGCAAAGGCCCCTTGCACGTTCGCTCCTTCACGGTGCTCCGACGCGATGTCAATCCAGTGCGCGATGCCGTGCTCGCACCGATCCCGTGGCTGGGCCGGTTCCCTCCGAAATGAACGAAGGCCGCACCAGGCGGCCTTCGAGAGGATTCAGGTCAGCGATCAGAGCTTCACCGTAAGGCCGATTCCGAGCGTCTGCTTGAACTGAGTGGCTGGCCCTGCGTACGGGAGGCCCTCTCCATCCTTTTTAGGCAGGTTGGTGTCGTGATCGTAGATCAGCAGCGTGTTCAGCGTGGCAGCGAACCAATCGTTCACCTTGAAGGTCCAGAGCGTTTCCCACGTGACATCCATGTTGCCGGGATCGCGGAGGTAGTTGCTGAAAATATCGCCGCGCGTCATGAAGGTGATGTTCTTGGCCAAGTCGGTCTTGTACATGAGGCGCAGGTAACCGCCCGCTTCGAGCTCGGTGGTGTTGCCGTTCTTCACGCCATACACGCGCAGCTCCGGGTCGGTGCTTCCGCCCCAGAGCAGCTCATCGGTGACGATGACCATGCGTGCCGTGGCCGGCGAAATGAAGACCGTGAAGTTGTCGTTGGGCCGGTAATCCAGACCGAGACCGAGCAGCGCGTAACCCGGTGAGAGCAGATTCGAGATCCGGTTCCCCTCGGCATTGAAGCCCTCGGTGAACTGGGTGCGGAACTGGAAAACACCCGCGAGGTACCAATGCTTCTTCAGGTCGTAGCCGTATTTGCTGTTCAGCTCAATACGGTCGTCGGTCTTCACCGGGTCGCCATCCTCGATCTGCTGCCCACCGAAGGCGAGCACCAAGCTGTTGTCCCATGCCCGACGGCCCTTCTTCCAGTTGGCGGCGCCGTTGAACATGGCAATGCCGCTCACGCTGCTGAATCCGCCAGCAGCCCAGTTGGTGAGGCTCACCTGCGTCATATTCAGGCTGAAGACCCCGCTGCGCTGCCATTTGCCATCGAGGCTATCGCTGGCGTGGCGAGCCGCGGCGGCAGCGGCGGCGGCATCGCGGGCCTTGGCGTCAATGTCTTCTTGAGCTAGGACAGGGATGGAGACCAGTGCAAGAAGTGCAAGGCTGGAGAGTCGGAGAGGCTTCATGTGGGTTTCGGTTCGTGGGACGAAGGTCGTAATCGGGAACGTCTCGAGCGTCACGGCATTTCGACGATGGCATCTGGCACCTCGAGCACTTCAATGCGCTCGGTCACCAGCATGGTGGTGGGGATGAGCACCTAGTGAGCGGTGTGCGCTTGTGACGGCCATCATCGCTATCGGTCACATGCGGGCGGGCATTCCTCCCGTTTCTCACGATCTTCGATTCTGCCAACGACCTTGCCCGCTCGGTCCAAGGCCGAAACCGACGTATTCGTGTGGGCGCTATTGGATTCGAACCAACGACCCCCACCTTGTCAAGGTGGTGCTCTGAACCAGCTGAGCTAAGCGCCCCGAATGCTCCCAAGGAGCGGGCCGCGAATGTAGGCCCCGGCGTGCAATCTGGCCGAGCTGAAAAAGGCGGCTTGAATAGGGGGAGCCCCGCATGTCCTTGTCTCAGGGACATGAACCACCCAGAACCTGATTCGAGCTGGACTGGCTTTGCTCCATCCGCCGCCGCAGCCACGCGCCCCAATACCCGCAGCGGGCGCCTCTTCCGGAATCCGTTGCTCGAATCCGCAACGAGGACCCGCCTCGCCTGGCCAGTGGGAACCTTCACAACGCTTTCGGCCGCAATGCTCTGGCATGCGCATGGTCAGTATCGATTCGGTGCGCTGGCGGCAGCATTCCTGCTCGGATTGGCCTTCTTCACCTTTGTGGAGTACATCGTGCACCGCTGGCTCTACCACATCGCCCCCAGCACGCCGAAGCGCGAGCGGCTGCAGTACGTCATGCATGGCCTGCATCACGAGCAACCGCGAGACAAAAGCCGTTTGGCCATGCCGTTGATCATGAGCCTGAGCGTGGCGTCCTTGCTCATGGTTCTATTCCGATGGGTCGGTGGACCGATCGGATTGCCATTCGGTGCGGGCTTCCTCTTGGGATACGCCACGTATCTCTTCGTCCACTATTGCGTGCATGCTTTCCGCCCGCCGCGCAATTTCCTGCGTGTGCTTTGGAAGCACCATCATCTTCATCATTACGCCAGTGACGACAAGGCATTCGGGGTGAGTTCGCCGCTCTGGGATTGGGTCTTCGGCACCATGCCCGAACTCCCAGCGAAACGAAAGCGCCCTGCAGCGGACACCGGAGCACAGTAATCGGTTGCGCGAATGCGCACGGCCCCTCCAACGATATCACAGCGCACACGGTCCGAGCCTCCTCAAACCCAGCAGGTCAATTCACCAGGATCGGGCGGACAGCCTCTGCCATCCGCCCGGCGTCGCTCATTGAATCACTGCTGCGTAACGGCCACCACGAGGTTGTCCATCGCCGCCACGTTGTTCGGACCGGCGCCCATGGCCACGCTATTGTCGAGCAGGTTGAGGCCCAAGAGCAGCATGGCTACGTCCACCTTCGCCTCCAGCGTCACGTTCCCGCCATTCACCTCGGCATGGAAATGCACATGGTCGCTGCGCAACAGCGCATCGGTGGCGCAGTGGTAGGTGAACACCTTGTCCTCCACATCGTCGAAATCGCCATCGCCGTTGCCATCCACATGGCCTTCCATATTGAGGAACTTGTACCCTGCCGCCGGGTTCCAGCTCCAGTGCATGCCGGGGATGTTCAGCGGATACACGGCCGACGTGGGATCGGCATGATTCACCGTGCTGTTGAGACCCAACTTGAAATGGATCTCGTGCACGTGACCGGGGTTCATGCTGCCCAATTCATAGGAGGCGTTCGGCGTGGCGCCATCGGCCAGCAGCACCTTGCTGCCGAAGTCGGCCACCGTTGCGCCAGCATCGTCCTCGAGGTGGATCTCCGATACATAGAACTTCAGCGTGCTGAAGCGCATGGCTTGGCCTGCTCCGTCGGTGTAGTTGGTGTTGATGTCGAAGGGGTTCACGCCATGCACGAAGTTGAATCGCAGGTTCATGATGGCTGCCCCGCCGCCGCCGCCATGGTCATGGTCGTCGTGGTTATGCTCGTCCTTCTCTTTCTTGCAGGAGGCAAGGCCCAAGGCAAACAGAGCCAGGAGCGTGATCTTAATGAGGTTCATGAAATCAGTTCTTTTTCAGGTTGTAGATGAGGCCAATGACGATGCGCTCGCGGTTGGGGATCATGCGCTCGCCCAGATGACGCGCGAAGGCGTACTGGAAGGCGCCTTGGAATCCCCAGGAGCGCCACCACACGCGGGCCCCTGCGTGGGTGAAAAGGGTTGAGCTGCCGGTGCCGGAGACGCTGTAGCCTCCTTCGGCATCCTTGCCGACGAGCTCGTGATAAGCGCCCAAGGAGGGCACCAGCTTCCAATTCTCGCCGAAATCAAAGCGGCGGAACGCCTCAACCGTGGTGCTTAGCCCGTGGCCCATGCGATGGTCATCGTGCCCAGGACCATTGCCGCGCCCGATGAGGGTTGCCGCCATTCCGTTGCGACCGCGCCGCATGCTGTACTCGAGGCTGGCGAGCAGGTCCCAAGCACCGGTGCTGGGCTGCTGATCATGCGGCACCTCGGCCTCCATGTATCGCAGGTCGTGCTTGCCTACCGGTGCCTTGGCTCCGAGCCCGAGCATCAAGCGGTGCGCGGTGCGCTGATCGGTGGTGGTGCTTCGCGTATTCACTGCCAGGTAGCGGACCAAGGCATACGGATCACTCACGCCGTACACGTCGTTGGCCACGGCACCGTTCACCGCGCGGTAGTTGTTCACTACTGGGAGACCAGCAAGTACCGCGAATCGGTCACTGAGCCAGAGGTCGGCGCGCAGCTCTGCCACTTGATACAGCTCACGGTAATGCGCATCGCCCGCTGATGCTGCACTGTGGTCGCCGTGCTTGGGGGCACCCAAAGTAGGCAAGCTGCCTTCGAGCCGCCGGTAGCGGTACAAGAGGCTGATATTGCTGGTGCGGTCGTGCGGCTGGATGCTGAGGAAGATGCCGCACACATCGCACGCGGCTGACAGGACTGGCAGCAGTGCCATGCCCGCCCAAAGGAGGTATCGCATGAAAAAGGTGTTGAGTGTTCAGGACAAGGGCGCTCATGGCGCCATGCTCACACTCAGCACCAAGGCACCGGCTCGCTGGAAGCAGGGAATCCGCTCAATTCAATCGCGGACAACGACACGAATGACCGCGTTCTCATGGGCACGACCCAATGCTCCACGATATCATCCTGTTCAATGGCGGGCTCGGTCCTGAAATCGATGCGCTCCACCGGAAAGCCTTGCTCGGCCTCTTGCTCCAGCGCACGCAACTGCTTGCTCAAGTGGCATTCACCATGGCAGGTGCGCATGCCCTCGGCCATTTGGCGCTGCACACAGAGCTCGCGCTCCACATAAGCGCGACGCGCCAGGAAGTGCGCCAAGAACAAGGAGGGAGCAAGCGTCATGGCCACGAAGGCGACCAGCAATGCCGAGAAGACCATGCGCTGCACGGGGCAAACTTACCGCTACCCGCTTGGCTCAGCCTGATGGGCATCACCTTTTCCCAATAGCGACCCTTTCTGTGAGGCATACATACCGGGCGCCGATTCACATTCACGCATGTAGTCACTTGGGCCCGTAGAGACATCTACTTCTTCCTGGTGCTTGGCGCCGTGCCCACCAGCTTTTTCACCTCGCCGGCTGGACCTGGCTCACCATTCCTTGGGTGCCCATTGCCATCGTGGGTGCGGCCGTGGCCTTCATCGTCGGATTCAAGAACAATGCGACATACGGCAGGCTCTGGGAAGCCCGGCAGATCTACGGCGCCATCGTGAACTCGAGCCGCTCATGGGGCATTCTGGCCCGGGACTACGTGCGAGGAACGGAATCCAGCGCTCGGCTGGTGCACAGGCATATCGCCTGGCTGCATGCGCTGCGCTAGCAGTTGCGCCAGCCACGTGCCTGGGAGCATATGATCAAGGTCTACAATCGCGAGTTCCAGAAGCGCTTCACGGTGGATGAGCGAAGCGGCCCTCCCCTCTCCGAAGTGATCACCGGTTTGGTTAGCGATGCGGAACGCGATGCCTTGCTGTCCAAGAGCAACGCGGCCACGCAACTGCTCGCCCTGCAATCGCATGATCTGGCAGAGCTGCATGCGAAAGGGGCCATCAACACCTTGCATCATGTGGAGCTCGGCCGCCTTCTCGTGGACCTCTACGAGCAGCAGGGCAAATGCGAGCGCATCAAGAACTTCCCCTATCCCCGGCAGTACGCAACGATCAACCTCATGTTCGTGCGGCTCTTCAACTGGATGGTACCCTTCGGCATGCTGGGCGAGTTCGCGAAGCTCGACGGTGGCTACATCTGGCTCACCATCCCCTTCACGGCCCTGGTCTGCTGGGTATTCATGATGATGGAGCGCATCGGCGCGACCAAGGAGAACCCTTTCGTGGGCAGCGCCAATGATGTGCCCATCACGGCCATTACGCGCACCATCGAGATCGACCTGCGCGAAATGCTGGGAGAAACGGACATCCCCGAGCCGCTGAAGCCGGTGAATGAGATCCTGTTGTGAACGAAAGAGGGGCCTTGCGGCCCCTCTTCAGTTCCGTTGATCCGAGGAGCATTACTCCTCCACCACCTCGAAGGGGATGGTGCGCACCACATCGCGGTGGAAAGCCACCTCCGCCTCGTACTTGCCGGTGCTCTTGATGGCCTCACCTTTGATCTTGATGCTCTTGCGGTCCACCTCGAAGCCCATGGCCTTGAGGGCATCGGCGATCATGATGGTGTTCACGCTACCGAAGATGCGGCCTTTCTCGCCAACCTTGGCGCCAATCTTCAGGGTCTTGCCTTCAACACTGCCTGCGAGCGCCTCGGCATCGGCCTTGACCTTGGCCAGCTTGTGCGCGCGCTGCTTCAGCGTCTCGGAGAGCTGCTTCTTCATGCTCGGCGTGGCCACATCGGCCAAGCCCCGCGGAAGGAGGAAATTGCGGGCATAGCCCTCGCGCACCTTCACCACGTCGTTGGCGTAGCCCAGGTGCTCCACGTCTTTCTTCAGGATGACTTCCATGGTCGTTCGTGTGGAGGGTTACTTCATCATATCGGCCACGTACGGCATCAAGGCCAGATGGCGGCAACGCTTGATGGCCTGACCGACCTTGCGCTGGTACTTCAGGCTGGTGCCCGTGAGGCGGCGCGGGAGGATCTTGCCTTGCTCATTGACGAAGCGCAGCAGGAAGTTCTCGTCCTTGTAGTCGATGTAGGTGATCCCCATCTTCTTGAAGCGGCAGTACTTGGCCTTCTTCGTCTCGATGGCGATCGGGGTGAGGTAGCGAATCTCGCCGCCGGTGTTCTCGGTAGCCATGGTCTTATGCGTTGGCGGTTTCGGCGGACTGCTTCTTCTTGTTGCGCATGCGCTCCGCGAAGGCCTGATGGTGCTTGTCCATCTTGGTCGTCAGGAACCGGATCACACGCTCATCACGACGGTATTCGGTCTCGAGCTTGGCCACGAACTGCGCGTCGGCCTCGAACTCGATCAGGTGGTAGAAGCCCGTGGACTTCTTCTGGATGGGATAGGCGAGCTTGCGCATCCCCCAGTTCTCTTCATGGTGAACCTTGCCATGGCCTGTTTTGATCAGGTCTTTGAACTTCTTTACCGTCTCCTTTGCCTGGTCCTCAGACAAAACGGGAGTAAGAATGAAGACGGTCTCGTACCGGGTGGTCATGTTGACTGTTCGGTTGAAAATGGGCCGCGAATGTAGGCCTCAGACCCGTACGGTCAACAAAGCCGCACTTCCAGGCTCACTGAACGCATCATGGTCCGAGCGGCAACCATCGGTCCACGAG
>DAORNP010000096.1:0-1226 GCA_035441065.1 Flavobacteriales bacterium | reverse complement strand
CGGTGCGCAGGGGTTCGAGGTTGTAGCCGGAGAGCAGCTTGCTCAGATCGGCGACACGCTGGCCGGTCAGGATACCGCCGAAATAACCAAGCGCCGCAGGAAAGGCCATTTTCCTCAGGTACCAGAGGAAGTCGATTCCCAGGATGCCCATGGTAGCCACGCCTGCCGCCGAGCCGATGATGAGGATACTGCCGCCTGTACCGGCACAAAGGGCGAGCAATTCCCAGAAGGGATGATCCGCTGGGAATTGCTCCATCGGGTACATGCCCATGGCGGCGGCTACGAGGGGCACGTTGTCCACCACTGCGCTGAGCGCGCCGATAACGGTGTTCACGGCATAGATGCTACCCAGCTTCGCATCGAGCAGCTGCGCGGTATCGGTGAGGCGACCCGCCACTTGAAGTCCCGATACCGCCGTGAGGATGCCGAGGAAGAAGAGCACGCTGGGCACATCGATGCGCCGCAGCACGGAGGTGACTAACAGATGGCCCTTATCCGTCTCAATGGCATTCATGTGCATGACTTCCGTGACGATCCATAGGATGCTGAGGCCGAGGAGTATGCCCATGTATGGCGGCAGGTGGGTATAGGTCTTGAACAGGGGCACACCCAACAAGGCGACCAGGCCCAACGCGAAGACCAATTGCTGCTTGCCCTTGGATACGCTCTTGTGCCCGGGATTATCCTCGCCTGCGGCATCGGGGCGTTGAATGGTGCCTTTGAAGGTGAATGTGAACCAGATGAGCGGGAGCACCAGGCAAACCAGGCTGGGCACGAGAAGCTTCATGATGATGTTGGAAGTGGTCACTTGCCCACCGATCCAGAGCATGATCGTGGTGACATCGCCGATCGGGCTCCACGCACCGCCTGCATTCGCGGCGATGATCACCATGCCGGCGAAGGTCCAGAGGTCATTCCTGTCCTTGATCAGCTTGCGCAGCAGTGCGCACATCACGATCGCCGTGGTCATGTTGTCCAGGGCTGCACTCAGGAAGAAGGTGATGACGCTCAGCACCCACATCAAGGCCACCTTGTTCGTGCCGGTGATGCGGTCGGTGATCACGCGGAAGCCTTCATGCGCGTCGACCAGTTCCACGATCGTCATGGCGCCCATGAGGAAGAACAGGATGCTGGCGATGTCGCCCAGGTGATGCATCAGCTCTTCCACAAGGCCTTCAGATCTAGAGTGCCCTTCATGCGCTCCGAATAGGTCCTGCTGGCCGAGC
>DAORNP010000095.1:14608-15176 GCA_035441065.1 Flavobacteriales bacterium | reverse complement strand
CGACCCCAACGTTGGTGCACTCAAGGAGAACCTCACCGACATCACCACCAGTCACACCTACAACAAGGTGAAGGACGAGGTGTGGAACCTGCTCGGCAAGATGAGCAAGTTCGGGCCGAACGCCCAGAGCATCGTACAGAAGGTGGAGAACGCCGTGAAGAGCGCGCTCCTGAAGCAGAGCAACCTGTTCGAGAGCCTCAACTTCCGCTACTTCGGACCGGTGGACGGCCACGACGTGGACCACCTGGTGAAGGTGCTGCGCGACCTGCGCGACATCCCTGGGCCGAAGATCCTGCACACGATCACCAAGAAGGGCAAGGGCTACGCACCGGCCGAGGCGGGCAGCCCCACGGTGTGGCACGCACCCGGCCTGTTCAACAAGGAGACCGGCGAGATCATCAAGGTGGTGCCCAAGAGCCCACAGCCACCCAAGTACCAGGACGTGTTCGGCCACACCATCGTGGAGCTGGCCGAGAAGAACCCGAAGATCGTGGGCGTGACGCCCGCCATGCCCACGGGCTGCTCGCTGAACATCATGATGAAGGCCATGCCCGACCGCGCCTTCGAC
>DAORNP010000095.1:0-14589 GCA_035441065.1 Flavobacteriales bacterium | reverse complement strand
AGCAGCACGCCGTCACCTTCAGCGCCGGCATGGCCACGCAGGGCATGGTGCCCTTCTGCAACATCTACAGCTCCTTCATGCAGCGCGCCTACGACCAGGTGGTGCACGATGTGGCGCTGCAGAACCTGAACGTGGTGTTCTGCCTGGACCGCGGCGGCCTGGCCGGTGCCGACGGCCCCACGCACCACGGCAACTTCGACCTCGCCTACTTCCGCTGCATCCCCAACATGGTGGTGAGCGCGCCCATGAACGAGGAGGAGCTGCGCGACCTGATGTACACGGCCCAGCTGCCGGATCAGGGTCCCTTCAGTATCCGCTACCCGCGCGGCGAGGGCGTGATGACCGAGTGGAAGACGCCCTTCAAGGCCATCAAGGTGGGCACGGGCCGCAAGCTGCGCTCCGGCACGGACATCGCGGTGCTGAGCATCGGCCACATCGGCAACCTGGCCGCCAAGGGCATCGACCGCCTGGAGGCCGAAGGTTACAGCGTGGCGCACTACGACATGCGCTTCGTGAAACCCATCGACGAGCTGCTGCTGCATGAGGTCTTCGGCAAGTTCAAGCACGTAATCACGATCGAAGATCACGGCCTGCACGGCGGCATGGGCAGCGCGGTGCTGGAGTTCATGGGCGACCATGGCTACGCCGCCCACGTGAAGCGCCTCGCCATCCCCGACAGGTTCATTGAACATGGCACGCAGCCGGAATTGTACCGCGAGTGCGAGATCGACGACATCGCCGTTGAAGAGGCGGTGAAGGAGATGCTGGGGGCATCTGCTGATGGCTTCGGTCGAGCAGTGGGAACGAGGGGGTGATTCATCAATAGGCCTTCAAGTAGCCACTCGCCGCCATGTGGCGCAGCTCGCGTCGCACCTGCAAATCATGTTTCCAGTGCCTTTATTCGTCAAAAAGCTACCTGTCCGGTGAATACAAGTCCAGAACATAATCATAGGAAATTGCGGGTCGCGGGCAGGAGTGGCTCCCCGACAGCACGGCGGTGATCATCCACGGCGAGAATTTCCCGCCTTTGTTGGTGTGGGAGCATGAGATGCGAGGCCCACAGCCGCCCCAACCAACGAAATACTGGTGCATCCGCATTCCTTCAGCTGCAAGCGCTTGATCTACGCCAACCCTGTCAGCATCACCTGCTCGCCTGTAATAGGCAAGTGCATACCACTGCCCCTTAGCGGCGTGACCACAAGCACAGGTGAACCCCAATGCTGACGGTTATCGGATACACGTCCCCTAACTTCTCGATGTTCGGCCTGCCTAACAGCATCTCACGATAGTCGTAAAATTCCTGCGACCTGAATGGCAGATAGATGGCGAAGCGCCAATAGTTCCGATTGTTCCGCTGCCGGAGCATGATACCGGCACCGATGCTGTTGCCATAGTAAAGCCTGCTCATGTCACCCCTGCCTCGGACCACCACAGCGGCATTGGCTCCATGCATAGCCGTTACAAATGGCGATGCGAGACGTCGTGTGGGGGTGCGGATTTCCGCCCCATAGCACCACGCTTCCTTGAACACCATCCAGCCGCCGCCAACGAAAACACTCGCTTGCGGAATAGGCCAATAGGTCAAGCGCCCGCCGAACATGCCCGCTACATCAATCCCAGCCCCTATGCCAACATGCAATCCTTGAATGCGGTACGGCTCGCCCTTTTCAGGGAGGTCCTGGGCACAAGCGAATACCGCTGAAAAGATGATGCTGCAGAAGACGGGCGTTCGCATGGTCAGACAAGGCTATTCTCCATTCTCGGCAGACCTAGGAAGCAATGAGGCAGCATCAAATACCAAATCCGTTTGGCGCGCCCCAGCGACATCCATGCGGTCTGCCCGCCATCGCACATCTGTAGGATCGCGTATGACCACAACGTTCTCATGAATCCATCCCCTGAGCATTTGCGCCTCTCGGAACCCATGCCTGAAGATGTACGCCCCCTTGTAATCGCCGGGCAGATTAATCACCAATAGCCTTCCATTGCTCGGCGGATCTGGTGTTTCTGAAATGATGCGTGTAATCGTCTCCGATGCGATGCGCCAGTTCCCCATGCTATTGCGCAATAGCATGATCCACGACAACGCAACAACGGCGATCAAGCCACGCGCGAGGACCTTCGACCGCATGCCATCGAGGCACATCGCCACCAGCATGCACATGAAGGCCGAGGGCAGGTACAAGAAGCGATCGCTCTCGCTGGTGCGCGTGCTCACGCCGCCCACGATGGCGATGATGGAAGCAATTCCGAATAACGCGACGAACAATAGCGCAAATCGTCGGATCTGAGGCTCGGATTTGCGCGTGCGCCAGAACCAGATGCCAACAATCGCAAGCACAACGAACAGCAAGGCGAAACGAACGGTCTGGACCGACGGCTCTTCATGCGGCGGCAGGAACGAACGGCCGATCACCTTCGCGATCATTCCGAGGTAGTTGCTCAATGGCTTGTCGAAGAAACCTGTCCCGTATTCATTCGCAATTCGATTGATCACCGAGGCGCGCACAAGCAGATGCAGCGCCACCGCAATGGCTGATGCCGCAGTCGCAAGGCCCCATCCACGTGCGTCGACAGGGCGAAGTATGATGAACCAGGCCGCAAGCATCATAGGGAGCAGCAGCGCGCTTTCGTAGCACAACGCGCCCATGGAGCCCAAGGCGAGAACACCGATCGCCTTGCGCCACGGCTCAGCATCGCGTGCAGCAGCATTCAATGCGAGCAGAACAAAGAGCGTGGCCATGGCTGTGCTCCGTCCGATGATCCACATCTGCGGCTCGAGGTGGAAGGGATAGAGCACGAAGAGAACCCCAGCCAGCATAGCTGCTTCAGCGCGAATGAGCTTCCGCGCCAGCAAGGCCACAAGCCACCCGTTCAACCCCAGCAAAAGCACATTCACCAACCGGAAGACCCATGCTTCGGGGCCGTGCAGCCGGAATTGCAACCAGAGCGTCCAATCGGGCAGCGGGCGGAAGAAGGTGCCGGGGCTGAGGTCTTGGCGCACGCCCAGCTTGTGGATCACGGAGAAGTCGTCGCTGAAGAAGGAGAAGGGCAAAGCGCGCCAGTGCAATCCGAGCGCGAGCAGCATCAGCAGCGGCAGCCACCAGCCAAATGAGATGCTCTTGCCCAAACGCTCCATGCGACCAATGTAGCCGCGCTATGTTCGTGGCGATGCCGCGCCGCCATCTGCTCATGCTGCTCGCCGCCTTCTGCGTGAGCATCGCGGTGCGCTGGCCCTTGCTCAACAGGCCGCTCAGCGGTCACCACGAGCTCTGCACGGCCCTCGTGCTCATCGCGCTCCACAACTGGCACCTGGATGGCTTCCTGGCCCATCATGGCGCTCCGGCCGTCACCTTCACCGGTTCAGCAGATCATATTCCGGCCGGCTACACGGATGCTCCCGGCTTGCGCGATGGCGTATTGCACTACTTGTCGCACCCGCCGCTCGCCTTCGACCTGCCTCATGCGCTCTTCACGCTCACCGCGACGGATCCGAACCCGCTGGGCCTGCAGCTCTTCAACATCTTCTTCCATCTGCTCACATGCATTGGTCTCTACCTCATCGTGCGCGAGCTGCAACACGATGGTCACGCACCACTTATGGCGGCGTTGCTCTACCTCTTCATGCCCGCGCCGCTCTGGTTCCATGGCAATGCCTTCATGAGCGACATGTTCGTTCAGAACGCCTGGGTGTGGCATGTGCTGGTGGCCTTGCGCGCGTTGAAGAATGATCGCGCGATCACATGGCCCGTGGCGGCATGGTGCGCTGTCACGCTCTTCATCACCACCATCATCAGTTGGCCCGGCGTATGGGCAGGGGTAGCATTGGGAACGATAGCACTATGGCAATGGTGCACCATGCGCGACACTAACCGCTTACGATTAGTTGGCGCGGCAGCATTGGGCGTTGGCATGGCCATCGGCTACACGGCATGGCGCTGGCTGCAAGTGGTGGATGCCGATGCCTTGCAGGCCTACTTCACCGGTCGCTATGCCGAACGCGGAACGGCGAGCATTCATGGAGCAGCCAGCGCCTTCGGCATGCTCGCGCTCAACTACCGCATCAACTGGCTGCCCTTGCTCTTGCCCTTGGCGCTGCTGCTGTGGAAGCGGAAAGTCATCGTGCCTGGCTCGCGCGCGCTGTGGCTCTTCTTGGCGCTCACCAGTCTGCCCGTCCTGCTCGAGATGCTCTTCCTGCTGGAATACACCGGCCACGATTTCACTGCGCTCAAGGCCGGGCTGCTGCTCTGCGGGCTCGGCGGGCTGGGTCTATCAGCTTTGCGCGTTCGGTGGTCCTGGGCGGCACTGGCAGCGACGTGTGCCGCAGGCGTGCTCTACTTCTACCGAACCAATCCTCCTGCTCAAGTCGATGACGGGCGCTTCACCTGGCAGATGGAGCAAGGTGTGGCCATCGCGAATGAAGCGCACCCAGATGAGATGGTCTTCACGCTTGGCTTCACGCCGGAGCCGCAGGTGCAGTGGTACGCGAAGCGCACGCTCTTCCGGATTGATGATGTGGAGCGCGCTCACGAGCTGCTTCTTGCATCGGGCCTCCAGAAAGGAATTCTCTTCCGTGAAACCGACCAAGGCTTGGCCCATGAGCGCATCACGTGGCGTTGATCACTTGGGGTCGAAGACCTCCAGCTGGAAATCGTCGACGCGATGCATGCCGCCGTGCTGGTTCCAGAAATAGAGCTTCAAGTTGTCATCCACGGAGCGTACTTCGGGTGTGAGGTAATCGAAGCTGAGGTGATTCCACGCGCCACGATTGGCCGAGGATAGATCCCATGAGCGCGCGACATACTTATAGCTCGGTCCATTGTGGTGGAAGGCGCACACAATGAGCGGAGCGGTGGTGGCGCTATCGGTGACCCAAAGCCTCGCGCTCACGCGCAGCCAGGCGTGGTCCTTGCCGGTGAGTTCGCGATAAGCGATGTCGGGGCCCGGAGAAAAGGGCACCTCATCCGATAGCGTGAACACGCTGTCGGGCTGGTCGTCGAAGGTGTTACGGTAGGCGATATGGCGGCGGTAGCGAGTCTCATCAATCAATCGCTCTTCTTCGGTGATGGAGCGCTGCACGAGCAGGAGCTCCTCGGCGTTTGATGGTGTGCTGGTCCTTCCGAAGATGGCCGCATAGTAGGCTCCGGTCATTCGGTCCTTCGCGATGATGTTGGCACTCCATTGCCAGGTCTGGAAGAGATTCAGCGCGACGATGGAGGCCACAAGGACGAACACAGGCTTCCGCCATCGGCCCGAAGCAACCTCCTTCAGGAGCAACCCCAACGGCAATGCGAGCAAGACATACATCGGCATCATGCTGCGCGCACTGAAGCTGCCACCCGCGTACCACCAGCAGGTCCAGCTACTCGTGATGTAGAGGTTGATGATGAAGAGGGCCGCGATGGGCCAGAACAGGTTCCGCGCACGCTTCCATAGCACGAGCAGCCCGCCCAGCATCAGCAGCGCCAGAGGCGTGTAAATGAACCAGCCCTTCCTCCAGCTGAAGAGGTAGTCCCAGGTGTAGGGCGATGCGAAGTCGAAGCCCTCGCCTGGGTTCACGTAGGAGTAGAACAACCACTGGCCGGTGACGCTCTTCCAATAGAGCAGTTGAGTTGAGGCCATCACCACGAATGCGATGGCAGCAACCGCAACTTGGAGCGCATGCGTTCGCATCAGGCGCCACTTCGCCGCAAGGCCATCGCCGTTGGACCAGAGCAGCGGCAGCAAAACGCACACGCCTTCATTGGGACGAACCAAGGTGATCCAGCCCGCGGTTGCGCCCATGGCGATGGCCGCTTGCCACGAGGGCTGGTCGTGCCACCGGATGGTGGCCAGCAAGAGGCCTGCATACAACGTGAACAGGAAGGGATGCGTGAGCAGGGTGCCATCGAGCGCTGCCAGGTGCATGAAGTTGGTGCCCAGCACCACGAGCACGAGCAGCACCGCCGTCCAGCCATCGCTGAAGAAGTGCAGCATTGCCCGTCGGAAAAGGAAGAGGCCGAGCATCACCCAGATGAGTACGCCGTACGTGATGGCGTATTGGTACGGGGACGAAAATCCATCCGCTGGAAATCCAAGTGGCTCGGCCAGCAGGTGCGCAATGAGGAACCACGGCGCATAGGCCAGCGCCATCCCGCTGCTGTACTTGATCACGCGCCCGCCATCCGGACCATCCACGAGCTGGTACAGCGTGGTGCTCGGATCATAGGTGGCCATCACCATATCGAGCCAGGCGCGATCCTTCAGTGCCGGGTCGTGGTGGATGACCACCGCGGGCAGGTAGAGGTAGTAGCCGAAGACGTCCCACGTGAGCGCGTGCCGCGACGTCTGCGTGGTACGCAGCACCAACAAAAGCGCGCACAAGGACCAAACGGAAAGGAGCGACCATCGACGCGGCATGGCGCCAAGGTATCCCCGCCCGTCTTAGGGCTTCTTGATCTCGAAGTCCTCCAGGAACTTGGTAGTGAACACGCCCTCGCGGAACTTCTCGTTCTGCATAAGCTGCAGGTGGAAGGGGATGGTGGTGCTCACGCCCTCGATCACGTACTCGCTCAGCGCGCGCTCCATCTTGGTCAGCGCCTCTTCGCGGGTCTGCGCGCTCACGATCAGCTTGCCGATCATGCTGTCGTAGTTCGGCGGGATGGTATAGCCTGCGTACACGTGCGTATCCACGCGCACGCCATGGCCGCCTGGGCTGTGGTAGCTGGTGATCTTGCCGGGCGTGGGGCGGAAGTTGTTGAAGGGGTCCTCCGCGTTGATGCGGCACTGGATGCTGTGGCGCGTGGGCTCGTAGTTGAGTCCGCTGATGGGGATGCCGATCTTGATCTGCTCACGGATCAGGTCGTAGTCGATGACCTCCTCGGTGATGGTATGCTCCACCTGGATCCGCGTGTTCATCTCCATGAAGTAGAAGTTCCGGTCCTTGTCCACGAGGAACTCCACAGTGCCCACGCCTTCGTAGTTCACGCTGGCGGCGGCCTTGATGGCGGCGGCGCCCATCTTCTTGCGCAGCTCCTTGGTCATGAAAGGGCTGGGCGTCTCTTCCACGAGCTTCTGGTGGCGGCGTTGGATGCTGCAGTCGCGCTCGCTCATGTGGCAGAAGGTGCCGTACTGGTCGCCCGCGATCTGGATCTCGATGTGGCGTGGCTCCAGGATGTACTTCTCCATGTACATGCCGGGATTGCCGAAGGCCGCGCCCGCTTCCTGGCTGGCTTTCTCGAAGGCCTCCTGGAACTCCTCTTCCTTCCAAACCAGGCGCATGCCCTTGCCACCGCCGCCGGCCGTGGCCTTCAGGATCACGGGATAGCCGATACGCTTGGCCTCCTTCTTCGCGAGGGCGATGTCGGTGACCAGGCCTTCAGTGCCGGGCACTACTGGTACACCGGCGGCGATCATGGTGGCCTTCGCGGTGGCTTTGTCGCCCATGGCCTCGATCTGCTCGGGCGTGGCGCCGATGAACTTGATGTTGTGCTGCTGGCACAGCTTGCTGAACTTGCTGTTCTCGCTGAGGAAGCCGTAGCCGGGGTGGATGGCATCGGCGTTGGTGATCTCAGCGGCCGCGATGATGCGCGGCATGTTCAGGTAGCTCTCCTTGCTCACGGGCGGGCCGATGCAAACGGCTTCATCGGCGAAGCGCACATGCAGGCTCTCGCGGTCGGCGGTGCTGTACACGGCCACGGTCTTGATGCCCATCTCCCGGCAGGTGCGGATCACGCGGAGGGCGATCTCGCCGCGGTTGGCTATGAGGATCTTCTTGAACATCAGCGGGAGGTTTTGCCGCAGAGGCGCAAAGGCGCAGAGAATGCGAATGGGCGGACGTTGAACGAATGTGGCTTGTGTGCGGAGGTCATTGGATCAGCGTTGTATTCAACTCTGCGCCTCTGCGGCCAAGTCTTTAAGATGGATCTACCAGGAACAACGGCTGATCGTACTCCACGGGCTTCGCGTCGTCCACCAGCACTTTTACAATCTTGCCCGCCACATCGCTCTCGATCTCGTTGAAGAGCTTCATGGCCTCGATGATGCAGATGGTCTTGCCGGGCTTCACCTCATCGCCCACGTTCACGAACACGGGCTTGCCCGGGCCGGCGCTGCGATAGAAGGTGCCGATCATGGGCGCCTTGATGGTGACGTATTTGGAATCGGCGGCCGGGGCGGCTGCTGGGGGCGCAGCGGCAGGCGCGGGCGCTGCAGCAGGCAGCGGAGCAGGTGCTGCCACCGGTGCTTGCGGTGCATAGGCCGGCGCTTGGGCCGCAATCACCTGCACCTCTTTCTTGCCTGCGGGGGTCTTGATGGTGATCTTGAAATCCTTCTGCTCGATCTCCACCTCGCTCACGCCGCTCTTGGCGACGAACTTGATCAGTTCCTGGATCTGGGTAAGGTTCATCGGTTCGCTCATTGGTCCTCGGCGTGAACGGCCAAGGTAGGTAAGTCGGTTGTTCAACTGTTGTACGCCCACTTCAGCCACACGGCGCCCCATGTGAAACCGCCGCCGAACGCGCTGAGGATGATGTTGTCGCCCTTCTTCAAGCGCGGCTCCCATTCCCAGAGGCAGAGGGGCAGTGTCCCACTGGTGGTGTTGCCGTATTTCTCGATGTTCACCATCACCTTGCTATCGTCCAGGCCCATGCGGTGCGCAGTGGCGTCGATGATGCGCTTGTTGGCCTGGTGCGGCACCAGCCAGGCCACATCCTCGGCCTTCAGCCCGTTCTTCTCCATGATCTCCGCGCTCACGTCGGCCATGTTGGTCACGGCGAACTTGAAAACCGCCTTGCCCTCCTGAAAGACATAATGCTGCTTGCTCTCCACCGTTCGCTCCGACGAGGGTCGCCAGCTTCCGCCCGCCTTCTGGTGCAGGTACTGACAGCCGCTGCCGTCGCTGCGCAGGATGCTATCACGGATGCCGAGGCCTTCTTCATTCGGTTCGAGCAGCACTGCGCCGCAGCCATCGCCGAAGATGATGCAGGTGGCGCGGTCCTCGTAGTCGATGATGCTCGACATCTTGTCGCCACCGACAACGACCACCTTTTTGTGCTTGCCGCTTTCAACGAATTGCGCACCGGTGGTGAGCGCATAGAGGAATCCGCTACAGGCGGCCATCAGGTCGAAGCCCCAGGCGTTCTTCGCGCCGATGGCATCGCACACGATGTTGGCGGTGGCCGGGAACACGCGATCGGGCGTTACGCTCGCTACGATCATCAGGTCGATCTCCTCCGGACCGATGCCGCGCTTCTTCAGCAATCCATTCACCGCTTCAATGGCCATCACGCTCAAGCCCTGGTCCTTGCCCGTGAGGATGCGCCGCTCCTTGATGCCCGTGCGCTCGGTGATCCACGCATCGTTGGTGTCCACCATGGTCTCCAGCACCTGGTTGGTGAGGCGGTACTCCGGCAAGAAGCCGTGAACCGCGGTGATCGCGGCAGTGGTCCTCATGTTACACGAGTGCTTCGCGGATGCGGTCGTTGAGCTTGCTCACGACCACTTCACGGGTGAAGAGGATCATGTTCTTGATCGTAAGGTCGTTGCTGATCCCGTGGCCGATGATCACGTTGCCGTTCACGCCGAGCACGGGCAGGCCGCCATAATTCTCGTAGTTGAAGCGGTCGAAGAAGGGTTCGTGAACCCCGCGCTGCTCCAACAAATCGTGGAAGGCCTCCACGGCCTTCAGCACCACATTGCCGGTGAAGCCATCGGTGACGTACACATCGGCCTTGTCGTTGAAGAGGTCGCGCCCTTCCACATTGCCGATGAAGTTGTACTGGTGCTGGTCGCGCATGAGCTCGAAGGTGGCTTGCCGGAGCAGGTCGCCCTTCTTCTCTTCTTCACCGATGTTGAGCAGGCCGACTTTCGGATTCGCGATGTGGTACACGTGCTTGGCGAGCATGGCACCGAGCAAGCCGAATTGCGCGAGCACATCGGCTTTGCAATCCGCATTCGCGCCCACATCCACGAGGATGCCGTAGCTGCCGTTCTCCTTGGGCACTACGCTGGGGATGCACGGACGGATGACGCCCGGAATCGGCTTGACGCTGAAGACGCTGCCCACCAGCATGGCGCCGGTGTTGCCCGTGCTGGCGAAGGCATCGAGCTTGCCTTCCTTCAGCAGGTGGAAACCGATGCTGATGCTGCTCTTGGGCTTGGCTTGCAGCGCGCGCGTGGGATTGTCCTGGAAGGTGATGTCGTCCTGACTGCCCACGATGTCGAAGGCAGCTGTGTCCCCGCCTTCGGCCGCGATGCCGGTTGCGATCACCGAAGCATCGCCGATGAGCACCAAGCGCACATCCGCAGGCAGCTCCTTTGCCGCCATGACGGCAGCACGAATGGGAACGACCGGTCCGTGGTCGCTGCCCATGATGTCCACACCGATCCTCATGCTGAGGCTGGAGCGGTGGTCACTGGATTATTCAGAAGCGCTCTTGTCCACCACCACGCGGCCGCGGTAGAAGAGCTTATCGCCCTCCTTGTGCGCGCGATGGCGCAGGTGGGTGGCACCCGTCTCGCTATCGACGCTCAGCGTGGGAGCGGCGGCCTTGTACGTGCTGCGGCGGCTGGCGGTGCGGGTCTTACTGAATCGGCGTTTCGGATTTGGCATGACGACAGGAGTTGTGGCCTAGGGCCGCTGTTGCTTGAGTTGATTGAGGGCGTCCCAGCGCGGGTCCGGGACGGGTTCGTTCTCCACGCTCAGGTTGCCAAGCGCCGATTCCACTTCGGGATCGCATTGGCCAGGCGCGTGCACATGCCGCGCGGGCAAAGCCAACCGCAGGCATTCGTAGATGTAATGCGTGAGGTTGATGCTGTGCGCCTTCGGGTCCAGCACCACGAGTTCCTCGTCGTCCTGATCCGGATCGCCATGCAGCTGGAAGATCTGGCGCTGATCGCCCTCAACGGGCAAATCCAGCGGGGCGGCGCAATGGTCGCAGGTGGTGCTCACGGTGCCGGCAACATGCAGGTTGGCCACCAGCAGCACCGCGCTCTTGTCCAAGGTGAGCTTCACGCGGATGCTGCCGCCTTGGAATTCCTCTTCATGCGCCGCATCGAAGAATGCCTGGTCCAGCTCCCAATCGAATTGGTGCTGGCCATCCTTCAGCCCTGTGAAGGCAATGGTGTGTTCGGCAAGGGCTTCCACAGCCTGTTGAAAAAATCAGTCGGCAAATGTAGGCGCCAGACTCTTGCGCTATGGGTGTGCGTTGCACCAACGGCTGCGTTCGCCGTTAAGCCCTTATTATCAAAGACTTACCCCCCCCGATGTGGCGCAGGAAATCGTTCACTTCACGGCTCAACAGATCGACGCGCCCTTTCAAACGCTCCAGATGCTCGCGCAGGTCCGAGAGCGGCGGGGCGTAGTTCGTGCTCGTGCTATCCTGCGGTGACGCTTGGGTGCCGATGGCGTTCTTCTCGGCTCCGTTCTGCGGTTGGTGCATCTGGTGCGCTACGCGCAAGAGGTCCGTGAAGTGCTTCAGGGGCCTACCGTATAGCTGGGCCAAGGCTTGCAAGCGCTCCAATGGCGGTATCGCATCGTGCTCATACGCATGGTATTGCGGCTGCGAGAGCCCTATGCTCATTCCAACGTGCTCCTGCGACCACTTCTTCTCAAGGCGCAGTCGGCGCAGTTCTTCGGCCAAGGCATGCATGCGAATGGGGTGTTGGTGAGGTGAAGCATCCGATGGTGATTGATCATGATGAATAGGATGAAAAGCATGTGGCGTGCCTGCCGAGCCGAATGTAATCGCCGCGCCGATGATCATCGGAAAAACCGATGATCGGCCGATAACGATCCAGGAACGGCGGCCCTTGTTTCGGGGCGCGGCGATGGTGCCGCGAGAACCCCTAACCCCTTTAGCCATGAGTCGCCCACAGGCTTGCTGGCGTATCGCCACTTTCCTCGTTGCTTTGTTCATAGCACATCTACCAGCAGTAAGCCAGATCTACCTATCCAACGATGGCAACGACAATGCGAGTGGGACGACCCCGGCCACGGCATGGGCGACCATCGCGAAGGTCAATGCTGTACATCCGAATGGAATTCCATCTGGCACCAACGTCTTTCTCCGCAGAGGCGATGCTTTCGAGGGAAAACTCAAGGCTGGTGCATCCGCCTCGAACATTACGATCACCACATATGGCACTGGTGCAAGGCCTATCGTTTACGGCAGCCAATTGCTGAGCGGCTGGCAGGAAGACCCTAACAACCCGGGACGCTGGACGGCGGATTGGATCGAGACCGTAGCGCCCGCACACCTTTATTGGAATGGTACGCTGCAGCCAAAGGCGAGATATCCGAATGCCGGCTGGATGAGGAACGGGACTTATAGCAGTTCACAATTGACACCTGCAGCGGACACACCCTGGCCAGCCTCCGGGGTGGTCGGGGCGGAGGTGATTGTCCGGACTTCCATGTTCACCTATGGTGCCGCAACGGTGACAGCTCTTGATCAAGGCGTTGCGACGCTGGCCCCGGCGTTGGCATTTCCGGCTGGTCAAGGCCAGAACAACCGATGGGGGTTCTTCATTCAAGGCACGGAACAACTGGTGGACGAGGCCGGAGAATGGTACTATGACGCCATCGCCGGGAAGGTGATTCTCAACACGGGCCAGGGTTCGGCCCCGGTGAATGTCAGGGCAAGTCATCTGGATTTTGGAGTTGAATTGCCTGGTGCCGGTTCAGGCAATCATCAAATTGCGATACAAGGCATCGAGTTCAGGCATCAGCGAGAGGCTTCAGTCGTATTGCGCGGTGCAGGGAGCGGGGCTCATGGCGTTGCTGTGAGTGATTGCGTTTTCCGGGAGGTCTATGTAGGTGTCCAAGATCGAAAGGTGGGGGCTCCGGCACCAGGCGGTTGCTCGTTGATAGAGAACACATTCGTCGATTGCTACAACATGGCGCTCGTCATCCCGGACAAGGCCGGGACCTTGGTGCGCGGCAATCACCTCGAACGGATTGGCATGGTACCCGGCTTGGGGCAGAGCGAGTTCGGCGGCTACATTGGGATGAGCTTGGGTGGCTCAGGATATTTAGTCGAAGAGAACACACTGGACCAAATCGGCTACGGTGGTATAGCGCTCAGTGGTACGGGCGCCGTTCGTAAGAACCACATCCGGAAGACCTCCCTGACTTTGACCGATGGCGGAGGCATCCAGTTCGATTTTTCCGATGGATTGGTGATTGAGGACAACGTGATTCTCGACTTGGGCGGTGCCAGCAATCTCGTGAGCGCTGCTCCGGATTACCATGCCTACCAGCAATTGAACAATGGGATCTACTTCGGAGACAAGCTCATTCGGAACACCACCGTGAGACGCAATCTGGTGGCAGGCTGTTTCCAAGGAATCTACGTGGACCACAGCAAATGCAGCCAGAATGCCGTAGTCGCGGAGAATACCTTGTTCGATAACGACCTCCAACTCGTAATCACTGACTACTCGAACTACCGGAACGACGCAGCCCAGGTTGGTTGCCAAGGCGATGGCGGCCAGAATCCTGTTCATCCATGCGGGGTTACGCAGGCACATCCAAATCTACTAGGAACCTATTCTGACACCTACAGTGGCAACATCCTCTACTCACTGAAGCCGGACCAGCTCAGCGTAGTGCAAGCACATGTTTGGCCGCGCAACCACGGGCAGATGGTCGATTTCGGGGACTTCTCCGGGCATTACGCGCACAATCCATTCTCCAGGGCACTCTTCAGGGACCAAACCTTCTACTGCGTGCAGGGCGTCAGTACTTACCTCACGAGCGAAAGTCATGGAATACCCTACAGCAATGCGGGGTGGACCTCTGGTGCACTGGGGCTTGAGGGTGAATCGGACCTGCGCATAAGCCCACTTCGGCAGTCGCGCTACCCTCCCTCCGCAGTTACCAATCTGGAACTTGGGGTTGCGCCGTTCTGCTACGATTGCCCGTCAGGCGGTACAAGCACATGGAGTACGCCATCCACCTCGGGCACCGATCCGGACGGCACCACCTATCGGCGCTTCACCAACCAGAACTGGATCGAGATGTACAATGAGGCCACCACAATGCCGCTCATCGTTGCGGGAACCGACCCCGCCCCAGTTGGCGAGGTGAGGCCCGGCATATACCGGTACAAGTTGAAGCTGCGGGGCACAGGCATTGAGGCCATCCAGGTTGGTCCGTACTGGACCGGGGGCAACTATGCCGGACCGATTGAGCAGATCCCCATTTCCGCGGAATGGGCCACCCACGAGCTCTACTTCGCCATCGAGGACAAATCATCGACCGACCGGATGCTCACCGCGCTGCACAACGTGCAGCGCAGCCTTGGAGCGTTTACGGGTACTTCGATCATCGACATAGACTGGGTATGCGTTGACCGTGTTGAGGTCGATGACCTGGCTTACCAGAGCTGGATGGAAGACCACCATCGCCTCTTCTACCACGCGCCCCTCCCAGGCACCGAAGCCGGTGACCGCAACGTGGCCGCCACCAACGGCACCCTCACCATCCCCGGCACCACCGGCCAGTGCTGGAGCGATGTGTTCGGCAACTTCTACGCGGCCGGCGATGAAATCATCCTCGATGAATGGGCCAGCATCATCCTCTTCCGCATGGATGTGCCCGATGCCAAC
>DAORNP010000094.1:14692-15339 GCA_035441065.1 Flavobacteriales bacterium | reverse complement strand
CATCATCCGCGAAGGCAAGTTGCCTGCGGACCGCCGCGTGCCGCTCACCCCCGCCCAATGCCGTGAGGTGAGCATCCGTTTCCCGCAGATCGACATCGCCGTGCAGCGCAGCACGGTGCGCGCGTTCTCCGATGCTGAATACGAGGCAGAAGGAGTTCGCCTCACCGACGATCTCAGCGACCGCGACCTGATCATCGGCGTGAAGGAGGTGCCGTTGGATATGTTCATCCCCGGCAAGTCGTACCTCTTTTTCAGCCACACCATCAAGCAGCAGGCGCACAACCGAAAGCTCATGCGCGCCGTGGTGGAGAAGGGCATCACCCTAATCGATCACGAGCTGCTCACCGACCAGCATGGCGACCGTGTGCTTGCCTTCGGGTATTGGGCCGGCGTCGTTGGAGCCTACAATGCATTCCGTGCCTGGCAGCTCGCCCATGGTGGTCCGCCTTTGAGGCCGGCGCATGAGTGCCACGACCTGGAGGAGCTCGAGCGCCACCTGCACGCATTCCCCTTGCCCAAGGATCTGCGCATCGTGATGACCGGTGGCGGGCGCGTGGGCAAAGGCGCCATGGGCGTGCTCGAAAGGGCAGGAGTCACTCGCGTTAAGCCCGGCGAATTCCTCGCGCAGCAGTTCACCAAGCCGGTTT
>DAORNP010000094.1:14434-14678 GCA_035441065.1 Flavobacteriales bacterium | reverse complement strand
GAATACACAGGACCTTTACGAGCGTGCCGATGGCGCTCCCTTCGACAAAGCCGCCTTCCATGGCGATCCCTCAGGGCATCGCGCGCGCTTCCTTCCGTATGCGCGACGTGCGCACATGTATTTGGCCTGCCATTTCTGGGATCCGCGTGGCCCCAAGATCCTGAGCACGGACGACCTGCGCGACCCGCAGCGGGCCTTGAGCGTGATCGCTGACATCAGTTGCGATGTGGGCGGGCCTATCGAC